>JAISAH010000061.1 GCA_031266805.1 Gracilibacteraceae bacterium
TACATGGGAAGGTCAAATTTCCATATATAGGCAAATGTAGTGGTACGCGTATTTTCTAGTTCCGGAACCCCCGGAAAACTCAAGCTTTCATTTTTTTGACCGTCAAAGTCAAGTTTGACGATCATTACTATTGGCTGGATGTGGCGTCTCAGTGCGACCGGGTACTGATTTTACCGGAACAGCACTATTTTTATCTACTGCGTCCCGGCAGTCTGGTCAGTCAATGGAGTACCAGCGACCATCTCTCGCTGGTGCACTATAATATGGTCCTTTTCCGTCAATTAGCCGCCCGCGGCCCGGAGCGCCTGCCTTATGTTTATAACAGGGGAATGAAGATGTTCACGAACTATCTTCAACTGGTTCTCGCCGAGCAGGCCCGGCAGCCCGCGGACGCCCCCAGTACCGGCGCGCGCCCGGAAAAAGAACTTCTGGCGGAAGTCGCCGCCTTTTATCAAGATCAAGCCAATTTTACCAATTATTATGACCCACAAAATTCTATCTGGCCGGAAAAAACATCATATCCTTTTGTGTGCGAGACTGACGCTTCCGGCGCCCTGCTGCCTTTCGCGGCGTTGCGGGCAATCTTGCGAACCGAGTAGTCGTCTACTCATTTGCCGGCTCTTTTCCATTACCGTTTATGCGTTGCTAAATGTTTCAAGCGCTTGATTAACCTGCGCTAATTCTTCCATAGACGGCGGTTCCCCAATCCAATTGGCGTCAATATCGTTGGTCTGTCTTTCTATTGCTGTATAGTCGTTTTCTTGCAAAATGAGCTTTGTAATTAACGCGCTGTTTGGAAATAAACAGTCCCTTAAATACAATTGGGGCTTCTATATCAGATATTTTACAAATAATCCGATACATAAGGTATTCTTGGTCGGTCATTACTATCCCTCCTGGTAATATTCCATAGTCCAGTCTCTGATAGAATAGAATCAAAGACAGCTTGATTCTTGGGCGCAATTAGCAAGCCATCAAAGCTATCATTATGAAGATAGTAATACGTTGCCAACGCTTCTACAAGCGATTGTTCGTCAATATCGTCAAAATCGTTCAGCATATCGTTTACCGTTTGATTTACAGAGGTACAGCGAACCTTACCGAAATTGACAACATCCAAGCTGTCAAACGAATCAATAGTTCGATATTTGATATTTTCATACTCTCCGGGTTCCTTGGCATAAACTTCAATCAGTTTTTCATCCATATACCCAACAAACAGTTCCAAGTATTCAAGCGCCGAAGTGTGGCATAAAACCCAATCCCTGTCTCCGACTACCGCTTGCAGCCATGATCTGTTCCCATGATAATCGCCGCGTGTTGAGGAAATCATTCGCAGTCGCATCCTTATCACAAACATTCACTATTGCCTAAAATGATTTTACCATGAAGAAAACATAAGGTCAACTAAATCGCACACCCTCTTTTTTGCGTTGTATTCCGCCTTTAAAAATGCTACAATACCTATATCAACGCTTGGACACAGAGCAGAAATGGAGGCCTGAATGAAGCCGGTAAACCTGAAAGAACTTGCCGACGCTTTTGAAAACATCGACGACAGCGACGGGTGGAATTACTACGTTGACAAGCGCGACGGCAAGATATACTCGTTTGAACGGCGGCACCTTGCGATTGCCGGGTTTTACCTTGATGGCGACGATTATGAGGTCTATCCCGCCGAGCAAGACGAGATCGATGCGGCGCGAGCGTTCACCGAAAACTATGACCGCGAATATGTTGTGGCTTTCCCCGACAAATACGAACTGCGTGAGTACGATATCATGGAAGAGTTCGCAGAAGGCTTGCCTGCTGCAGCTGCAAACAAGATATATGGCGCTATTCGCGGCAAGGGCGCTTTCAGACGTTTCCGCGAAACCGTGACGCGGCTTGGCTTGCTTGACGAGTGGTATGTCTACCGCGATAGCGCTATGATGGAGCGCGCCCGCATATGGTGCCTTCGTAATGATATAGATTATGAGCCGAAACCCAAGAAGTCTCCGGATAAACTCGGTTGAAAGCGAAGCAATTATTGTTGAGTAATACTGCGGTCACACAGGAGGGAATAAAAATATGATCAGAACGCGAAGACTGCGTCGCTCGGAGGCGCTGCGGGATCTGGTCCGGGAAACGGAGCTGGACGCGCGGGATTTTATCTACCCGCTTTTTATCACGGCGCGGGCCGGCGCCCGCGAGGAAATAATTTCCATGCCGGGGATCTACCGTTACGGCGCGGATCGCCTGGAGGAGGAGTTGGACGAACTGACGGCGCTGGGCCTGCGAGCGGTCCTGCTGTTCGGGCTGCCGGCCGCCAAGGATGAGCTGGGTTCCGGCGCCTGGGCCGAAGACGGCGTCGTCCAGCAAGCCGTGCGCCGGATCAAGGCCCTGCGGCCGGAGATGCTGGTCATAACCGACGTTTGTCTGTGCGAGTATACGAGCCACGGGCATTGCGGCCTCACGCGCGGCGCGGAGATCCTGAACGACGAGACTTTGCCCCTGCTGGCCCGGACGGCGCTCAGTCACGCCGCGGCCGGCGCCGACGTCGTCGCGCCCTCGGATATGATGGACGGGCGGGTGGCCGCCATCCGGACGGCCCTGGACGGCGACGGTTTTGCCGACACGGCCCTGATGGCCTATAGCGTGAAATACGCCTCCGCTTATTACGGGCCTTTTCGCGAAGCGGCGGACGGCGCCCCGCAATTCGGCGACCGCCGGACATATCAGATGGACCCGGGCAACGCGCGGGAGGCGCTGCGGAAGATCGCGGTGGATACGGCGGAAGGCGCGGATATGCTCATAGTGAAACCGGCGCTCGCCTATCTGGACATCGTGCGGGCGGCGCGGGAATATACGGTGCTGCCTCTGGCCGCCTATAACGTCAGCGGCGAGTACGCCATGCTCAAAGCGGCGGGGCGGCTCGGTTGGCTGGACGCGGAGCGCGTGATGCTGGAAAATCTGCTGGCGATGAAACGGGCCGGCGCCGACATGGTGATCACCTATCACGCGAAAGAAGCGGCCCGTCTGCTGCGGGAGGGCCGGTGAGCGAGCGTCCGCGCAGCGTCCTCGTCACGGGGGCTTCCGGCGGGATCGGCGCCGCTTTGGTCACGGCTTTTTTGCGGCAGGGGGATAATGTGACCGCCCATTATTGGCGGGCGGATATAGAGGCGCTGCTGCCGGCCTGGCGAGCGGCGGGCGGCGGGCGAGTCGCGGCGCTGGCGGCGGATCTGACGCGCCCGGAGGAGGTCGCCGCCCTGGCGGCCGGGGCGGAGGCCGCTTTTGGCGAAGTGGATGTGCTGGTGAGCAGCGCCGGCGCCGCCTGGCAGGGGCTCTTGACGGAGATGACCGCGGCGGAATGGGATCATCTGTTCGCCTTAAACACGCGGGCGGCTTTTCTCGCCTCGCAAGCGGTGATCCCGGCCATGACGCGGAGCGGGCAAGGACAAATCATCTATATTTCCTCCGTCTGGGGCCTGACCGGCGCTTCCTGCGAGGCCGCCTACGCCGCCAGCAAGGGCGCCTTGATTGCTTTGACCAAATCCCTGGCCAAAGAGCTCGGTCCCGCCGGCATCCGCGTCAACTGCGTCGCCCCCGGCGTCATAGACACGAAGATGAACTCCGGGCTGGACGAAGCGGCCCGGGCCGCTCTGCGCGAGGCGACCCCGCTCGGCGTTTTGGGGCGGCCGGAAGACGTGGCGGCGGCGGTGATTTTTCTCGCATCGCCCGCGGCCGCCTTTATCACCGGACAGATACTCAGCCCGAACGGCGGGTTTGTTATATAGAATCTTAAGTCGTTCGCTCTGTTGCATTCTCGACAATTTTGAAGCCGTATTTTTTCGCGGCGGCTTCTGCGATTTTGTTTGTTCGCTCCGCACGTTGGGCAGGGGTCAACCCTTTTGTTTCCTCGTATATTTGAAGTCGGAT
>JAISAH010000021.1 GCA_031266805.1 Gracilibacteraceae bacterium
AAATCTTCCAGCCGCGCTAAATATGCAGTATCCATGGCGTTTTATATCTCAAGCTTCTTGATGACGTTTTTCGCTTGCATTCCATGGGCGAGGGTAGCGCCGCCCCGGATCGCCGCGGCCGCGTGAATGGCCTCAATCATCTGTTCCTGATTCACGCCCATCTGCAAAAGGGTCTGGGTGTAGGAATCAATGCAATAGGGGCATTGGACGGCATGGGCCACGGCAAAAGCGATCAGGGCTTTCTCGCGCGCCGTCAGCGCGCCTTCCTCAAACACTTTCCCATAATACCCCATAAACTTGTCCCATAGCTCCGGGGCGTCCTCGCCCATATTGCCGAATTGCGCCAGATCTTCCGGATTGTAATAAGTTTTCATGGATATACGCCTCCATTCGATTGGGTGAAAATATACCATAACATGTCGAAAAATGTCAATTCGGATATCCTATTTCATTTTTCGTTTTTGTAGGGGTTCAAAATCTTGAACCCCTACCCTCGATTATCTGTCTTTATAAGTCGTGAAATAGCCGAGGCGGACCAATAACGGTTTGGTTTGATCTGCTCGCCAAGCGCGTCTTTGCTGTAAATTAGGGTCGGCTCATTAGTGTTATCGACTATGCGGAGAGTGTCGCACAGGTCCATAAGCCGGGGAATATTGGCGAGCGATTTCGCGTAGCGGCTGCGAATCTTATCGGGCGGAACACTGTGCCCCCCGGAAAGCTCGCGGCTGCGAACGCGGAACACGTTTAGCTCCGCGCTTGCCGTAAGCACAAACACGCCCTCTATCCGATAGCCCTCTGTCTTTGCCCTCGCAAGTAAATCGAGATTGCGAGGCGTTGACAGCACGGTCTCAAAGGTAAAAGAACGGCGCTGCGCAAGGCAAAGCTCACGCAGGCGCTCCGCCTCCCGCGCCGCGTCCAAATCAGACGCGCCGCGCTTTGCTTTGATGTCGTCGGCGTTTATATACAGCCCGGCAGTCTCCCACGCCGACGTGACGGAACTTTTGCCGGAACCGTTCGGACCCGCGAACACCAGTATGCGTGGAGAGTCAGTCGAGTTCATAGGACCTTTTTCCGTCCGGGTATTCAAGGTAGGGACGATTTTGCTCATCGTCAAACAACGCGATTGGCGCGTTCAGCCGAATAGAATTGCCCACGCTCGCGCTCGCCGCTTTTCGCATTTGTACATCAAGAGGGTCGTCCGTAAGTTCAAGCGCGAACGGAATTGATCTGCTCTGAGCAACGCGGGTAAGGAAGATATTGATACCCGTACTCATAGTCATTCCGAGCGCGTTAAACACGGATTCCGCGCTCCGTTTTGTCACGCTGTCTATGCGAACGCTTAATCTTGTCTCCGCCATAACACACCTCCAAATCAGTATATGTCCATTATATACCCATTGTGCGCCCGTTGTCAAGACAAAATCCCCGATTGGTTACGTCTCCTACAAATCAGCTTATTTTGCGGGACGGCTGGTCGGCTGGTCAAAACTTGTTGACAACTGAATAAAACGGCGGTAAAATAAAAAGCAAAGGACTGAACGCTTTGGGACGGCGTCTCAGCCCATTATGCGGGACAAGAGAAACCGCCTAACAATTAAGGCGGTTTCTCTTTGCTACCAGTGCCTAATCAGGTCGAGCAGCAACACGACGAAGTTACCCAGCAGAAGAACCTCTGTAAGTGTAAACTTCACGTTCACCACCCCCTTTCGGGGATGGCCGAGACCGCCAAGCGAACAGCCTTTGCTCTGTAAGTATAACATAGAACCAGAAGAAAGAAAAGCTCTTTTTTACATATTTAGGAAAAAAAGAGTGAGTCTGACGAAGTTTGTTTTGCCAAACCTAATCAGTCAATCGCGGCGACCTTATCCATGGCGCTGGCCACCGCCTGATCCATGTTGTAGTAGCGGTATTCGGCCAGACGGCCGCACAAAACGATGTTGGGGTACCGCCTCATCTCCCGCGTATAGCGGTCATACAGGGCGCGGTTAGCGGGGTTTTCCACGGGGTAGCAGGGCTCATGCCGATCTGAGTCGGTGGGGTATTCGCGCAGGACGCATGTGGCGCCGGCCGCCTGCTGCCCGGTGATCTTTTTGAACTCGGTGATGCGGGTGAACTCCCAGTCATTGGGATAGTTCACCACCGCCGCCGGCTGGTAGCTGTCCAGAGGCAGGTCCTCGAACTCAAAGCGGACGGCGCGGTAAGGCAGGCGGCCGAACCGGCAGTCCAGCAGGGCGTCGACATTGCCGGTGTAGATCACCGGGCCGTCAAACGGGGCGCCTCGCCAGAGTACGCGCCCTTTTTCCGCGTCCAACCGGATGCCGTCCCGCTCGGCCAGCGCCAGTTCCAGCCGGATGCCGGGATGACGCAGCATGTTCGCGAACAGGGCGTTAAAACCCTCCCAGGGCATCATCTGAATAGGGTCGTCAAAATAGGTGTCCCGGTAGCCCATGACGACGGGTACCCGGTCGAGGACCGAACGGTCCACCTGGTTCGGGGGAATGCCCCACTGCTTGGCGGTGTAGCGCAAAAAAACGTACTCCATCACGAACTCGCCCAGCTTTTTCACCATAGCGCTTTCGTGCGTCATGAGCGCCAGGACCGGCGCCCTAGCATCCGCGGGGTAATACCGCCGCAGCGCGCTCTTCAGCGCCTCGCTCTCAGCCGGCGGGAAAAGCAGTTCGATGGAGCGGAAGTTGAACGGGATGGGGACGAGCGCCCCGCGAACGGACCCCAGCACCCGGTGTTCGTGCGGGCGCCAGACGCAAAACCGGCTGAGGAAACGGAAGACCGCCTCGTTTTTTGTGTGGAAAATGTGCGGCCCGTACCGCTGGGCGACGATCCCGTTGGGCCGCAGGGTCTCGTTGCTTCCCCCGCCTGCCGCGCTACGCCGTTCCAACACGGCGACCTCATAGCCTTTTTCCGCCAGCAGGCGGGCGGCTGTCGCGCCCGCAAACCCCGCCCCGACGACAATAGCCCGTTTCACGCTCATGCCTCGTCCATGGTTTGGGCTTTCCGCAGCAGGAGGGAAAGGCGCCGGTTGGCCTTGGTCACGGCAAGCAGGGCTTCGTCTACCAGCTCCGCCATCTCCCGGGACTGGTCCGGGCGCCGGTCGGCAAAAGCCCGCTCCGCGTAGGTCATCCCCTCAGCAATGGTGGCGCAGAGCCCACCCGCGGCGGTAAAACAGGCCTCTGTCTTCTCCCTCAGGTTCGCCGCGTCGAACGGGATGGGCGGCGGCCCCGCCAGCGGCGAAAAAGCGGCGAGCATATCTTTTTCGAACCGGGCCTCCTGCGCCGCGACGAACTGCCGGTAGGGCGCGAAAGCGCCGATATGCCGGTCGTAATCGGCGACAATATGGTATATCAGGTCGAGGATCCGGGGAATGTTCTCCTCGGCGGCGTCGATCTTGTACATGTCCGGGATGGGGACGTCCGCGGCATAGGCGGCCGAGCCGTCTCTGCCGGTGACGACACAGCAGCCGCAGGCCGCCGCCTCCCGGGGGATACGGTCCATGCCCGGATGGGGGCCAAAGTCGATGTACAGGCTGGAGACTCGCATAAGGACGGCCATCTGCTCAGGCGTATAGCCCGCCAGCGGCACCCATTTAATGGAATGTGAGTTGTTTTTTGCCGCGGTCTGGAGCAGCTTGTTGGTAAACTCGACGCCTTTTTGGGGGTTGAGCAGGACGAAGGGAAGCCGCGCGGAGGCGCTGAAGGAGAGATCGGGCGGCAGAAAATACTCCTCGCGCAGATAATCGGCCAGATAACATACCTTTTTTGCCTCCACTCCCAAGGTGTTCTCCACAAAATCCCGCGCGTATTCCGACTGGACAAAATGCACGAGGCGCGGGTTTTCAAGCAGCTTTTCATGGGGGTAGGCTAACACTGCCACGCTCTTAGAATAGTTGTCCACGCTGAGCCACCATAGCACGGAAACGCCGCGCGTCGCCGATTCCAACAGCCACGGGAGAGTTTCCGGCGCCACCACGATATTCTCGGGAGCGTCCGCAAATTCCTGGCTTACGGGGTTGCCGTATTTGGCCAAATTCGGGTGGATCATGGGGGAACCGGGGATGCCAATATCGGGGATGTCAACATAGATCATCCGGCTATCGTAGCCGTATTGGCGCAATTTATAGCACAGCTGGTGCAAAAGTTCGGGTCCGCCCGTATAGGCGCGGGCGGGACAAATAATATAGATGACGGACATTACATCGCATACTCTCTTTCAACAAACGTCATTCCGGCTTCATGCCGGAATCCATGCCCCTTCGTATCAGAGCTTTGATCTCCGCGTCCTCTGGGGCCAGAGTTTCCAGCTGCCGGAGGATGTCCAGCGCTTCCCCGGCGCGTCCTAGGGCGATAAGCCCCTCCGCCCGCGGCTTGATATCCCGCAGCAGCAGATGGAACTCCGCTTCCCTCCTTGAGCGCTCGTCTTCCCAAGCCCGTTGCTCGCGCTCGAAATCCGCCGTGACGCGCCCCGCCAGCGTTTCCGCCGTTTCCTTGAACGCTTCCGCTAGAAGAGCCGCCGTCTTCAGCGCCCGCAGAGCGCCGGCGTAATCGGCCTCCCGCCAGAGACGGATCACTTCCAACATTTGACAAGTGGCGCGCAAAGCCGGGGGCAGACGCGGGTCGCCGCCGCCTACCAGAAGACCGGGGGCGTAGAGCTCGCTCTCCCACTGCCGGCGCCGTTCCAGATAATCCGTCAGGATATCCGTGTCCAGCTGGGCCGATATTCTGGTCTTGATGAACAGGACTTCGCTCACCCGCAGGGCCAGATAGCGTTCCATCGCCCCGTCGGCAGGGCCGATATCCGCCCGCCAGGTCAGCAACCGCTCCCACAGGTCGCGGGGGCCGTTCACATCTCTCTCCAAGCGAACAAAGATATAATCAATCGCCGGGATATCCATCAGGGCGACGGCGGGCGCGGGGTCGAGACCGAGACGAAAAACCTCCCGCAGTAAGGCGTACTGACAACGGTAACGGGCCTCGCCCTCCAGCCCGGCGGCAAATTCCCGCGCCGGCTGATAAGCGACCGCCGCCTCATCGGAACCGGCGCCCAGGCGCAGATCCATAAAGGCCATGAAGCCAAGCGGCTTGATCCCGCTGTCCTTGACGAGCCGGAGCGCCTCCGGGTAATCCTCCGCCTGTACCCATTCCGCCAAGGCGGCGAGTAGGAAATGCACTCCGTCCGTCCGCCCGGCGCGGCGGTAATAAGTGAGCATCAGCCGCCAAGCGGGCCAGCGCCGGTTCTGATACAGATAGTCCAGCGTCGTCTCCCGATAAGCGAGTTCCTCGCAGAACAGTCCCAGCATCTCCTCATTGGCTAGGAGCAGGTCCGCCGTATCATGATCCCGCAGCAGACGGTAGTTCTTGATCATGCGGCGCAAAACTTCCCGGTACATCTTAGGCTTGACGCCATCTATAAACAGTTCGCCAAGCAGCGGACCTCTTTCCGCCTCCCATTCCGGCAGGGCGAGCAACTCGCGGCGAATCTCCAGATAGTGCAAACCGCGGAGATTGGCGTGCTTATACTCACCCAAACGAGTCTGCGCAAACAACATGACCCGCAAAAGCGCGCATTGGGAAAGAGGATTATATGTCTCCCATACCAGCCAGCGCTCGGCAAATTGCACAAGCTCCCGGTGCCAGTTGCCGTCAAAAAGCATAAGCGTCAGTTGACCGATGCTCATATGCCGCCATATATCGCTGCCCTCTGCTCCTCGTTCGCCTGCCATTACCCAATAGGCCAAGCGCATAGCTTGCGGATAATCACGAATGATGCTCATCTCGCGGAACATTTGAAAACCGAAGCGGGAGTCAGTTGGGTATTGAGACATGTCTTGACGCAAGCCTTGAATATTTCGCGCTGTCTTGCGCCGCCGGCTCCATTCGTCAATATGGGCGAAGCCCAGATGATGGGCGACGGCACGAATGTGACATGTCCGAACATCCTTTATTATGCCGCTATCATATGTGTCATGGATGCGGCCGTGAAAATGCAAATTCGAACGCATTTTCGCCAGACGCGGCGTGGGAAAATCCTCCCCCTCCTTCATGGACTGCACCATATAGTTGTGCTGGATATAGGATGCGTAATCATAATCGGCATGGCGACCCGAGCGGAAAAAATCCAAGATAGGCTCCACATCCTCAAACCACTCGTCGTCGTCGATGGACATGTACCAGAGGCCGCGGGCCGCCCGGATGGCCGTGTTGCGGGCGGCGGACATGTCGTCAACCCAAGGGAAGTCCAGCACCCGGGCCCCGTACTCGCGGCAGACCTCGACCGTGCCGTCCGTGGAACCGGTGTCCACAACGACGAGTTCCGCCGGCAGACCGTCCAGCAAGGGCCGGATCCCCTCCAAGCAGCGGCGGATGGTGCCGATCTGGTTGGAGACGGGTACGCCTATAGTCAGGAGCAGAGGATAGCCCTCATAGGGACCGCCGGAGGGCGGCGGGTTCAGGGGATAGACGCGCGGCTGCCAGGCCCTGTTCCCGTCCAGCCGGGCGCGGTGCGGCATCCGCGCCGCCAGTTCCTCCGCCGGGGAGAGCAGATGCTCCGGGGCGGGGAAAGGGCTGAGGCGCTCCGTCCAGGGCGGGGAGAAATCCGCGGGTTCGCCCTGGACGCGGAAACAGGCGTAGGGCAGAGCGAACTCGTCCCAGGCGCTGCCGGTGAGGACTTCATGGGCCCAGGCTTCCATGACGGCGGCGACGGCGGGCGCGTTATGCCGGCGCCCCAAGAGAGCCGTGGAGGGGCAGCCGCAGGGGCGGGGCAGGCCCGCCGCTTGCCAGCGTTCGATCTGCGAGCGCAGACGCTCCGCTTCCCCCTCCTCTATGACAGGCGGATCCTCTAGGGCGCAGGGATCGTCTGAGGGCCGCGCCGCCAGAAACGCCGCCGCTGCGGCGCAGGGGTCGGTGGCCCCGCCCTCCAGACAGACGAAATCATCCGCGCCTCCTTGGACGAATGTCTCCATATCGCCGAGGATAACGCGGTTGGCGTCGGTGTAAACGCTGTATTCGTAATCAGTCAGGAAGCGGTGGGCGAGGATCTTGACGAGCCGGGCCCGCCGGACGGGGTCGCCCCGCGTCTCGCCCAGTTCCGGCAGATCCGGCAGGGGCCGCACATCCCAGATATTGGAGGTCAGAGAGGGGTCGTCCGTGAAGCAGATCAGATCCCAGCCCGGCTGATCGGCCAGGGGCGGGAACAAACAGTCGTATTGATTGATTATAACGGTATAAATAACTTTCGCGTCAGACATGGTTTCCTTTCCGTTCTATAATTTATAATTTCGCAGACTAAAAGTGATTATCCGGGCGGCAACATCGGCTTTCGCCGCGCCATGCGCTCTCTCGCCTCAATAAGCAGAGCATGGATTTTCTCTGCCAGTTCCTTTTTCGGCGGCAGTGCCGTCCAGTATTCCGCAACTAAAATACCGTCTCTGTCCAGCTTCATCAATTCGATTTTCTCTCGGCTGGCTTCGGCGCAGAGGATAAGACCAATGGGCGTGTTCTCACCCTCCTGCCTCTCATATCTGTTCAACCAGCCGAGGTACATTTCCATTTGTCCTTTATGACTGGCCTGAAATTTTCCAATTTTTAACTCAATCGCAACCAGTCTTTTTAGGATACGGTGGAAAAACAATAAATCCAAATAGTGATCCTCGCCGTCGATTATCATTCGCTTCTGGCGGTCAACAAACGCAAAACCCTTGCCAAATTCAAGGATGAATTGCTCCAGTTCCCTCAAAATAGCAGTTTCCAAATCGGCTTCCAGATATGCGCCCTTTATTCCCAGTACATCGAACAGATAAGGATCTCTGAAGGTATCAAACGGTATCTGCGAGATCGCCGTAAGTTGGGCATTGGCAATTTCTTTACGCTCAAATGTTTTACGGGAAATAAGTTTTCGCAAAGCCCGCGTGCCGAGTTGTCGCGTCGCGGCTTCGTTCAGATAATATAATTTTGCTTCCTGCGATTTAAGCGGTAAAATTTCAACGAAATGCGACCAGCTTAATTGTGTCGGCAGTGCCGACACAATTTCAATGTCAGTATATTGTTCCGCAAATTGCATCATGCGGCGCAAATTTCTCACTTCAAAACTGCTGCCGTAACGTTCTGTTAATTGTGTCGCCAGTGCCGACACAATTTGTTTTCCGTAATTGGCGCGTTTGTTTCTCAAAATATCACCGTTGATAACGCCGCCGATTCGCCAGAACAGCAAAACAGTCGCGCTATCCGCCTGTGCGTAAAGGTTGCGGCGTGTCTGCTCAATCAGTGCGGAAACTTCCTTAAACAACGCCTGTTCGGGATTTGTCAGTTTCGTATCCATAATTTGTTTCACCTCAGCCTGCGGGCGCAAGGCGTTCTGACATCATCGAGGGCGATATCATTTGGAGGTCTCTTCAAGCATGGCGCGGAGCCGCGTAATCTCTGCGTCTTTATCAGCAACCATACTTTGCCATTTGGCGCGTTCGCGTTCCTCGCCGCGCTCTTCGCCGCGCTTCTCGCCGACCATTTCGGCGTGATACAGGGCCTGCGCTTCGTCATGGCGGGCTTTGGCGTACAAGCGCTCCTTCTCTTGGAACTCTGACGTCGCCGTTATGCTGCGGTACGCTTTTATCGCTTGTTGCATCACTGACACCTCCGATCCTTCAATTTTCTCTAAATCTTCTTCCGTTTCCGCCTTGAACAGCGAAAGCCACAGCTTCAACTCGTCGTCGGCGCTGACGACCTCCGGCAGTTTCGGCAACTCAAAATAGTGCAGGCTTTGTCTGTCCGTCAGCGGCGTGTGGCGAGTGACTTCAAGAGGCTGAAATTCTGAGTGGTATTCCTCGCAGTCAAACAGATTGAACGCCACGATGCTTATTATGACCACTCGCGGCAATTCGTGATACTTCCCGCCCGCGGGGAGCGCGGACGAATATTCCCGCGCCCAATAAAACAGAGTCCTTTCGGGGAAATCCCCCTCGTCCAGAACCTGGATCTCCAAATCGACCAGCTGCCCAGCAATTCCGCGACGAGCCTTTTCAGCAGATCTGGGTATTGCACGAACAGCATTTTGAACAGCGTATCGTTTTTAAATGTGTACTTGAGCTTTGTCACGGGCGCCACCCCTCCCTGTTCAGTATTGTAGCATTACGTTGGTGTCAAGCAGGGCTTTCACTGTGACAGTCTCTCCGTTCTGACATCATCGAGGTCAATATCGTTTGGGAGAGTTCCAAACAGCTGTTCAATTGACGTAATTTTTTCCGGCATACGCTTCAAGTACCACGGTTCATTATCAAACCGGACGATCTTAGCGGCGGGCTTGCCGTATTTAGTGATTATCACGGCCTCCGTTTTGGCTAAATCAACGTATCGCCCGACATTGACCTTTAAGTCTGACAACGCAACCAGCATAGCCTATACCTCCATTTTATTTCCTTAATTATCAGGATATCATACAGGTGCTGTTTTGTCAAAAATTTAGGTGCTGTTGGTGTGCGGTGTGCGACCAGTGCGGCAACATATTTTAACTCCGATATTGACATTTTAACTTCTCGTAGTTATAATAAGATAAATTTATCGCGGAGGTGATTTAAATGCTGAACCTGACCGATGCTCTCGGCGTGGATGTGACTTCCGCGCCTTGGGCGGGTGCGGGAAGCTTGCCATATATCTTAGAAGAAACCTACGATTTCCGCAAGGTGACTTTGGATGGCACAGCCTGCCTGTTTGCCGAACCGCGGAACGGGATACCGACAGTCCAGGCTGTCGCTCGCAACTTCGAGCGGGTGCGCGAGGCAGAATCGTTGCCTGTGGTGCTGAAAACGGACGCTCTTTCCGCAGAAAGGCGCAAGGCGTTGATTGCGGCAAGAATCCCTTTTGTCGCAAAGGAGCAGATATACCTCCCCTTTATGGGCGTAGTCTTGCAGGATAAATTGTACGCCGAGCCGAACCCAAGAGAAAAGCTGATGCCTTCGGCGCAGATGTTGCTGTTCGCGTACCTTTATCAAGACAGCGGCAAAATGTACCCCGGAAAGCTGACGGAGAAACTCGGTTTGTCCGCAATGCAGATAACCCGCGCCGTGCGTCAGCTTCAGAAGATGAAGCTGTTCGATGTGGACAAGGACGGCGTTTCCGTGGTCATCCACGGCAAGACGAATCATCGGGCGTTGTACGAGGCGGCGGGATCCTACCTGCTTGACCCGGTGAAAGAGATTCTCTATGTAGGCGGCGGCGAAAAAACCGAAAATCTGCCATTAGCCGGAATCAGCGCATTGTCACGGATGACCATGCTTGCCGATGACAACGTGCCGACCTGCGCCTATCACAGCAGGACGGATAAACTCATTGGGGAAAATGCGCTGTCAGATAGAGAAAAGCAGGTGCGGGTAGAGATATGGAAATACGCCCCGTCGCTGCTCTCTAAGGACAAGAGCGTGGCAGACCCGCTTTCGGTTCTGGTATCCCTGAAAGGCGAACGGGATGAGCGCGTACAACAGGCAGCCGAGGAAGTCCTCGGCGGATTATGGAGGTAAGACTATGGCCGGCAGCATATTGGAAAGAATCCAGAGCTTCAAAGACTG
>JAISAH010000140.1 GCA_031266805.1 Gracilibacteraceae bacterium
TTTTTCACATACGCGGCACCACATTTCGCGGAATTTTTTCGTTTTCGGGCCAGGGACCCTTGGAAAGTCCGCATTGTTATACTAAAAAACCGTTTTTGCCGTCAAAGTCAAGTTTAAAAATAAAGCAGCCATTTGACTTGATCTTTCGCGCCCTGACTGCGTTGCCAGGTTCCGCGAATACCACCAGTATTAGCGAAACCTGGCGTCTTCCCAGGACGCGAAATTCCGTCGTCAACTGACCACTTTATTTCCAAACAGTCCCTTAGGTGAGCATAGCATACCAGAAAAAACCGGTGAATTCAAGGTATTTTTGCGAATTGGAGCGACAAATTTTTATAAGTAAATTCGAGTGGGCACTGTCACAAAAAAAACGCGCCAACTGTGCCTTGATGGCCCTCAGCTGCCCGTTATAATTCAAATTGTTCGATCAAGGACCTCTGAACACTCAGATTTATGCGAGGAGAAAAATCATGAATTACGCGGACACTGCTTTTTTGCTGATCTGCACGGTACTGGTCATTTTTATGACGCCAGGGCTCGCGCTGTTCTACGGCGGGCTGGAGCGGCGAAAAAACATGGTCAGCAATATGATGAACGTCGCGTTCAACATGGGGCTCGGCGTTGTTATGTGGATCGCCTTCGGCTATACCATGTGCTTTGGCGGCAATACCGGCGGGGTCCTCGGCGGGTTGAACCATTTTTTCCTCAGCGGGCTGAACTATGCCGACCCCTCGCCTGATCTGGCGACGGTCCCCTCTATGGTTTACGTCGTTTTCCTGATGGCTTTTGCCGTTATCACCCCGGTCATCATCGCCGGCTCGGTTTCCGGGCGCATGAAATTCAAGGCTCTGTTTATTTTTACCGGACTTTGGAGCCTCGTGGTCCTGTATCCCATGTTCCATATGGTTTGGGGCGAGGGCGGGCTGATCGGGTCCGGCTGGCTGGGGGCGCTGGATTTTGCGGGCGGCGACGCCATCCACATCAGCTCGGGCGTTTCCGGTTTGGTGCTGTGCATATTGCTGGGCAAACGGCGGGGATTTGAGCATAAGGCCTATAACGTCCATAATATCCCTTTGGTCGTGCTGGGCGCGAGCATCGTTTGGATCGGCTGGTTCGGGTTCAACGGCGGCTGCGCCTTGGAAGCTTCCGCCTGGACGGGGCACGTCTTCATGACGACGGCGGCCGCGTCCGGCGCGGCGGTGCTGTCATGGATGATCATCGATGTGGTCAAAAGCGGCAAACCGACCATTATCGGGCTGTGCACCGCGGCCATCGTCGGCCTAGTCGCCGTCACCCCGGCGGCGGGATTCGTCTCGGTGTGGGCGGCGCTGGTCATCGGTTTGTGCGCCAGTCCCTTCTGTTTCTACGGGATGTATCTGGTGAAAAGGATCCTAAAGATCGACGACACCCTGGACGCCTTCGGCTGCCACGGTTTGGGCGGAATCTTCGGCGGGATCATGACGGGAATATTCGCCAATCCCGCCGTCAACGCGGCGCCCGCCGGGCTTTTCTACGGCGGCGCGGAGCAGTTTTTCCGCAATCTCGCCGGTGTGGGCGTCGCGATCCTCTACGCCGTCGCCGGCACGCTGATCTGCGCCGGGATCACCAGATTGTTCGGCAAGATGCGGGTGGACCACGAGGATGAGCTGCGCGGGCTGGATATCGCCGAACACGGCGAAAAGGCCTATCCCTCCTTCAGCGGCCTGGATTGATCCGGCGCCCTGTTATGTGCAGTCGCGCCACACACTATTTTCTAGTTCCATTTTTAATTTTTATTTCGATAATAAACCGAATTTTCGTCATATCCAAAATTTCCATCATTCATTGAAACAAACGTATCAGGTAATGCACCACTAACTATTTTTGGTTTATATGCCTTTACATCATTGCCATTATAATAATATACATTGTTTTTATCTTTTCCATAACCCATTGGACGAATTATTTTAAATAACTTTCCGTCTAATGTAGTATCTTTAATATGTACTTTTCCGCTATCACATACTACAAATGTTTTTATGTCAACATTGTCTATTTTTCCGTTCGTTGTCCAGACATTTAATTTATCTTTTGCAAAACTATAATTTAATGCTTCAAAAGTGTCTTTATCGGCATTTCTAAAAATACTTGATTGACAATAGACGGTTTTTTTGTCTTTTGCCCAAGGAATATCTTCATCATATATTATAAATGAATCTAAATCGGCATTTTTAATTTCATGTACAAGAAAATAAACCTTTTTACCGTCATTCCAGAAAGGATAATTTTTATTTGAATTTACCAGTTTATAACCGTCCATAATTGCCTCCTCGTACTATTATTTTTTGTCTTTCCTATTTATTTAGCAAAGACCAGGGCCGACAAAATGTGGGTGGAGTGAGCTGTGAGAATGGAGCGCAGCGGAATGACTTAGCCGTTGCGGAGGCCGAGCCGCCTACTGGCGGCGAAGCGTAAACAGGCCTGTTATGTGCCGTTTGGGTTTTTACACTTTTTCTATGCCCAATTATTCAATTCCAATTGCTTTATATCTGCATAATGTTTTACATTATTTGTTATTAATGCTCCATTGTTACTAATCACAATTGCGGCAATTAATATATCCGCATCGCCAACTGTCTTACCATTTTTTCTTAAATCTGCATATATATCAGAAGCTATATTTACTACTTCATCATCTACCGTGTAAACCGTTACTTTCTTTATAAAGTCTTTAAATAATTCTTCTTTCCTTTTGTTTTCGCGCCACCTAAATCCTTTCAAAATTTCATAAACATTTATTGCCGTTAAACAAATTATTTCCTTGTTACTCAACGATTCTACTATTTTTTCCTTTACTTTAATATTTCCATTAAAATAGTATGACAAAATATTTGTATCAAAAAATATCATATTTCATCCCTGTTTAGAGAAAAATTTGCCCTTTCCTCAATAATTTCATCCATTATTTTCACATCTTCATCATCCCATGTATTAAAATATTTTAATATTTCTTCTTGTGACGTATTAATTGGCTTTGTAAAAGTTATTATCACTTCATATTTCTCTTTTACGGGAACAGGTTCCTCGGGTTTAAAATAGCCACCGTCATAAATTGCCTTTATTGCATACATATTATTTCCTCCACATTTATTATAATACTATATGTCGATATTTTTTTCAAGGGGTTTTTGTGTATGATTTTTTATACATTTTACAATTTCTGCCCAAATGGCACATAACTCCCGTATAGACGAACCTTTTTCGTTTGTGCCAAAACGCCTGCACTCCTTGCCTGTTCTGCGTTTTACGGTTGTTTCTATCCAAAATGCGAACTTGGATTTCGTGGTTTTTCTATCCAAAATGCGAACCTACAGTTTATCCACTCCTTTCCCGCCGCGATTATCGGGCGTGACCGCCGATATAGGTATTATAGCAATTTTAAAAGCGGAAAACAATGTCAGTGAGAAAAACCGTCAAAATATTTGCACTGCTAAAGAAATTTTTCACAAAACAAAATATTGCGTTTTTGTGACCGCTTAGATAAAATGTTACATTATAAATCCACCCGCCGTTCTGGTATATCCGGGAATGAGGGGACCGCCGCTCGCTCAGGGAAAATCAAAAAGTGAGGAGAGATTTACATTGAAAAAACAGATCTGGCACGGATTACGCGGAAATCGCCCCGGCGGCGTACGATCCGCTGCAGCCCGGCGCGACCTACGCTTTTCTCCCCTCTTTGCCCTGACGGGGGAAAACCATATCTACACGATAGACGACGACGTGACGCTGCCGCGGGTCGTCCTTGAAGTTTCCGCCTACGCCGGCCTGCTGGAGATCGAGCGCAACGCGGACGGGGAAGGAACCGTGACGATCACCGGCTATGACTCCGCCAATTTGAGCGGGGACGCGAACGCGGCTGTGGCCGCCGGCATTGCGCTGATCGAGGAGAAGGGCCTGACCGTCACCCGCATCGGACTGGGGGCTTTTCGCCATATGTCCGACCTGACGTCCTTCACCGTGCCGGAAACGGTTCTCTCCATCGGCTACCCGGAGACGGAGCGAGACGACGAGGGCGATTACACGTTTTCGGATTTCGACGACGGCGCTTTTACCGGGACCGGTCTCACGGAAATAGTCATTCCCGCGGCGGTAACCTCCATTGTCAGCCACGCTTTTTACGGCGCCAACCTGACGCGCGTCGTTTTCGCGGAGGGCTCCGAATTGGATAAAATCGGCGAGATGGCCTTTGCCCACTGCGACGGTCTGACGGAAATCACGATCCCAGCGAGCGTGACGGAGATCGGCGAGAGCGCTTTCCTCGATTCCGGTTTGACCAGCGCCGCGTTTGAGGCGCCGTCTTCGCTGGAACTTATTGACATGTTCGCCTTTGAAAACGTGCCGATGACGGCGATAGACCTGCCCGGAAGTCTGCGCCAGATCGGGGAAGGCGCTTTCTTCGCCAGCGGCCTGACCGGGATCGCGCTGCCGGACAGCGTAGAAACCGTGGGGCCGAGCGCTTTTTGGGGCGGCCTGACCTGGATCGCCATCTCCCCGGACTCGCGCCTGGCCTCGATCGGGGACGACGCTTTCATGTATGACGAGGCCCTGTTTGCCAAAAGCCCCAAGGAGAACGTTTTCCTGCCGGAAAGCGTGGCCGTTATTACCGGCGACCCCTTTGACTCTTTTTATGACCCGCCCGGCAGCGTCCTAGAGGAACGAACGCCGATCAACGCCTATTTTGACTCTTTCGCGGCTTGGTGGGCCAGGCAAAACGGCCACCCGTTCATCGTGGCCCCCAGCGAGGGGGAAATGCGGGCCAATCCGCCGGATCGGCTCTACAAATACATCCCCTACGAATTTATCGCCAAAACCAAAGTGCCGGACAACGAAGGCCTGCGTTTCTGGCTCGACCGGGAACTGCCGGCGGGCCTGAAGCTCTATGACGGCGTGACGCCTCCCGGCGCGGACGCTCCGGCCGGAATACTGCCCGGCACGATCTACGGCTCGCCGCTGGATTATACGGCGTTTGAAGGCGGCGTGGATTTTATCATGCGCGCGCAAAACATCGCCGGCGGATTCACGGCTTCCGCCGCTTTTACCATCACGCTCGCCCCCACGCCGGACAACGCTTATTTGGAGGCCTATGTCAACAAATATCCTTTCGCCCCCGATCCCCTCCACGGCGGCGACAGCCATATCGGCGTATACGACCCGGTTACGGGGCAGTATGAAATAACCGGTTTTTACGGCGCGGCTGGCAGTCAGATCATGTATATCGACGCCCCGTTTCCGCTCTTTGACAGTCTTTGGATCGACGGGCGAAAACAAACCGTCAGCGTGCAGTACAACGCCGAGAACGGCAGCACCCGCGTGACCATCCTCGCCCAGACGATCCAGGATCTCAGCAACGGCGAACATACGGCGGCGGCGGCTTTCCGGCGCGCGGACGAGCAGAGCCAAAACTTAGACGTCGTGGCCCAGAACTTCATGGTAAATCTGGCGGAACGACCGATGGATCCCGGCAGCGACGATGGCAACACTGATCCGGCGGATCCGGGTGATTCGACCGGCCCGGCCAACCCGACTAACCCGGCTAATCCAACAGACCCGGCGAATCCAGCAGACCCAACAGAGCCAACGAACCCAGATAATCCAACGAATCCAACAGACCCAACAAACCCGACAAACCCGACAAATCCAACGATTCCGACTGATCCAACAAACCCGACTAACCCCACGAACCGACTAATCCAACAAATCCAAATAACCCCACAAATCCGGATAACCCAACAGGCCCGACCAACCCGACAAGCCCGGATAATCCGACAGGCCCGACCAATCCCAATAACCCCACAAATCCGGATAATCCGCCAAGCCCGACCAATCCAACGAATCCAAATAACCCCATAAATTCGGATAATCCAATAAGTCCGACCAATCCGACAAATCCGACTGACCCAACAAACCCGGCAGCCCCAGCGGATTCGGCCAACCTGACGGATCCGGCCATTGATATCGATATCGCCGCCCGGATCAGCGGCTTGCCCACAGACGAAAACGGCCGTTACTATTTTGTTTTGGACGGCAGCGGCGCGCCGCTGGAACTCCGGATCGATATCCCGCTGGCCGACTATGAGGAATTTTACTTTGACGGCGGCCTGTGGGCGCAAGACGAAGATTACGGCGCCCGCTCCGGCAGCACGGTCCTGACCGTCGCCGCCGCCCGGCTCGAGCGCTGCGAAGCCGGCCTGCACACCATTCGGGCGCGTTTTCTCGCCGAGACGGTCGAGATCGTTTTCCGCGAAGATTTACCTTCACATTCATAAAGATGCTTGATTGCCAATCATTAATATTATTTTTTCCTAAACCGCTTGACACGAACATAAGTTCGCATTATAATCAAAACAAGAACATATGTTCGCTGTCGAAGGAGGTTTACGGAGATGCGAAAACAACTGCAGATACCAGACGGGTGGCGGCGAGGTCTCTTCGTTGCCGCTCTGGCGCTCAGCGCGTTGCTGGCCGTTTCAGCGCCGCAGCAGGGGGCGGGTCACAGCTATGATTTTGTGCCCGCTCTGGTTGAAAGCGGCGACACTTTATGGGCCTTGACCGCCAAACACAATCAAGGCCTTGATTCGGACGCTCTAATCGCCCTAGCTGTCAATTATAACCAATTGAACAACACGAATATCCAGGCGGGCCAAATCGTCTATATACCGGTGCGCGCGCGGCCGTAGGCGACTCGGGATTCAGAACGTCGGGCCGATCTTGTAAATGCCGAATTCGCGGTGTCCCAGACTTTCCGCTTTTGTCAAACGGCCGCTTGCCGCACGGAGCATTTCCGTAAATATCAGGCGGCCGCTCGCGGCAATGGAAGCTTCGCCGCGGATAATTGCCGAAACGTCGATATCGATATTATCCTTCATTTTGACGCAGGTATCCGCGTTAGCCGATATTTTGAGAACGGGGGCGAAAGGAGAACCGGTCGGCGTGCCGCGGCCGGTCGTAAACAGGATAACCGTGGCGCCGCCCGCCAGCATACCCGTGACGGAATCCACATCCTGACCCGGAGAGTCCATGATAAACAAGCCTTTGCCGACCGGCGCCTCGGCGTAGGCCAGCACATCCTTGATCGGCGCCGTGCCGGCCTTATGGATACAGCCCAGGGATTTTTCTTCGATCGAAGTCAGCCCGCCCGCTATATTGCCCGGGGTCGGCTGACTGCCGCGCAGGTCCACGTGTTGGGCGAGGGAGCGCTGTTCGCAGGCCCGGACGATGGCGAGCAGTTTCTGGGCGACGGCCGGCGTTTCGGCGCGGTCGGCTAGGATATGCTCCGCCCCGATGAATTCCGTGGTTTCCGAAAGAATAGAAACGCCTCCCGCCTGGATCAGGAGATCGGAAGCGGCGCCGGTCGCCGGGTTGGAAGCTAGGCCGGAGGTGAAATCCGACCCCCCGCACTCCACGCCAAGGACAAGGTCGGCGACCGGACATGGCGTCCGGCGCATGGCGGACAGTTCCCGGGCCAGCGGCGCGGCGCGGCGCGCTCCCTCGGCTACGGCTCTCAATGTGCCCCCGCAGTCTTGAATGAGGATATGGTCCGTTTTTTTGCCGGTCCGGGCGATGGCGGCGGCTACTTCGGCGGCGTCAATATTCTCGCATCCGAGACCTACGACGAGCGCGGCGCCGACGTTCGGGTTTTGCCCGAGCCCGATTAGCGTGCGTTTTGTCTGCTGGAAGTCCGCGCCGACCTGACAGCAGCCGTGTTGATTGGGAATAGCGACGGCGCCTTCCACCAGATCGGCAATTCTGGCGGCGACGACGGCGGCGCACACAGAAGTCGGGATGACAGCCAAATGGTTGCGCACGCCGGTTTGCCCGTTTTCGCGCCGATAGCCGGAAAATGTTTCTTCCGCGCCGAGCGCCGCGCCCTCCGGGATAAGATCCGTGTTCATATGTTTTTCAGCCCCCCCAAATTATGATCGGTCGCCGCGCCCGCGCCGGCTTTCCATATTGTGAATATGGACGCGCGCACCGCGGGGTATGGCGACGGCAGCCGTTCCGATGGCTTCGCCGTACTTTATCACGGCCTCCCCGGCCGGAATATCCAGTATCGCGAATTTATGCCCGATAGGGATGTCTTCCTGAAGCTCGCATTCGCGCGCGTCCTGCCCGACAAAAAAGGAAACAGCCGCCCCGGCTGATAAATCGGCGACAGCCGTCGCGACATTATCCGCGGCCTGAATGACGACAGCCAGATGATTCATGATTCATGAATACCGCCTTTCGAGTGTCTGAGTATTTAGAGATCCTACTGATGAGTTTTGCTGTTCACCAGATGATTCAGTTCCTCCATGAAACGGTCTATATCCTTGAACTGACGGTAGACGGAAGCAAAGCGGATATAGGCGATCTCATCCAGGCCAAAGAGTTTTTCCATCACTTTCTCGCCGATCATGGCGCTGCTCACCTCCGTCGCGTCACTGTTCCATATTTCCCGTTCCACGGCCAAAACCAATTCATTGAGTTTTTCGGTGGAGATAGGCCGTTTCTCGCAGGCGCGAAGCAGTCCGCCCAACAGTTTCGCGCGGGAAAACCGCTCGCGGCGCTCATCTTTTTTCACGACCACCAAATGGATATCCTCATATCGCTCATATGTGGTGAACCGCTTCTGGCAAACCTCGCACTCCCGCCGCCGGCGTATGGCCATGCCGCCTTCGCTCTGACGCGAGTCGATTACTTTGCTTTCTTCGTTCCGGCAATAAGGGCAGCGCAATTATTTCCCCTCCCGTTTAACGCTATACTACATCATAAACGCCAAGAAGGCAAGAGGTTCAAACAAAGTGTGTGGTTGCCGCCGCGATCCCGTCATTCCGGCATAAAGCCGGAATGACGGCGTGGAGGGAATCAATCCCTCCCCTCTCTCACCAACTCTCATCTCTCCCACCAACTCTCATCTCCCCTCTCCCTCTCCACTCCCCTCTCTCAACTCCGTCTCTCACCAACTCTCCACTCCCAACTCCCCGCTCCCCCTCTCCCAACTCCCCCGCTCCTCCCAACTCTCCTCTCTCCACTCTCCTCTCCCAACTCCCAACTCCCAACTCCCAACTCCCAACTCCCCGCTCCTCCCAACTCTCCACTCTCCTCTCTCCTCTCTCCACTCTCCACTCTCCTCACATGGGCAGCTTATGCAATATGATGCAACAGATCACCGTCATGAGCAGACCGAACGGATAAGCGGTTCCGTAGCCCGCGGCGGGTTTGTCGCTTTTCAGGGAATCGACGGCGGCGCCGAGACCGGGCGTGGCGGTCATGGCCCCGCAGATGGCGCCGGAAAGCAATATCCAATTGATCTTAAAAACGTAGCGGCCCAGCAGCATACTGAACAGCGCCGATACCGAAGCCACGACGACGGATACGATCATAAGCGCGACACCGGATTCGGCCACCGCTTTGACGACCTCGCCGCCGTAACGCAGGCCGACGATGGCCAGGAAGAAACTGAGACCGAGTTCGCGCAGGAAAATAAGAGGTTTTTCCTCCATCCGGAAATTCAGCGGGCCGATCTTGCCGGCGCAGCCGATAACGAGCGCCATGATAAGGACGCCGCCCGTGGATCCCAGCGAGAAATCGCCCGCGGGACCCAGCGGGATGGAGACGCCTCCGACAAAGTAGCCGACTACGGTGACGAAGAAAAAGACGGGCATGCTGAATTTCCCTTCCGGTTTTTCCTGCACCTCCACGCCATCACCGTACAGCTCCGTCCGATAGAGCTCCCATTCCTTGTCGATATTCATACGGAAGATTTTCGGGAAAAAATTCATGGCGAGGATGACGATGAAAACGCCGAAAGGATAGCCGACCGCGTGGCCCACGCCTATATCCGCGGCGGCCCGCTCGGCGTAGATCACCACCTGCTCGTCGCTCAGAGCCGGCACATCCGCGGCGTTCAGCGCCGTATCCGGGGAGATGGCGTCGAGGATCCGCTGTTTTTCCTCTAAGCCGGCAGCCTGGTATTTTTCGCCGATATGCCTCGTTTCCGCGCCGGCCGTTTCGAGCGCCGCCGCCAAACCCGGCGAACTGGTCAGGGCGCCGGTGAGCACGCCGGAGACGCGGAAAGGCGAAACGCCGCCGTCGGAGGAAAGACCCAGCGTCAGGCCGTAAGTGGCGAGAAAGCCCACCGTCACCGTCAGCACGGCCAGCACGATGAAACGGGGACCGTACTTCTTTACGACGATCAGGATATCCCGCGCCGCGTGAAGACCCACGGCCGCCACGAAGATGATGAGGAAAAGATCGAAAAACTGACTGGACACGAGGTTGTTGTCCAGCGCCCGCCGAACCGCCGCGTAGGAGGAGCTGCCCTCCGGCACGCGAGAGCCGAGGTAATAGGCGAGCCAGCTGATGAACAAACCGACAAACAAAGCGCCGGACGTGCCGAAATTGAATTTCCCGAACCTGATTTGACCGAAACACAAACCCAGCGCCACCGTCGCGAACATCAGCATGAAGGGGCTGGTGAGGAATGCGGTCAGATTAAACACCTGGTTAAAATCCAAGATAATCACCTCTCTTTTGCAGCGGACTTTTCTAATGGACACCTCTAAATACTCACTCGTCGCGCCTCCGCCGCCCTTTTCCCGTCAGGCGTCGTTGTCGTCAGTCACCATACCGCCCCGGGTATGCCTCCTTCCTCCGCCTAGCCTGACGGGAAAATTGCTGGCGGAGTCATC
>JAISAH010000044.1 GCA_031266805.1 Gracilibacteraceae bacterium
TTTTATCGTACCTCGCCATATAGCAGCACCTCGTTGTCCTTGATGTTATCATAAAACTTTTTCCGCATACTGTCGTGCGGAACAACATCTACTTCTTTGCCAAGCGCGTCTTTTAAGTCGAGCATAAACCCGGATAATTCAAAGAGTCCGCGCAGATTCCGGCGCCACACATGAAGATCAATATCGCTGTCTTCGGTCGCCTCACCGCGGGCATAGGAGCCGAACAGCATGACGCGCCCCACCTCATAGCTTTGCGCTACCGGCGCTATCCGCTCTCTTATCTGCTCTATGGAGTAAACCGCCATCAAACCGTCTCCTTCATCTGATTACATTGGCAATATATCATATTTTTCATCGAAACACAAGAAATTCTCTCTATCCTTTTCAGGGAACGGGGATGGATTCCGGCATGAAGCCGGAATGACACAAATTTGTCATGCACGGCGCTTCCTTGCGGGTATTGACAAACCAGCGGCAATCTTTTACAATGATCAAGAACTGAATAACTCTGTAAACCGTTGAAGCGGAGATAAAGGTGTATCGTGCGGCCACAGAGAGCCGGGGGCTGAGAATCCGGCGCGACGCAGCGCATCAAATAGACCGCGGAGGGCGCAGTCAAAGAAAGGGCGATTCGCCGTTTTGAGTATTCTGCGACGTGACGCATACGTTAGTTGCGAGGAATATGTCAGTATTCCGCAGAGGGCGCGGATTTTTTGATCCGTGAATCAAGGTGGCACCGCGCGTCAGCCGGCCTTTTTTTCTGGCTGGCGGTTTGACGGCGGACAATCTGGCCGCGGCCATTCAGCTACTGCGACCGTGCAGTGTGGATCTCAGCAGCGGCGTGGAAAGCAATGGATGGAAAGATTTGGCAAAAATGCGGACCGCCGTGAAAATCACGCGGGCGGCGCGGGATTGATCCCTGTTTTCGCTTGATCTTCCACTTCGGCGATCGCGTTCAGCAGTTTTTCCATCTCTTTTTCGCCGACCTGTTTTTTCAAATTCGCCTGCGCCTTTTCCCAGAGCCGCTGCGCCGCCTCCAAAGTTATGAGCCCTTTTTCGGTAAGGGTCAATTGCCGGTCCCGCCCGCCGGCTGCCGATAAATCCCGGATCAAGCCCGCTTTAGCCAGAGGTCTTATGTTTCTGACCAGAGTCGTGCGTTCCAGCTTCATGATTTTGGCGAGCGCGGTCACACTGCAGGGCGCGGCCCGGAAAAGATTGATGAGCAGCGAGTATTGCGTAATCGTTACTCCCGAGGGCAGAAGCGCGCGGTCATAGTACGCGGTGAGCGCCCGCGCCGCCTTGCGGAAATTGATGCAGTAGCATTTTTCAGTGTCGCGTTTTATATTCATTGATCCTAAAAAATCTCTCCGTTTGTGTATATACACTAATATAGCAGAACTGCCATTTACCGTCAACCCCGGCGGTGAAATTTTTCAGTCAGGCCGGAGGGAAAAAAGCGGCGAGCAGGAAAGCCGCCGCGTAGGCCAGCCCGTAAACCGTATTGGTTTGGGCGGCGCGGCGCATAGCCGGCAACATGACCGGAGGCGGCTGGTTTTCGCCGCGGCGGAACAAGCGGACGGACCGCCAGGCAGGGGGGAGACTGAGGAGCGGCAGCAGAAACCAAAAGCCGAAACCGGAGCGGAAACACAGACCGGCGCTCCAGAGAATAGCGAGAGCGAAAAGCGCAGTCAGAAAGACGACGCCGCGGCGATGGCCGAGCAAAATGACCAAAGTCTTGCGCCCGCCGGCCGCGTCGCCCACGCGGTCACGGATATTGTTTGCGGTCAGGATGGCGCCGATGAGCAAAGCGACCGGCAAAGAAATGAAAAAAACGTCCACCGTCACATAATCGGTCTGCAAAAAAAACGAAAGACCTATGACCAGACTGCCCAGAAGCAGGCCGGCCGCCGCTTCGCCAAAAGGAGAGGCGGCGATGGGATACGGGCCGCCGGTGTACAGGTAGCCGCAGAGCATACAAAAAGCGCCGACGGGTAGCAGCCAATAACTGCTGAGACAGGCCAGCGTCAGACCCAAAGCGGCGGCGGCGGCGTAAAAACCGAGCGCCATGGCGAGGACAAAGCGCGGGTTCAGACCGTCGCGGACGATCGTGCCGCCGATACCCACGCTGGCCCGGGTGTCCAAGCCGCGGGCGTAGTCGTAATATTCGTTGAAAAGATTGGTGGCGATCTGGATGAACAGGCAGGCGGCGAGCATGAGCAGGGCGCGGAGCGGAGAAAAAACATCCGCCGCTTTCAGGGCGTAGGCGCTGCCGACCGCGACCGGCACGAAGCTGGCGCTTAGAGTATGCGGACGCAGCATGCGCCAAAAAACCGGGAAAGTCACCGACGGCCACCGCCTTTCCATAGGGAGTTCCCTATATTACCATAAAATTCCATTGACATCTAAATGATCCGCAGTCCCGCCGCTTCATACATGGCCGCCATGGCGGCCAACGCTTCCGGGGTCGGCGCCGCGAAAGCCTCTCCCGTTTGTCCCAGCGCCGCGTTTTTCGCCGTCCCCAGTTCGTGGTAGGGCAGCAGATCCACTTCCGTCAGGCCGTTGGCCCGCATCAGGGCGATGACGCCGCGGGTGTCGTCCGCGCCGTCATTGACGCCGGCCAGCACGGGGACGCGTACGCGGACAGGCGCGCGGCCGGAGCGGGCCAGCAGGGCGAGATTGCGGAAAATGAGCCTGTTGTCCCGGCCGGTGTAACGCAGATGCGCCGCCGGATCGATCAGTTTTACATCATATAAAACGATCTGACAGCCTGCGGCAAGTTCCAGCAGCAAATCGCCGTCGCCGTAACCGCAGGTGTCGAGGGCGATGGGTACGGAAGCCTCTGCGCAGGCGGCCAGCATCGCTCTGGCAAAATCACCCCGGCCGAGGATCTCCCCGCCGGACAAGGTGACGCCTCCTCCCGTCGTCCGGTAATAATCCCTGTCCCGCAACACCGCCGTCATCAGTTCCGCCGCGGTCATGGGCTCAGCCGCCGCCCGCAGCGCTCCGGTATAACATTCCCGGACACAACGCAAACACGCCGAACAATTGGCGCGCTCCAGGCGCAGCGCCCCCTCCCGGACGCTCAGCGCCTGATGGGGGCAGACCCGGACACAGGCCAGACAGCCGATACAGCGGGCGGGACTGTACAGCACCTGCTGGTCGCCGCTGATCAGTTCCGGGTTATGACACCAGGCGCAGCGCAAAGGGCAGCCTTTGACAAAGATCGTCGTCCGTATGCCTGGTCCGTCCGCGGTGGAAAACCTCTGCACACCCCCGGTCAGGACCCGCGTTTCCATTGCGGCGGTTGCTTCCGCTGTCAGCTTGATTTCAGGTGCGCCGTCCTTTCAATGATATTCTCCTGCACCTGCCGGTCCAGATCGGTAAAATAGGCCAAATAACCGGCTACCCGCACCACCAGACCGCGATAGTGCTCAGGATCGCGCTGGGCGGCCCGCAAAGTCGCGTCGTCTACCACATTGATCTGGATATGCTGGCCGTAATTGGCGAAATAGGTTTTTACCACGCCGCCGATGATATCCAGACCCTGTTCCCCGGTCGCGCTGCCGCCGCTGTCAAAACGCAGGTTGAACAGCGTGCCGTCGTAAGTATTGACCTGATCCAGACTGGCCACGGAATTGACTGTCGCCGTCGGCCCCAGCAAGTCGCGGCCGTTCGCGGGCGAAGCGTTGTCGCTCAGGGCCTCCCCGCTCAGGCGCCCGTCCGGCGTCGCGCCGCAGTACTCGCCGTAAAGCACGTTCAGCGTCTGCGAAAGATTGCTCAGACAATACCTGCCGCCGCGGACGTCGGTGAATTGCTGCACATGATCGCTGCACCGCACCAGCAGATCGCGGCAGACGCTGTCGGCGTCCTGGTCGTCGTTGCCGAATTTCGGCGCGCGGTTGAGCAGGAATTGGCGCAGACGCTCTTCGCCGGCGAAATTGCCGGCCAACACCTCCAGCAGACGGTCCATCGTGACGATCTTTTCCCGGAACACCGCGTGATCTACGCCGAGAATGCTGTCCGCCACGCTGGCCGCGCCGCAGAAAAACGTGCCTGTGTAACTGTAGCGGGCGCCGCCTTCCTGGATGGATTTTCCTTTATCTATACAGTCGTCCATGATGAGGGAGGAAAAAACGACCGGCCATTCCAGCATATGATGCGGTACGACCAGGTTATAGCCCTTGACGACGAGATCCCAGCAATGCCGGAGCTGAGTTTCCACGGCTCGCGTCAGATCGGCGCGGCAGGTGAAAGTCCGGGGATCGCCGGTAGCGGGGCCGGCCGTCTCCCCCGTCCGCGGATCTACCCCGTTGTGCAAAGCGAGTTCCAAACATTTGAGCCCGTTGACATAACCGGCCGTAGGACTGGCGTCGGAAACGCCGCCGCCGGGGTGCGGCTCAATGCAGCCGACGACCGCCCAATCGCGCGCTTCCGCTACCGTACCGCCTTTAGCCAGACAGATGGGGATGGAGACCTTGTCGTTGAAAAAAGCCGGGTTAGCCAGACCCTGCCGGATCATGCGCAGACCAAGACGGAAGAAATCATCCGGCGTCCGCTCATGCACGCGCATCCCGATGGCCGGTTGCGCCAGCCGCGCTTCTTCCTGCGCTTCCAGGCACAGACGGGAAAGGTCGTTCGTGGCGTCCGCGCCGTGAATATCCACGCCGCCGACCATCAGGATCTGCCACATCGGATAACCGGCAAATTTCACGGCGTCCGCCGTCACGCGCACCGGCAGCAGTTCCGACGTCTTGATGTAAAAACACTGCAAAAGTTCCAGCGCGTCGTCCCGCGTCAGCAAACCGGCCGCCAGATCGCGCTCATAAAACGGGAACATGTATTGATCGAAACGGCCGAGGCCGTTGCCGGCGGAATTGGTCTCAATATGCGGCATGAGGTGGATGAACCACACGAACTGCAGGGCTTCATAAAAATCACGCGGCGGCTCGCCCGGCGTCCGGCGGCAGTTTTGGGCGATCCGCCGGAGTTCCCGCCGTCTGACCGCGTCCGGTTCCGTTTCCGCAAGCGCTTCCGCCGCCGCGGCCCAGCGGGCGGCGAAACGGATCACGCTTCGGCAGGCGACGACGGCCGCCCGCCGGAAATTGATTTGCTCCTGCGCTTCCTTGCCGCCGGCGCCGCTCTCGGCAATAAGGCGCTCACAGCGCGCGATATAGCCGTTCAAACCTTCGGCCAGCAGGCGGCGGTAGTTCGGCATCGTGTGGCTCGACGGCATCGTGCGGCTGCCGACAGTGATCAGGGCTTGCCGGCGCGCCTGCTGCACGTCGGACGGCAGGACGGTTTCCATCCTGTCTTCCGTGCTGCGACCGTACCACCAGGGCAGATGCTCATCTAGCAGACGGCGTTCGTCCTCCGGCAGTACAAACGGATCGGCGCCGCGGCTGACCAACTCGTCAAGATGTTCGTGGATCCAGCGGGCCGACATGTACTCCGGATGAAAGGAAACGCAGCGCGGCCGCTTGGACTGATTGCCGACGATCATCTCGCCCGGCTGGATTGCCACGGTCATATGATCCAGCACATAAGTGAAAACACGCGCCCGAAACAACGGCGCCGCCTCGCCCGCGTACTGGATATAAGCTTCTTTGGCCAGCAGTACGCGTTCGGCGCTCAGGCTGGGCCTCGCGTCGAGCAGCCGTTTTTTCAGGAAAACGACCCTGTCTCTCATATGTCCTCCCAATCGCCCAGACCGGGAGGCGGCGCCGGCCGGCGAGCGTCCGTTTTGTCATAGCGCAGCGGGCGGCCGGCTGTCCAACCACCGTCCACAAAAAGCGTCTGCCCCGTCATATAGGCGGAAGCCGGTGACGCGAGGAAAATCGCCGCGCCGATAAACTCGTGGCTTTCCGCCATGCGCCCAAGTGGATGCATGGCGTTGACGTTTTCATAATAACTGAGCGGAACGTCCGCCAGCATCGGGGTGTTGATCCAGGTGGGAGCGATACAGTTGACGTTGATATTATAGCGGGCCCAGGCCACGGCGAATGAGCGCGTCATCTGATGCACCGCCGCTTTGCTCGCCTCATAGACCATAGATTCATATGTGTGCGTCATTAGGCCGGCGATGGAGCCGATATGGACGACGCGGCCGCTCTTTTGCGGTATCATGGCCCCGCGCCCCGCCGCCTGCGTGATAAAAACAGCCCCGGTCAGGTTGACGTCCAAGATCCGGCGCATTTCCGCCTCCGGAAAATCCTCCGGCGGGAAACACTGCCCGATGCCCGCCGTATTCACCAGCGCGTCCAAGCGCCCCCAGTGTTCCGTCACCCGGGCCACCACATCCTCGCAGTCGCCTTTGCGCGTCTGGTCAAAATCCAGGGCCAGACAGCCGGGATAACCCTTAGCGGCGATCAGATCCGCCGCCGCGCCCGCTTTGCCCGGCGTGCGGGAAGCCAGCGCCACCCGAGCCCCGTTTGCGGCGAAGCCATAGGCGAGAAATTCGCCCAGCCCTCCCGCGCCCGTGACCAGCACCACCTGATCCCGCACGCTGAACAGTTCTTCCGATTTGATCAAGATCACGCCTCCTCACTCAACTTATTATTCAACTAACTTCTTATATGTTCAAAGATCGACCTTTTTTTCTAAAATATAGCCGACGCCGGCGAAGATCAGCGCTGTAAAAACCGTGAATATCAGCGTGTAGATTATCAGGACGTTGTCCAGCATCTCAAAGAAATCCAGTCTGTCAGTGGAATCCAGCAGCTCCATGAGCGACGGTCCGGGAAAAATATCCATCACCAGCAAATTCAGCCGGGAAACGATAACGCTGATCAAGACAAAGACCACGCCCGCCAGGAAAGCGCCGAAGCGGACATGAGCGAAAAAACCGCGCCGCAAAGTCATCGCCGCGTAAGCGGTCACCACGGTATTGATGACGGAAACGATGATCAGCAAAGTGAGTAGGATAAAAGTGACGACGACAGAAGTCTGCTGGCTGGGGGTGAAACCCAGAAACTCCTCCAAGGATCTGAGGACCAGATCGCTCACCGTGTTTTTATAAAAGACAAAAAAATCCACATAGGACAGCAGCAGGAAGAAGAACAGGAAGGAAATTCCTTCCAGCAAACCGCTCAGGAGTTTGCCGCCGACGATCTGCCAACCGCTGCGCGGGGTGAGAAATATCATATATCCTTCTTTGCTGGTCAATTCACGGTTGAACGCCGTCAGGACGTCGATAAAAAGCAGGGCAAAAAAGGTAATAAACAAAATGATGAGCAAAGTCAAACTGAATCCGACTCGCATAGACTCGATCATATTCGTGCCGAAACGCATATACAGATAAAGCGACATATTCAGGAGGAAGGCGGCGACGAGAAAAATCATCATCCGTTTGCCGCGCAATGCAAATTCGTATTTAATTAATTTTCCCACGGTAAACCTCCCTGTATATATCTTCCAGCGAGCAGCCGCGTTCCGCCGTCATTTCGCTCACCGGGCCGGAAAGAACGGTGATCCCGTTGTCGATAAAAACCGCTTCGTCGATGACGCTTTCCAAATCATCCACCAAATGGCTCGTGACAAAAATGACTCGGTCTTCCCGCCGTTCTTTTTTGATCATATCCAGAACGATGTCGCGGAGGACCACGTCGATCCCGTTCAGCGGCTCGTCCAGCAAAACCACGCCGGCCCCGCGGCTGAACGCCAGCACCAGTTTGAGTCCGGCCCGCATACCGGTGGAAAGGTCGCGCACTCTCATCTCCGGGGTCAGATTGAACAGCGGCAGGTAAAGACGGCATTTTTCCCGCGCGAAATCCGGGAACATATCCGCGAAATAATCCATGACCCCTTTGACGCGCATGACGGCGTACAGATATTCCTCCGTGGACATGAAGGAAACTTTGGCTTTGGTGCGCGGTCCGGGGGAGAGCCCGTACAGAAGTATCCCGCCGGAAGTCGCTTTAACGAGCCCGGCCGTTATTTTCAAAAACGTGGTCTTTCCGCTGCCGTTTGGCCCGAGCAACCCTATGACCCGGCCGCCGCGGGCCGCTATGTTAAAATTTTCCAGCGCGTGTTTCGCTCCGTAATGCTTGGTCAGGTTTTTCGCGGTTAAAATCGGCGTACTCATGTATTTCCTCTCTTGCTCCGTCCGCTCCGTCCGCGCCACAAGCCGAATAAACCCAGGGCGATGAATACGGCGGACAACACCTGAGAAACAGGGATCTGCGTGAGCGGGATGAGCAATTGATCCGTGCGCAGGCCCTCGATCCAGAAACGGCCGCTCCCCTCGCCGACGAAATAAAGGAACATGATTTCGCCGGTGAAAACCTTGTGCCGGCGCCAGAAAATGAGAAACAACAGCAGGGCGAGATTCCACAGCCCCTCATACAGAAAAGTCGGATGCACAGAAATATACGCTTCGCCCGCGTACAAAACGGGATGGGCCAGCATATCTTCCGCCAGACCGGGTGAAATCATGCCCGGCGGCACGATGGCCCGGCGGAATTGCATGGCCGTAAAGCCGTCTGTATAGCCGCCAAAGGCCTCGGCGTTAAAAAAATTGCCCCAGCGGCCGATAATCTGCCCGACCAGAAGCCCGCAGGCGGCGTAGTCGGCTAGGTAAAAAAAAGACAACCGCCGCCGCCGGGTAAAAAGCAGCATGGCCAGCGCGCCGCCCAGCACGGCGCCGAACACGGCCAAACCGCCTTCGCGCAGATTGAAGATGTTGAGAAGACCGTTTTTGTAACTATCCCAGGAAAAGACGACATAATAGGCGCGGGCGCCGATTAGGCCAAATATAACGCCCCAGACGGCAAAATCAAACATCACGTCCGCTTTTTCGCCGTCCCGGCGCATGAGGGTCTGCGCCGTCAGCAGACCGCAGAGCATACCGAGCGCCATCGTCACCCCGTAATAATAGACCGTAAAACCGAACACATCAAAACCGCGGGGCAAATGCCTGATCACAATGCCGAGATGAGGAAAAACCACATCGGGCGCAAAGCTTAACTCCATAGACGGCCTCCAAACCTTTTGCGGACAGATTCGCCAAACAGGCAGGAAATCCTGCTTTGACAGAGAATTACTTCAAGGTCAGACGCGAGTTAGCCTAAATCAACTAATGTCTTCGGAGGATTTATGACAAATATAGAACGTTTCAACAACCAGAGCCTGCCGGAAGAGATTTTTAACAGCGTCGCTCACGGGCTGGGTGTCATTTCCGCGACGGGGGGGACCGCCGTCCTTATAGTTTTCGCCTGTTGGAGCCGCGCCGCCGTGAATATCGTCAGCAGCGCCGTTTATGGGTTTACGCTCGTGTTTTTGTTTGCCATGTCCACGCTTTATCACGCATTCACAAACCGGCGCGTAAAAAAAGTATTCCAGGTGCTTGATCATTGCTCGATTTTCCTGCTCATTCTCGGTACTTACACTCCTATTTGCCTTTCGCTCATCGGCGGGCGGACGGGCTGGCTGTTATGGGGCTTTAACGCCGCGCTCACAGTCGCCGGCATCACGGCCAACGCCGTCAATCTGCGCCGCTGGCACCGCCTGAGCCTTGTTCTCTATTTGTTCATGGGCTGGTCCGTCGTCGTCGCCATCAAACCCATCATGGCTCTGCTGTCCGGCGGCGCGTTTTACTGGCTGCTGGGCGGCGGGCTTTGCTACTCCGTCGGCGTTTTATTCTATGTGGCGAAAAAACCGCGGTTTATGCACGCGATCTGGCATATTTTTGTTTTGGCCGGCGCCGTGCTGCATTATTTCTTTACCCTGTTTTATGTGATAATGCCCAAAGCGATTTAGGATTTCGATTTGGCAAAAACCCGGCGGGCGATATCGACCCCCGCTTTGGCGTCGCGGGCGTGAAAATCCGCGCCTATTTCCCGCGCGTACTCCGGCGTCAGCACCGCGCCGCCCACCATCACCTGACAGTCCAGACCGGCGGCCCGCAATTGGCGGATGGTTTCCGCCATGCTGGGCAAAGTCGTCGTCATCAGGGCGGAAAGCCCGACCAGCGGCGCTCCCGAGCGGCGCGCCTCCTCTACGACTTCCGCCGGCGGCGTGTTGCGGCCTAGATCCCTGACTTTATATCCATAATTTTCCAACAATATCTTCGCTATATTCTTGCCTATATCGTGGATGTCGCCGTATACGGTGGCCAGCACCACCGTGCCTTTATCCCGTACTGTCCCGCCCGTCTCCGTCAGGCGTTCGCCCAGAACGGCAAAAGCGCTCTGAGCCGCCTGAGCCGCCGCGATGAGCTGCGGCAGGAAAAACCGGCCCGATTCAAACGCCGCGCCGACTTCATCCAGCGCCGGGATGAGAATGGCGTTGATGATCTCTATCGCGGCCATATTTTGAACGAGCGCGGCCGCCCGTCCGGCTTCGTCTTTCAGACCGCGGGTCACCGCCCGGCGCAGCGTTTCTTCGGCGGAAGCGCCGTCAGACTCGGACGGCGGCGCGGGCCGTTCGGCGGTCTCCCCCTCAAAACGGGCGATAAAAGCCGCCGCGTCCCGGTCTCCCCGCAGCAGCGTCCGGGCGGCAAAAACCGTATCCATCATCGCCCGGTCGCCGGGGTTCATGATCGGCAGATCCAGACCCCGGCCAAGCGCCATGGAGAGAAAAGTCCTGTTGATCAGCGGTCTTTCCGGCAGTCCGAACGATATGTTGGACACGCCCAGCAGAGTTTTGAGCCCCAGATTTTCCCGGACGGCGGCCAGCGCCCGCAGCGTTTCCTCCGCTCCGTCCGGTTCGGCGGAAACCGTAAGCGTCAGACAGTCGATGTAAACATCCCGGGCGGGGATGCCGCAGGCCAGCGCGCGCTCCAAAATACGGGCGGCGATAGCCACGCGTTCCGCCGCCGCGGCCGGGATGCCGCGCTCATCCAGCGTCAGGCCGACCACCGCCGCCCCGTAGCGGCGCGCCAGCGGCAAAATCCGGGTCAGCGCTGTTTCGTCGCCGCTGACGGAATTGATAATCGCCTTACCGTGGCAGAGACGCAATCCCGCTTCTATGACCTCCGGGTCGGTGGAGTCGATCTGCAGCGGCGCGTCCGTCACGCTTTGCAGGGCTTTGACCACGCGCTTCATCGTCTCTTTTTCGTCGATACCGGGCGTTCCGACGTTGACGTCGAGGATATCGGCCCCGTCCCGGCATTGCTTCATGGCTTCGCTGAGGATAAAATCCGTGTCGCGGTTCAGCAGAGCCTCTTTAAGCTTTTTTTTGCCTGTGGGGTTGATCCTTTCCCCGATAACGCGTATGCCGTCCAGAGCCACGACCTTCGTCGCGCTGCACACCGCCGCCGGCGGGGCCGCCGCCCGCGGCGTCCAGGGCCGGTCCCCCAGCTCCGCGCGCAGGGCCCGGATGGCCTCCGGGGTCGTGCCGCAGCAGCCGCCCAGCACCTGCGCCCCCAATTCCGTCAGGCGGCTGAGCCGCGCCGCGAACTCCGCCGCCGACAGGCTGTAACCCCCGCCGCCCGGATCGGGCAGCCCGGCGTTCGGCTTGACCACGAGAGGCAAATGCGTCCAACGGGCGAATTCCTCTACTATGGCCGCCGCCTCCTCCGGCCCGAGCGAGCAGTTGAGACCGAGAGCCGAGACGCCGAGCCCCGTCAGAGTCAGAGCGGCGGCGGCGGCGCTGACGCCGGTGAACGTGCGGCCACCCGCTTCAAACGACATCGTGGCGATAACGGGCAGATCGCTGTTTTCTCGCACGGCAAGGACGGCGGCCCGCATTTCCCCGAGATCGGTCATCGTCTCCACCGCGGCGAGGTCGGCGCCGGCCGCCGCGCCAGCCAATACCTGCTCTTTGAATATCGCGTAGGCCGTTTCAAAGGACATCGTCCCCAGCGGCTCCAGCAATTCACCCAACGGCCCGATGTCCAAGGCGACAAGCGCCCGCCCGCCCGCGGCTTCTCGCGCCAGACGCACGCCGGCCGTCACCGTTTCCCGCACCGCCGCGCTTATATCCGCACCGTCCGGCAAAACGCTCCCGAATTTACAGGCGCTGGCGCCGAAAGTATTCGCGTACAGCACCTGCGCGCCGGCGGCGGCATAATCGCGGTGGATGGCGGCTATGCGTTCCGGCGCCGTTATATTGAGAAGTTCCGGCATTTCGCCCGGCTTCAGACCGTTCCGCTGCAGGACGGTGCCCATCGCCCCGTCCAGAAGCACATAGCCTTGTTCCAGCAACCGTTGAAAACTCATGTGCACCTCAAGCATTTTCTAGTCATATACGAAGGCCTTTTAACCATTCCGTCACCGTTTCCGCGCCGCGCCGCTCCACGGTCACGGCGTCAAAACGCATAGCGGGCCATTCCTCATAGTTTTTTTCTTTCAGGTAACACAAGGCCGTGAATTCCATCTTTTTCAGCTTGGCGGGCGTCAAATTTTCCGCCGCCCGGCCGCTCCGGCTGGAGAGACGGGTTTTGACCTCGATAAAAGCGAGCGTTTCCCCGTCTTGGGCGATGATGTCTATTTCGCCGCCGCGCGCGCGATAATTGCGCTCGAGTATGGATAAACCGGCCGCGCGCAGATATTCGGTGGCGATGCTCTCCCCGCGCGTCCCGAGATCTTTCGTCTCTTTGTCCGGCGGCGCGTCCGCAAAAAGGCTCCCAGCCTCCGCCAGCCGCACCGGCGCGAAACTCCGCCGGTGCTCAAGGCAGGGTCCGTGAGCGGCCAGCGCTTGCAGATGGACTTTTGTGCCATAGCCTTTATGCCGGTCAAACCCGTAGAGCGGGTAAATCTGGTGCAATCGGGTCATATAAGCGTCTCGTTCCACTTTGGCTAAAATCGAGGCGGCGGCTATGCTGGCGCATATCCCGTCCCCGCCGATCAGCGCGCGCTGCGGCACGGCGAGGGCCAAACGGTCCCGGCCGTCGATCAGCACATAGTCCGGCGGCGGATCCAAGGCGCCCAGCGCGCGCGTCATAGCCAATTTAGCCGCCTGCAGTATGTTCAAAGAGTCGATCTCCGCGGCGTCGGCCCAGCCCACGGCCCACGAAACAGCGCCCGCCCGTATTTCGGCGTTCAGACGCTCTCTTTGCCCGGCGCTCAGTTTTTTCGAGTCGTTCAGGGCGCTCGGGTCATAATCCGGCGGCAGCACGCACGCTCCGGCCGTCACCGGTCCGGCTAACGGGCCGCGCCCGGCCTCGTCCACTCCCGCCACCGCGGCAAATCCCTGCTGCCGCAGCAAATTTTCCGCCGCAAAATCCATATATTCCCCTTAATCCAAGGTGACCCTGCCGATTTTTCCCGCCCGGAACTCCTTGAGCAGAGTCTGGGCCGTCCGGAGCGTATCCACTTCCCCTCCGCGCGTCAGGCAGCCGCGGCGTCGGCCGACGCTATCCAGGCTGTCGGCGGGCGGCTCGCCGCCGTAGCAGGCCCGCAGCCGGTCGGAGTAATGCCGGCGGAGAAAACGCAGGAGCCACTCCGCCAATTCCTCCGTGTCAAAAACTTCGTCCCGGATCGCTCCTGTCGCCGCCAGCTTGCGCCCTGTTTCCTCATCCTCGAATTTTGGCCACAGTATTCCCGGCGTGTCCAGCAATTCCAGGCGGTCGCGCAGTTTTATCCATTGAGGGCCGCGGGTCACTCCGGGCTTATTGCCGGTTTTAGCCTGCGCCCCCCCGGTCAGGCGGTTGATCAAAGATGATTTACCAATATTTGGAATACCAACCACCATGATCCGCCAGGGCTTGGGGCGAAGACCGCGAGCCCGGTCTTTTTCCCGGCGCGCGCATAGCAATTTATCCAGCGCCGGCGCGATGCGACCTATGCCCTGTCCGGTGGCCGCGCTCGTCTCCAGCGCCGGATATTCGCCGCCCAGACCCGCCGTCCAAGCTTGCAGTCGGCCGGGGTCGGCCAGATCCGCCTTGTTGAGAATGAGCAGTCTGGGCTTGCCCCGCAGCATTTCCCGCAAAAGCGGACTGCGGCTGCTGTCCGGCGCGCGGGCGTCCGCCAGCTCCAGCACGGCGTCCATCCACGACAGCTGCTCTGTGATTTTATGGCCGGTTTTCGCCATATGGCCGGGATACCATTGAATCATTGGATCATTCTAGGGAATCTCTAGCGCCGTTCGCGGATACGAGCCGCTTTGCCGGAAAGCCCGCGCAGATAGTAAAGTTTGGCTCTGCGCACAATGCCCCGGCGCACCAGTTCCAGCCGGTCGATCCTAGGCGAGTGCAGCGGAAACGTCCTTTCCACCCCGACGCCGTTCGTGACGCGGCGCACGGTAAAAGTTTCCCGTAGCCCGTCCCCTCGTCTTTTGATCACCACGCCTTCAAAAACCTGAATGCGCTCACGCGAGCCTTCGACGATTCTAACATGTACTTTCAGCGTGTCGCCGGGCCGGAAAATCGGTATATCTTTTTTCATCTGCTCTTCTTCAATCAAACGGATATAATCCATAAGGTTCCCCTCCTTCCCCCTGCGAATATCATACATTCTAGCACAGCGCGAACGGTTGCGCAAGACGTATGCCCGGGTGTAAATATAAAAAATGACGGCAAAAAATGATATAATCTCATAATTACCCCCATGTTTTCCAATTGTCACACAGCTTGACACCTCAATTCTCTCAAAGTATAATATTTGAGGAAGTTGAATACATTATGACCAATATATGAGGGATCATGGACGATAAAGGGAATTCAACGGAAAAGAAGGGCGGCGATAAAAAGTGTCTCGCCTGAAACGTTCCGTACTGCAGGTGTCACTGGATATTTTCCTCATCAATTTCGCGCTGCTGGCCAGTTTTTATCTGCGGCTGGAAGAACGGCCCGGCGAACTGACCCAGTATCGCCCGACTTATCTGGCGGCGGCGGCGGCCGCTACTTTGCTCATCCCGCTGGTTTACCGGTTCTTTGGCCTTTACCGCCGTATCTGGCGTTATGCCAGCATCGGCGAACTGTGGTCGCTGACCGTCGCTTCGACGGCCGGGGTCGGGGCGGTGGTGGTCATTTTATTCTGTCTCTCTTTTGTCGCGGGCTCCATCCCGGCGATCGGCGCTTTTCGCCGTCTGCCTCATATCGTCAGCGTTCTTTTCTGGCTGTCGGTCATGCTGCTCACGGGCGGGGCGCGTTTTATCCAGCGGGCTCGCTATCCGCGCGGACCGGCGGCCGGCAAAAAGATCCTGATCATCGGGGCCGGCGACGCGGGCCTGGTGGCGCTGCGCGAATTGAAAAACGGCGATTATCGCTACGGCCACCCGGTCGGTTTTGTAGACGACGCCCCGGAAAAAAGCGGGCTTATGTTGCAGGGCGTCCCGGTCCTCGGCTCGCGGCGGGATATCCCGGCCTTGGTGCGCGCGCGGGGAGTGGAGGAGATCATCATCGCGATCCCGTCGGCTTCCGGCCAGGAATTGCGCGAGATCGCCGATATATGTAAAAAAACGCCGGCGGCGCTGAAAATTTTGCCGGGCGTTTACGATATCCTGAGCGGCAAACTGACTGTCAGCGCCATCCGCGAAGTCGAAGTGGAAGATTTGCTGGGGCGGGCGCCGGTCGATTTGAATGTGGCGGAAGTCGCGGGCTATCTGAACGGGGGGACTATTCTGGTCACAGGCGCGGGCGGCTCGATCGGCTCGGAGCTGTGCCGCCAGATTTTGCAATTCGGTCCGCGCCGCGTCATCCTCGGAGGGCACGGTGAAAACAGTATTTTCGCTATTCAGCAGGAATTGCAGGGCTCGCCGGTCATAGCCGAAATTTTCGATATCCGTGACGAGCAAAAAGTCCGCCGCGTTTTTGCTGAACACTCTCCGACCGTCGTTTTTCACGCCGCGGCCCACAAACACGTGCCCTTGATGGAGCATAACCCGGAAGAAGCCATGCTCAGCAACGTCCTCGGCACGCGCTCTCTGGCGCTGGCCGCCTCTGAAAGCGGGGCGCGCGCGTTTATCATGATCTCGACGGATAAAGCCGTGCATCCCGCCAGCGTCATGGGCGCCTCCAAACGGATAGGCGAAATGATCATCCAAGATATGAACGCCCGCTCGGCGACCAAATTCGCCGCCGTGCGCTTTGGCAACGTACTCGGCAGCCGCGGCAGCGTCGTCCCGACTTTCAAAAGCCAGATCCGGCGCGGCGGGCCCGTGACGGTCACGCACCCGGATATGACCCGTTATTTTATGACGATACCCGAAGCCTGTCAGCTCGTGATACAGGCGGGGGCGATGGCGGCGGGCGGCGAGGTTTTTGTGCTGGATATGGGGCAACCCGTGCGGATCGTCGATCTGGCCGCGGAACTCATCCGTCTGTCCGGTTTCGAGCCGAGCGCGGATATTCCGATCGTTTACACCGGCATCCGGCCCGGGGAAAAATTGCATGAGGAACTGCTGACCGAGGAAGAAGGCGCCACCGCCACCGGCCACCGCCGGATTTTTGTCGGCCGGCCGAATCATATCGACACGGAGGCGCTTCATTCTTTTGTGGAAAAACTGCGCGCCCGCGGGAGCGTGATGGAGGAAGAAGAAATTATCGCGGGCATTCGGACTTTGCTGCCGGAGTTCCGCGCGGACGCCTGATGACAATTTTTACCACATAAACACTATTGACAAGCCTTTTTTTTTCTGCTAAAATCAAATCCGGAAACCGTTGAGGCGGGGATAACGGCGGCAAATGCGCGCACAGAGAGTTCGGACCGGTGAGAGCCGAACGGAGATGCAGGCCGTCAAATGGGCCGCTGAGGGCATGGTCAAAAGCCTGATGGCTTAGTATTCCATGACGTGACGGCATACGTCAGTTGCCGGGGATATGTTAGTATCCTGTTAAGGGCGCGATTTTTTCGTGAATCAGGGTGGCACCGCGGATAGTACTTATTCGTCCCTGGCAGAGCATTGCTTTGTCGGGGATTTTTGTTTTCGGCAAAGCCAGGAGGAGGAAAGAAATGGAAGAAGGAAGATTCGGTGTTTACGGCGGGCGCTACATCCCGGAAACATTGATGAGCGCGATCTTGGAGCTCACCGCCGCGTATGAGCGCTGGCGCTCCGAGCCGGAATTCACCGGCGAATTGGCGGAACTTCTGGCCAATTACGCCGGCCGCCCGTCCCGTCTGTATTTTGCGCGGAAAATGACCGAGGATCTCGGCGGCGCGAAAATCTATCTGAAAAGAGAAGATCTGAATCACACGGGATCGCACAAGATCAACAATGTACTCGGCCAGGTGCTGCTAGCCAAAAAAATGGGCAAGACGAGGGTGATCGCCGAAACCGGCGCCGGGCAGCACGGAGTGGCCGCCGCGACAGCCGCGGCGCTGATGGACATGGAATGCGAGATATTCATGGGCCTGGAAGACACGGAACGGCAGGCGCTGAATGTTTACCGCATGGAACTGCTCGGGGCTAAAGTCCATCGCGTGACCACGGGATCCATGACCCTGAAAGACGCGGTCAGCGCCACGATGCGCGAATGGGCTTCCCGCGTGGCGGACACCCATTACGTCCTCGGTTCCGTCATGGGGCCGCACCCGTTTCCGACTATGGTGCGCGATTTTCAGGCCGTCATCGGCCGGGAAATAAAAGAGCAGATGCAAGCGGCGGAAGGGCGGCTGCCTGATGTCGTCGCCGCCTGCGTCGGCGGCGGGAGCAACGCCATAGGCTCATTTTATGATTTCATCGCCGAATCGGGCGTCGCTCTGGTCGGCTGCGAGGCGGCCGGTCTCGGCGTGACGGATCCGCGCAATGCCGCGACGATGGCCAACGGATCCGTGGGTATTTTCCACGGCATGAAGTCGTATTTCTGTCAGGATGAATACGGCCAAATCGCCCCGGTTTATTCCATTTCCGCCGGACTTGACTATCCGGGCGTCGGCCCGGAACACGCCGCCCTGCTCGACAGCGGCCGGGCAACCTATGTGCCGGTGACGGACGCGGAGGCGGTGGAGGCTTTTGACTACCTCTCGCGCCGGGAAGGGATCATCCCCGCCGTAGAAAGCGCTCACGCCGTGGCCTGGGCGCTCCGGGCCGCTCCGGGCATGGCGCGGGATAAGATCATCGTCGTTACTCTCTCCGGCCGCGGTGATAAAGACGTGGCCGCGATAGCCCGATACAAGGGGGTGGATCTGCATGAATAGGATTACCGAAGCTTTTGGCCGGCGCAAAGCGCTGATCCCGTTTGTCACGGGCGGCGACCCGGATATGGATGTGACGGAAAAACTCATTTACACTTTAGCTGACGCCGGCGCCGATCTGATCGAAATAGGCGTTCCTTTTTCCGACCCCATCGCGGAAGGCCCCGTGATTCTGGCGGCAAGCGACCGCTCTTTGCGGGCCGGATGCACGGCGGACAAACTGTTTGACCTCGTTCGGCGGGTGCGGCGCCGGACGGATATCCCTTTGCTTTTTATGACTTATTTGAACCCGGTTTTTGTTTACGGCAGCCGCCGTTTCATGGAAAACTGCGCGGACGCGGGTATCGACGGCCTCATCGTCCCCGACATGCCCTGGGAAGAAAGGGCGGAACTCTTGGACGATTGCGCGGCCTGCGGCGTCACTCTCGTCTCCATGCTGGCGCCGACCTCGGCGGAGCGGGTGCGGCGGATTGCCGCCGAAGCGGCCGGTTTTTTGTACTGTGTTTCTTCGCTGGGGGTGACGGGCGAGCGGCGGGAGATAGACCATACGGTCGCCGGCATCGTCGCCCGGGCGCGGGAAGTGACTGACGTGCCCTGCGCTGTCGGGTTCGGCATTTCCACCCCGGCTCAGGCCGGGGAAATGGCCGCGCTGGCGGACGGCGTCATCGTCGGCAGCGCCATCGTGCGGCTGATTGCCGAACACGGCGCCGACTGCCTGGAGCCGGTGGGGGAATTCACGCGCGGTCTGCGCGCGGCCATCGATTAATTTATTAATATTTTAGGAGAGAAAAAATGTATAAAGATGTATTGCAAAAAGTGACCAATCATGAAGAATTGACGGAAGATGAAGTTTTTACCTTGATCTCCGCCATTCGCCGCGATGAGGTCAGCGATATCCAGATCGCCGGTTTTCAGGTCGCCCTGCTGATGAAAGGCGCCTCGCTTCGGGAGATGGCTTTTATCGCCAAAGCTATGCGCGATAATTGTCTGCCGCTCAAACCGCAAGTGAGGGCGGAACTCATGGACACCTGCGGCACGGGCGGCGGGCTCAGCACTTTCAACATTTCCACCGCTACCGCTCTCGTCGCCGCGGCGGCCGGCATTCCGGTCGCCAAACACGGCAGCCGCTCTATCGCCAGCCTTTCCGGCAGCGCCGACGTGCTGGAAGCTCTCGGCATCAATATCAATCTCACCCCGGCGCAGGCGGAAAAAATGATCGAGGAGATTGGCGTCGCTTTTCTCTACGCGCCGCTGTTCCATCCGGTCATGGGCAAAGTCCTGCCCCCGGAACAGGATCTCGGCATTAAAACCATTTTTTACACGATTATCGGCCCGCTCATCAATCCCGCTTTCGCTCCGCGGCATCTGCTGGGCGTTTACAAGTTGGAACTCCTGGACACCGTGAGCTATGTGGCCCGTGAACTCGGTTATACCCGGGCGCTTTTCGTCCACGGTCTGGACGGGCTGGATGAGATTTCCCTCATGGGCGCGACGCGGATCAATGAATTGAAAAACGGCGAGATCACGACATATGATATCACGCCGGAACAATTCGGCCTCACCCGCTGCGCGCTGGCCGATATCCAGACAGGTACGCCGGCCGAGAACGCGGAAACCATCCGGGGGGTTTTTTCCGGCGCCGTGACCGGCCCCCGCCGTGACGCCATCGCCTTGAATTCCGCCGGCGCCTTGCTGATCGGGGAAAAAGCCGGCAGTTTTGCCGAGGGTCTTCAGTTGGCCGGCGAACTCATCGCCAGCGGCGCGGCCCGGCGTAAGCTGGAGGAGCTGCGCGAAATGTCCTGCTCTTTTGCCGCCGCCGAGGCCGTTTAAATGACGGCGGCGGCCCGGAGTGAAACAGGCGGCTGCTGGGCCGCCGCCCTGCGAGAGCGGCGGAAAGCCGGCTTCATTCCCGTGATCCCCGACTTCAAGCGGCGCTCTCCCAAAGAAGGCGATTTGATGCGCGGGCGCTCCGCCGGCCAAGTGGCGCGGGAGCTCAAAGCGCTCGGCGCGCCGGTGCTTTCCGTCGTCACGGAAAGCCAGTCTTTCGGCGGCTCGCTCCGTTTGCTGGAGGAAACGGCGGCGGCCGGCCTGCCTGTTTTACGCAAGGATTTTATTCGCGGCACAGACGATCTGCGCCAAACCAAAGAAGCGGGCGCCGCGGCCGTCCTGCTCATATGCGCACTGCTGGAAGACCGGGCGCTGGCGGAACTTTTCGCGGCGGCTCACGATCTGGGTCTGGCCGTGCTGGCGGAAACGCACACGGAAGAAGAATTGATCCGGGCCGCCGCCTTAGGGGCGCGGATCATTGGCATCAACAACCGTGATATCCATTTATTGGAAAAAGACGACGGCACCGTCGCGCGCACGGAGAAACTGGCGGCTCTGGCGCCGCCCGGCGTTCTGCTTGTCAGCGAGAGCGGGATCCGAACGTCCGCGGACGTCAGCGCCGCGGCGCGAGCCGGCGCGGACGCGGTGCTGGTCGGTTCGGCGCTCTGGCTGGCCGCCGACATGAAAACCCTGTATGACGCCATGCAGCGGGCGGAGCAGGCGCGACCGGCATGAGAGCGGCCGTAAAGATCTGCGGGCTGAAAACGAAGGAGGACACCGCGCTCTGCCTGCGGCTCGGAGCGGATTACGTTGGATTTGTCACGGAATACCCCGAACCCGTACCCTGGAATCTCGAGCGGACGGAGGCGGCGGCTCTGGTGGCGGAAGCCGAACGCCTGGCCCCCGGCCGCGCCTGCGTCGTCACCGGCGGCGGACCGGAGGCAGTCGTGGCGCTGGCGCGGCTGCTCCGGCCGGCTTTCATCCAATTGCACCACCGGGAGAGCGCGGCGGATACCGGCGCTATCGCCGCCGCCTTGCGCCGGGACGGCATCCGCCTGATCCGCGCTGTTTTTCCCGATATGGACGCCGCCGCCGTGCGGGCCTACGCCGCGACCGGGGCGGCCGCTTTGCTGCTGGATCCGCGCGCGCCGGAAAACGCCGTTGCAGGCGGCGCGGCCAGCGCGGATTTTTTCCGGCGCGTAGCGGCGCTGACCTCTTTGCCGCTAATCTTAGCCGGCGGGATTACGGCCGCTAACGCCCGCCGGTTGCTGCAGGCGACGGGCGCCGCTTTTATCGACGTGATGTCGGGCGCGGAAAGCGCGCCCGGGGTCAAGGACGCAGAAAAAATCAGGGCCGTCCTGCGGGCGGCCCATGAAAATGACGGACAGCATATTTTTTCCTAATTTTACCATTACGGATTCCCCATCTCCCGGAACCTCTCCAGGCTCATGCGTATCTCGCGCGGCTTATTACCGTCGCTCGCGCTCACCACCCCTTCTTCCTCCAAGAGATCCATCAGCCGGGCGGCCCGCGCGTAGCCGATCTTCAGCTTGCGCTGCAAAAAAGAAGTGGAAGCGATGCCGGCGCTGATGACCAATTGGCCGGCCTCAAAAAATTTTTCGTCGCCCTGGTCGTCCTTGCCCGCCGCCGACCCTTTATCGGCAAAGGCGTCTTCCGCCAGATCGTCCTCTCCTATCTGGTATCGCGGCTGCCCCTGCGCCAGCCAATGTTCCGTGACCCGCCTGATTTCCGTCTCGCTGATATAGCAGCCGTGTACGCGCTGCGGCCGGATGCGCCCGACCGGCAGATAGAGCATATCGCCCCGCCCCAGCAGTTTTTCCGCGCCGGGGCTGTCGATGATCGTGCGGGAGTCGATCTGGGAAGACACGGCAAAAGAGATGCGCGTGGGGATATTGGCCTTGATCAGCCCGGTGATTACATTCACGGACGGGCGCTGCGTCGCCAGCACGAGATGCATGCCCGCGGCCCGCGCCATTTGGGCCAGCCGGCAGACCAATTCCTCAATATCGTTGGCGGCCGTCATCATCAGGTCGGCCATCTCGTCAATGATGACGACGATATAAGGCAGACGCGCGTCGTTTGGCGCCAGCGAGGCGTTGTAGCCGCTGATATCCCGCACTTTGCGGTTGGCAAAAAGTTCGTAGCGCAGCTCCATTTCCCGCACGAGCAGGCGCAGGGCGGCGGTCGCTTTTTTGGCGTCGGTGACGACGGGGGCCAGCAGATGCGGGATGCCGCTGTACTGGCTAAGTTCTACCATCTTGGGGTCGATCAGCATGAGCCGGGCTTCATCCGGTGTAGCGCTGAACAGGATGGAGTTGATTAGGCAGTTGATAAAAATACTTTTGCCGGAACCGGTGGCGCCCGCCACCAGCAAATGGGGCATCTGATTCAGTTCCGCCACCACCGGCGCGCTGGCGATATCATAGCCGAGGGCGACGCGGAGCAGCGATTTTTTTTCATTAAAACGCGCGGATTGCACGATCTGCTGAAAATAAACCGTATCAGCGGTTTTATTGGGCACTTCGACCCCCATCGCTCCCCGGCCGGGGATCATTTCTATCCGCACCCCGCCGGAGGAAGCAAGGGCCAGCGCGACGTCGTCGGCCAGACTCTCTATTTTGCGTATCTTCGTGCCGAAATGCGGCACGACTTCATAGCGCGTCACCACCGGTCCCACGGTCACATTGTTAACGCTGACGCTCACATTGTAACTGGCAAAAATCTTTTCCAGCCGTTCCGGTTCCACTATATCCGGCGGTTTATCTTTGGCGGTCGGTTTATCCAAAAGGGCCGAACCCGGTAAAAACCACTTCCGGCGCGCGACGAAGCGCGGCGCGCCGGAATACTGCCGCGGCACATAGGAAGCCGCGTTAGGCGCCCAAGCCGGCTTGGCCGGTTCGGCTGAGGGTTCGGCCGCCGGCGTCTCGTTTTCCCAGTCCGAGCCGTCGTCCCAGAGAGCGTCGCCCGCGTCCCATTCCGCCTCGGGTCGCGCGGGAACCGCCGCGTTCGGGGGCGCCGCGGCTGTTACAGGCGACGGCTGAACCGCGTCCGACGGCGCCGCTTCCGGCGAAGGCCGGCTCGCCGTTTCCCGCGGCGGCGCGGTTCGTCTCATATCGATGATCCGCGCCAAAGGCGGCGGCGTGTCGCGCCAAACCGGCGGATCCGGCCGCGCCGGCGGATCCGGTTCGGCCTCCGGCGGCTGCTCCACCCGGGACAGGATATCGTCCCGCCGGCGCATCTCCTCCTCATGCCGCCGATAAGTACTCATCACGCCGCCCCAAGCGTCCGGCCGCAGATTCTTTTGAGCGGTTCCGCTCTTTTCGCGGGACATCAGGTATTCCGCGTCATTGAAATAACGCTGAAATCCGTGGACGCGCACCGTTCGCGATACCGGCTTCAAGCTCGGGCTGCCTTCCCCGAAATATGTGCGGAAATTCTCCCCCAGACGGGCATAAACCTTTTTTTTCCTTTTTTGCTCCGCCGTTTCCGAGCCGGCCAGCAGTTTTTCGGCAAAATAGCTGCTGAATTGATCGGTTTCCCCCAGCGGCTGGTACAGCCAATCAGAGTCGTCGGCCGGCGCCGGCGCTGGCATAGCGTCGCCGCTTTCATCCCGCTCCGGCCAGGCATGGTTTTGACTTGGGCCGCCGGAACGCCAGCCGGCCACGAGTACGACCGCGGCCAGCACGGCGCAGAGGATAGGCAGCGCGACGGCAAAACCGCCCAAGCTGCCGCGCAGCAGCATATAAAAATCAATGAAAAAATCGCTGGCGTTCGCATAGCCTAAACCATAGGCGGCCGAGACTGCCGCGAGCGGCAGGGCCGCCAGCAGCGACAACAGTTTTTTCATAGATCCTCCAATGCTTCAAGCAATTTTCGTACGGCCTCGCCGGGCACCGGCACACCGCCGATGGCAAAATGACTGAACTCGCTGTGATAATCACTCCCGCCGGTGCAAGGCAAATCGTATTCCTCGCCCATCCGCCTGAAGGCGCGCACCAGAGCGGCGCTGTCGCGCCAGTAGCCGTAATAAGCCTCGATGCCGCCCGCTCCGCAGCGCAGCAATTCCGGGACCAGCGCCCGGCGAGCGATAAGGCCCGGATGCGCCAGCACCGGCAAGCCTCCGGTTTCCCGCACCAACTCCACCGCTTCGGCAAAACCGTATTCTTCATATAAACAGTAGGCGCAGCCGCCTTTGCGCAGACCTTCGCTCACCCGCAGCCAGTCCCGCTTGGTCGCGGCCGGCCAATACCGCTGTATCGCGTAATAAATGTGGGTTTTGCACACCGTTTCCCCTCCAGCGGCTCGCGTGACCATCGGCCAGTCCAGCGGGATTCCGCCGGAAGCCAGCCGTCCGACCATCCACTCGGTCAGGTCCGCCCGGTGACGGCGCGCCGCAGCTAGGCGCTCCCGCAAGCGTGGATGCCCGGCGCCGCGGGGGTAATAGCCGAGCAAATGGATCTCCTCGCCTTTATAATGCGTACTGAGTTCCACGGCGGGAATGACCCGCACGCCGTACTCGGCCGCCCGCGCAGCCGCCGCTTCCGCGCCGGTCGTTGTTTCATGGTCGGTCAGCGCGATCACTTCCAGGCCTCGCGCCTTGCTTTCCGCTAAAATCTGTTCGGCGGTCAGACTTCCGTCCGAAGCGGTCGAATGGATATGCAGATCCGCTTTCACAATCACGCATGCTCCCCGCATTTGATCACAACATTCAAATACTGAGGATTCCGGTACATATCGATGATATTTCCGCTGTCCGCTATTTCCACGACAGGCCGGCTTTTATGATTGGAAAGGACGCGGGCTTTTTCATTGTTGCTCAGAAGAACATAGGAGCCGACGGGGTATAGTTCGACTTTGGCGACAAACGCGTTGACGACCTCATAATCAAAAGCCGTGCCGCAGCCGCCCATGATGAACTCCAGCGCCTCGGAGGGCGGAGAGGGCGTGCGGTACGGGCGCTGGGAGGTCAAGGCGTCGTACACGTCAGCCACGGAGATTATCCGGCTGTAAAGATGGATATCCCGGCCTTTCAGCCCGCGGGGATAACCGGCGCCGTCTATTTTTTCATGGTGGTTGCATATGATCTCGCCTACGTCAGGCGAACCGATATTATGCTCTTTTACATAGGCGTACCCGTGGAGCGGGTGTTTTTTTATCTCCTGAAACTCAGCCGCCGTCAGTTTGCCGGGTTTATTGATTATTTCTATCGGAACGAATATTTTGCCGATATCGTGTAAAACAGCGCATTGGCCTAATTTGTTCAGTTTAGAGCGCGGTATGCCGAGAGCGATGCCGATAGCGATGGAAAGGATGGAAACGCTCATGGAATGATGATAAGTGTAATCATCATAAGATTTGATGTCGTCGATATTGATGAGCACGCCCTGATTGTAAGAAAGAGAGTTGATCAAATTGTCCACGACGCCGTCCAGATGCCGGATGACCTTCACAGCCTCCGCGGAGGTGGAGTTTTCGATGGCGTCGAACATATGCTCAATAGCGCTCAGGCCTTCCTGTTTCAATTGCGGCGAAATGATCGGCTGGTTATTTAGGACGAGCGGGGTGGGGTGGTCCGCGTCATAAATATAAACGCCCGGCAGCCCGTGCTCTTTCATCCGTTCGATAAAACGCTCAGTCAGCTGCTGGCCTTTGGTTAGAAGGGCGGCGTCCGCCGAAGAAGTGAAGACGTCCTGCCCGACAGTCATCCCCGTTTTTACGTCGTTAATACTCACAAAATACATAAACAAATACCCGCAATATATAGTGATTGGGACACGTTTTATTATACACCAGATAACTATCAGAATACAAGCGTTTTTCGCGGGCGGGACGCAGATACAATGAATCGCGAACAGCTTCCGAATTTTATGCGCGATCCAGTTTTACCCAGGGCTTGCTTCAAAAGCCTGGATTTTTTGTCGAACGATTTTTTCCTCGCGCTGTATACAAAGCGGGGGATATAATTTATAATAATTATAAATAAAACAGAATGTCAATTTTAGAAGGAGTGATTTTTGATATTCAAAAGCTGGAGGTTTTATAATTCATGAAAGAAAAGATTAAATTTTCACGCCGTTCTTTTTTGAAAATGGTGGGCGGCGTCAGTTTAGCGGGTATGACTCTGGGCGCCGCGGCCTGCGCCGGACCGTCCGCCGCCGACCGGGCCGCGGGCGGGGACGGCTGGATGCCCAGTCAGTATAATGTGGCCGGAAGCTGGCCTGTTCAGGTAAAAGGCCGCATAGCCATAGACAGCTTGAATCCGTCTATAACGCGCGACGATCAGAAATGTATCCTGTGCGGCCAATGTATTGAAGTTTGCAAAAATGTCGAAACTGTATATGATTTCTATGAACTTCCGCTCAAAGAGGAAGCGATCTGCGTGCATTGCGGCCAATGTACCCATTGGTGTCCCTCGGGCGCTATCACGGAGGTTGACGATACGGCCAGACTCATAGCCGCCATCAATGACCCGAACAAAATCGTCGTCGTTCAAACCGCGCCTTCCGTGCGGGTCGGGCTGGGCGACGATTTCGGCCTGCCGGTCGGGACGAATGTGGCGGGTAAAATGGTGGCCGCCTTGCGCCGTCTGGGCGTGGACATCGTCTCCGATACGAATTGGGGCGCGGACATGACTATCATGGAGGAAGCGGCCGAATGCGTGCACCGTTTGACCACGCCGGGCGAACCGCAGCTGATGTTTACTTCCTGCTGCCCGGCCTGGGTGAAGTTCGCGGAATATTATTATCCGGAGATCCTGCCCAATTTGTCCACGACTCGTTCGCCGATGGGAATACAGGGGCCGCTAATCAAAACCTATTATGCCGGCAATAAAGGCATCGACCCGGCCAGCATCTTTTCCGTGGCGATAATGCCCTGTACGGCAAAAAAATTCGAGTGCGCCCGGGAAGAAATGAATTCCGCGGCCGCGGAGACGGGGATCCCGGGCCTGCGGGACACGGACGCGGTCGTCACGACGCGTGAGCTGGCCAGAATGATGAAATCGCGCAACATCAATCTGGCCGACCTGCCGGAGGAAGAGTTTGACGACATGATCAGCGCCGCGAGCGGCGCCGGCATTATTTTCGGCAATACGGGCGGCGTCATGGAAGCGGCTGTCCGCACCGCCTGGTATAATATCACCGGCGAGCAGCCGCCGGCGGCGCTGTGGGAATTGGCTCCGGTGCGCGGGCTGGATGGCGTTAAAGAAGCTTCGCTGGACGTTCCCGGGTTTGGCGAGATCAAAGTGGCCGTATGTCACGGTCTCGGCAACGCCCGCCGCCTGATAGACCGCGTTAAAACAGGGGAGGCTTCCTATAATTTTGTCGAAGTTATGGCCTGCCCGGGCGGGTGCATCAGCGGCGGCGGACAACCGCGCTCCGCGACGCCGCCTTCGGACGCGGTGCGTCTGGCCCGCATCGAAACCCTGTACGGCATGGACCGGCGGGCGGCGATGCGCAACAGCCATGACAACCCGGAAGTCGTCGCTATCTATAACAGTTTTCTGGAGACGCCTTTAAGCGAAAAAGCCCATCATTTATTGCACACGACCTATCATTCCAAAGCGGATCGCCTGCAGGCACTGCCGCCGGCCGCCTATCCGGCCTGAAAACGCGGAAGGGGCAGTTAGCGAACAGTGAGTTGGATGGCGCTCAGACAGGCGTCCGCGCTCAGGTTTCGGATGAAATCGTCAAATATTTCAGCGTCCGCGCCGGGTTCGGTGGCGCGGACGCCGCCTGTCGCCTGCCCGCCTAGCCATTCGCTAAAAGTCTGGCGCAGCAAAAACAGGTAGCTGATGCCGAATATCCCCCCTTCCAGAAACCCGCCGCCTTTGACCTGTCTGGACTTTTCCGGGTCGATCAAAAGGTTGGCTAAAATCTTTTCCGCCTCACTGCGATAGTTGGCGTCCTCGATCAGCGTTTGGCTGAAGCGTTCAAGTTCCGGCGCGGACAGCGCCCGGATGTTATCGCGGTAATAGTCGCCGTTGATGTCCTCGTAGGGGTTATACTGCTTGAGCTGATCCCGCCAGCGGTGCGGCTTGTTTTCCGCGATCACCTGGTCCAGCAGCGCCCGCAGGACATTTTTCGTTTCTGAATGAGACAAAAAGATCCCTCCCTTTGCCGCAGACCGCAAGCGGCATGAATAAATTTTTGCGAACCTTGAGTATTTGTCACAACTATTATATTATTATAGCGGGCGGAAAACAAGAAAAATTAACCGCTGAGGATTTGTCGGACCCGGCGGGGCTCGAGGGAGGGGCGGCTTTGCGTGTGATTTACGGGCGGGCCGGGCGCGGCAAAACCCGGCTCTGCCTGACGGAAATAAGAGAACAGGCGCGGCGGGACCCGGACGGGCCGCTTCTTTTGCTGATAGTCCCTGAACAAGCCACTTTGCGCCTGGAAAAGGAACTGGCGGACAGCCTTGGCGGGCTGTGGCGCGTGCAGGTCCTCAGTTTTCAGCGTCTGGCCCGCCGCGTGCTCGCGGAGACGGGCGGCAGCCAGAAAGTGCGTTTGACGGAAAGCGGCAGTCACATGCTTGTGACCAAAATAATGCTGGAACACCGGACGGAACTGCGCCGCCTGGGTTCGCTCGCGGCCAGTTCCGGTATGGCGGCAAAAATTGCCCGCAGCGTCGCCGAGCTGAAAGCGGAGGGGGTCACTCCCGCCGATCTGCGCGGTCTCCCGTGGCTGCCCGCGCGCGATGTGCGGGAAAAAATGGCTGATTTGGCTCTGATTTACGAGTGTTACGCCGAAGCGATGAGCCGGGCGGGGGGCGATATGGCGGATCTGCTGACGGAAGCGGCGGCGGGTCTGGGAGACTGCGCTTTTCTGCGGGAGGCGGAAGTTTGGGTGGACGGATTCACAGGGTTTTCCTGGCCGGAAAGAGCTTTGCTCAAGGCTTTGCTGAAAACAGCCCGTCACATGACTGTGACTTTGGCCCTTGATCCGGCGCCCGGCGCGGAAATAGATATTTTCGCTAAATCCGCCCGCACTTACGACCGGCTGGCGGAGATGGCGGCGGAAGCAGGCCGTCCGCTGACGCCCCTGCCGCTGAAAAGCGATAGGGGCGCTTGCCCGGATGCGCTCGCTCACTTGGAACAAAATCTTTTTCGTTATCCGACGCAGCCTTTTGCCGCCGAACTTCCGCCCGCCACCGTCAATATATGCTGCGCCGCGGATCCGCGCCGGGAAGCGGAATATACCGCCGCCGCCGTCCTCCGGCTGGCGGCGGAAAGCACGCCTTGGGAGCGGATCGCGGTGGCCACGAGGGATTTGGCCACATATTCGCCGCTGCTGGAACAGGAGTTCAGCCGCTGCGGCATACCGTATTTCACCGATCACAAGCGCGGTATGACCGGGCATCCGCTCGTGGCGCTGGTTTTGGCTTTGCTGGAGCTGGCTCGCGCTCCTTGGCGGGAGGAAGCCCTGTTCGCGGCGATCAAGACCGGGTTTTTCCCGCTGGAGGGCGAAGAAGCCGACCGACTGGAAAACCATTGTCTGGCTCAGGGGGTGGAAGCGTGGCAATGGGCTTCCTCCAGGGAGTTTGGCGGGCCGGCGCCTGTCGCGGCGGCGGCCGGCGCCGTAAAAGACATGCTGACGCCTTTTTTCGCCCGCGTCCGCGCCGCGGAGCAAACGCCGGGGCATTACCGGGTGACGGATCTGAGCGAAGCGCTGTATGACTGCCTTGAGCGGCTGGGAGCGCCGCGGACTTTGCAGATCTGGACGGAAGGGGGCGCGCCGGGCGACGTTTACGTTCAGCTGCACGCCCAGGTCTGGCGGGAATTGATGCGTCTGCTGGATGAATTGGTGAGCATCCTAGGCGATGAAACCATGCCGCTCGCGGACTGCGCCGCCATGCTCCAGTCCGGCGTGGCCGCCATCAGTATCGGCGTCGTGCCGCCGCGCCGGCGCGAAGTGCAGATCGGCAGCCTGGAACGCTCGCGTCTGCCGGAGGTTGACGCCCTTTTTTTGCTGGGGGCAAGCGAAGGCGCCTTGCCGCCCAGACAGGCGGACGACTCTTTTCTGGACGAGCGGGACCGGCTGGCGCTGGGCGGGGCCGGCGTCACCTGGCTGCCGCGGAGCCGGGACAGTTATTTTGAGGAAATGTTTTTCATCTACGCCGCTTTGAGCAAACCCCGCTCCAGCCTCTACGTCGTCAGACCGCTCAGCGACGGGGGAGGCGGGGAAAAATCCCCTTCTTTCTTGTTGGGCCGTCTGAAACAGATTTTTCCGGGACTAAATGAGAGTTTTGCCGGCCGGGAAAAGCGGGCGGCGACGGCCCGCGCCTGGAATATTCCCGAGACGGCCGCCCTAGACGCGGCCACCCGGCGGGCGCTGTACGGAGATTGGCTGCAGGTGAGCGTCACGGAGCTGGAACGTTATGCCGCCTGCCCGTTTGAGCATTTTGCCCGCGACTGGCTCCGTCTGCGGGAACGTCCGCGGGCGGAAGCCGGCAGTCCGGAAGCCGGGCAGCTTTACCATCACGCGCTCTGGGAGTTTGGCCGCGCGCTGGGTGAAAAAGCCGGGCGCGGAGAGGTTGTTGGCGCGGACTGGTGCGCGGAGCGGATGGGGGACCTGTTCGCTCAGGTGGCGGCTCATTCGCGCTATCAGGCTTTCCGGCGCAATAACCGCAATTGGGGGCGGGCGGAACGGATCAGAGAGGTTTTGCTCTATGTGGCGGCGCTGCTGGGCGAACACCTCCGGGCGGGCTCTTTTCTGCCCTGGGCTTTTGAAAAGAGTTTTGGCGCCGGCGCCGCCTGGCCGCCCCTCGCGGCGGGAAAGACCGGGAATTTTGGCGTCGGCGGCCAGATAGACCGGATCGACCTGGCCCGCGTGGGCGCGGACAACTATTTGCGCGTTATTGACTATAAATCGGGGCGCGCCGCCTTTTTCCCGGAACAATTTCACTACGGACTCAGTCTGCAGCTGCCGCTGTACATGGAAGCGGCCTTGCGTTTCGCGGCGGGTGGCGACGTCAAACCGGCCGGATTCCTTTATTTTCCGGTGCGGGAACCGGATGTCTCCTCGGACGGCCCGCTGACGGCGGCGGAGGCGGCCAGCCGCAAGAAGCGGAAAACCCCGCCCAGCGGGATGCTGCTGGATAACGGGGCGGTGCTGGCGGCCATGGATAAAAATATTGCCGCCGGATATTCCGAACTGCTGAATATCAGTTTCGGCAGCGGGGAAAACAAGCCTCGGGGCGGCGCCGATCTGCTGACCGCCGGGCAGATGACGGCTTTACGCTGGCATTTGCGGCGTTTGCTGCTCGCCGGCGAGGAAAATTTGCTGGCCGGGGACGTGCGGATAAGGCCTTATAAATTGAGGGAAAACACCGCTTGTGCTTTTTGCGGTTACGAAAGCGTATGCCATTTTGACCCATATTTACCTGAATATGAGCACAATTGGCTGGCCAAATTGGAACTCCCGGAGATATGGGGACTCTGGAACAGGGGCATGGATTCCGAGAAGGAGGGCCTCGCTTGACAGGTTATGGATTTTCATCTATAATTCAGAACGAGAAGGAAACAGAAGTTACACTGCGGATGCGCACAGTTTTAACAGTAAGTTCTATAGAAAATTTAGGAGGGTAATGATGTTTATTAAATTCCTGATAAACCCGAGAGTGATTTCTTTTATCGGCGGCGGCGCGGCCGCGATCATCGGCGGCAAACTGCTGAAAAGCAAACAGGTTCGCAAGGCGGCCGTCCAAATCATGGCCGGCGGCCTTAAATTGCAGGACGATGTGATGACGGCGCTTGAATCCATGAAAGAGGAAGCGCAGGACATTTACAGCGAGGCCAGACAGAGCGCGGACGCGGAGGAAAAGGACGGAGATTCCTGAGAGGCGTATGTTTTGAAGTACAGGATCGTCAGTGATTTGCCGCGGCGGATCCGTTTGAGTTGCGGTCGTTACGCTTTTTCCAAAGAGGAAAGTTTTGCTCTGGCGGAGGCGGCGGCCGCCTGGCCCGGAGTTACGGACGCGCGGGCCGGTTATCTCACAGGCAGTATCGTCATTTGTTACCAGGGAGACTGCCGCGAGGATTTGCTGCGGGCCGTGTCCGGTCTGAGGCTTTCTGATCTGGCGCCGCCGGGTTTGGAAACACCGCTCGCCATCGACACGGATTTCAGGGAGCGGCTGTATAAAACCGTCCTGCGGCGCGCGGCGCGCCTGTGTCTGCCTGTGCCCGTCCGCTGGGCTCTGACTGTTTCGGACGGGCTGAGTTACGTCTTTCGCGGACTCAAAAGTTTGCGCTCGGGCGTTCTGGGCGTGGAGACTCTGGACGCTTCCGCGGTGGCCGTATCCATACTGCGCGGTAATTTCGACACGGCCGCGTCCATCATGTTTCTGCTCGGCATATCGGAACTCCTTGAAGATTACGCGCGCCGCCGTGCGAAAAACGCTTTGCTCAAAAGCCTGGCCGTCAATATCGACACCGTATGGGTGGAGAGGGACGGCCGCGAGGTTTCTGTTCCGGCTTCCGCCCTGGCGGTAGGCGACAGGGTCGTCGTGGGCGCGGGTCAGATGATTCCGGTGGACGGAACCGTCCGGGCCGGAGAAGCGGGCGTGAATCAGGCTTCCATGACGGGAGAGCCGCTGGCCGCGCTGAAATCGGCGGGAGACAGCGTTTTTGCCGGCACGGTTCTGGAAGAGGGACGCATAGTCGTGGAAACACGCGCTTTGCCGGACGACAGCCGTATCGGCCGGATCGTGGAAATGATAGAAAGATCCGAGACGCTCAAAGCCGGGATACAGGCCCGCTCCGAACGGCTGGCTGATAAGATCGTCCCTTACAGTTTTCTTCTGTCCGCGGGAGTGCTGCTCTTTACCGGCGATTTGACGAAAGCGGCGTCTGTTTTGCTGGTGGATTATTCCTGCGCCATCAAGCTGTCCACGCCGGTCGCGGTCATTTCCGCCATGCGGGAAGCGGCGGGCGGGCGCGTTCTGGTCAAAGGCGGCAAATTCCTGGAAAATATGGCGGAAGCCGACACGGTCGTCTTTGATAAAACCGGCACGCTTACGGTCGCCAGTCCTCAGGTGAGCAAAGTTATCCCGTTTGCCGGCTATGACCGCGACGAAGTATTGCGCACCGCGGCCTGTCTGGAGGAGCATTTTCCGCATACCGTCGCCCAGGCTGTCGTGCGGCGGGCGCATGACGAGCGTCTCCTGCATGAGGAAGAACACGCGAAGGTTGAATATGTGGTGGCTCACGGCATCGTCACCGCCTATAAAGGTTGCCGCACCATCATCGGCAGCCGTCATTTTGTGGAAGACGACGAGGGCGTGTTCTTTGCGCCGGCGGAACTGGAGACGATAGAGCGGGAAACGGGCGGCGACTCCGTCCTCTATCTGGCGCGCGAGGGAAAGCTGATGGGCTTCATATGCGTCAGCGACCCGCCGCGCCCGGAAGCGCTGGAAGTGATAACCGCCCTGCGGCGGGAAGGCATAAAACACGTGGTGATGCTGACGGGCGACAGCGATTCCACGGCGCGGGCGACAGCGGCGGCCCTCGGTATTTCCGACTGGCGATCCCAGGTGCTGCCGGAGGACAAAGCCGCGATAATCACCTCCCTGAAAGCCGAAGGGCGCAAGGTGATCATGGTGGGGGACGGAGTCAATGATTCCCCGGCTTTGGCCGCGGCCGACGTTTCCGTCGCCATGAAAGACGCTTCCGACGTCGCGCGGGAAACGGCCGATATAACTTTGCTCCGTTCCGACTTGCGCGATCTGGTCGCCGTGCGGCAGTTGAGTACGCGGCTCATGCGCCGTATTCGCGGCAATTTCCGTTTCATCATGATCTTCAATTCGGCTCTGTTGGCGCTGGGTCTGAGCGGGGCCGTCTCCCCCAATACATCGGCGGTGCTGCACAATGTTTCCACGATCGCCGTCAGTACCGCTTCCACCCGTAAATTGCGCCCTGCGGCGGGGAGAATTCATAGTGACGATAGTGTGAACAACAACTGAACAATGACCCGGCGGATAGAATATATTCGGAAAAATGCTGGCATACCAAGATATTTTGGTGTATAATTATAATAAATCTGTCATTGAAACAATCTGCGCGCATCACAAAGGAGGACGTTCATGTCAAAGAAAACCATATCGCTGTTACTGTTAGCGGCTTTGCTCTGTACGCTGCTGCCGGTTCAGGTTTTCGCCGCTGACGCTGACAGCAGCCGGCTGGCTGGTAGTGACCGCATCGCCACCGCGCTGGAGATTTGCGACGCCGGCTGGTCCAGCGCGAATACCGTTGTCTTGGCCGCCGCGGATCAGGCCAATCTCGTCGATTCGCTGGCCGCGGCCTCTCTGGCCGGGCAGGAGAGCGCGCCTATCCTCTTAACTTTTAAAAACAGTCTCGCTTCCAATGTCCGCACCAAGATCCAAAACCTCGGGGCGACTAAAGTCTATGTGATCGGCGCCATATCCGACAGCGTCGTCGCCCAGCTGCGGGAAATTTCCGGTCTCTCCGTGGAGAAACTTGCCGGGCGTGACCGCTGGGCCACCTCCGACGCCATCAACGCTAAACTCACCGGTACGCAGGGTACGTTCGTCATCGGTTACAACGCTATTCCCGACGCCTTATCCGTCGGCTCGTTCGCCGCGGAGAACCACTATCAGATCGTACTGGCCGACGCGCAAGGCAATGTGTCTTCCGCTAAACTGATAGGCACGGTTTATATCGTCGGCGGCCAGGGCGTGGTCAAAGACATAAGCGGCGCCACCCGTTTCGGCGGCGCGGACCGTTACGCGACTAACGCTCTCGTTATCAGCGGCCTGGGTTACAAATTTGACCGCAGCTATGTCGCTAACGGCGTATCCATGGTGGACGCGCTGTCGGCTTCCCCGCTGGCGGCCAAATACGGCGCGCCGATCTTTCTGGCTAACGGCGCCTCGGTCCCGGCCTTGAATAATTCCAATGTAAAAGGCAAACTGACGGCAGCCACCAAAGTTATCGCTTTGGGCGGCACGAGCGCCGTTTCCCAGGTGGCGGTCAACGCTTTTGGCAGCGCGGGCACAGGCGGCGGAACCACCCCCGGCGCCAGCGTGAACCTTTCCACGATCCAAAGCGTGGAAGCGGTGGACGCCAGTTTCGATACGCGCAAAGACAACCAGTATCTGCAGCTCAAGGTCAATAACGCGGTCGTTACGATCCAGCAATTGGAAAGCGCCGGCTACGACGTGGAACTATCCGCCTCGGAATCGGTGTTTGGCGGCACGTCCCTTTCCAGTGACGGAAAACTGAACCAGCAGAGTTTGCAGGATCTTTACGACACCGGCGCGCGCGAGTTTTACTACGACGCGAATATTTATCTGCGCAGCGTGCTGGTCGGTCAGTCCGGCAGTTCGACGATCACGTTGATCGACGGCCGCTACACCGCTTCCGGCGGTATCGCCAGTTACCAGTTCAACATGATCGAAAATCAGGAAGGCAACCTGAATGAGGTCCTGAACATGACCAGCAATAAAATGGTGCTGGGCGAGACCTTCGAGATCGTGAACGTCAAAGCCGCCACATCTTCCAGCGGCGCGAACACCGATGTGACATCCACCTTGGAACTGGCGTCTTCTAATTCCTGGGTGGTAGATGTGGAGACGAGCGGCAATTCCAAATTGCTGCACGCGGTAGGCGAGGGTACGAGTACGATAACGATGAGGTCCGGCACGTCTTCCAAGACCGTGACCATCACTGTTTTAGGCAATAACGACGACGGCCGGGTATTATCACGAGCCACTCCGGATGTTTCGGTGGTAAAAGTGACCAACGGCGGCAGTGATTTCCTCACTTTGACGCTGAAAGATCAGTACGGCGACCCCTATGCCGGCGACGGGGCCTATATAGGCTCCCGCGACACAAATTTCGGCGGCACTTATAGGGACAGTGATGATTATTTTCTGGTTTCGTTCGAGGATTCAGATACGATCACGACCGAGGGCAAATCAACGCTGCGGGTCGACGGCACAGCCCGCGGTAAACGGGATGTACTCATTTACGGCGAACGCTACTACGGCGGCGGGACCTACAAAGAAGTCGGCCGTTTCGCGGTGGATGTCTCCAGTTCCACTTCTTCCGCTTCTTCCTATAAAGCGGTGGCTTCCAGCAGCGATTTCCGCAATTTCACGCTGGACCGGAATAAATTTGAAGAAAAATCGGAAATGGATTTCTATATCATGGGCTACAGTTCCAGCGGCTACAGCTTGGGACCAGCTACTATCAATGGTACCCCGACAATATCTGGTAACAGCAATCTGATCGAAGCGATTGACACGACAGACGGGATGACGGTGAGATTGGTCGACACGGACACCAATGGGGAAGTTACGCTCAAAACGGGAAAACCGACCATAAACGTCAAGGTGGATGCCGGGACCAGCGGGCAGACCAAGACTGTTTCTGTGCCCATCACCGTCGTCAACACGGCGCCTTCGGTGACGAGGGCCAGTTTCCGCAGCATCACCAGTATCGACAGCGGCAACGTGGATCTCTCGGAGATTATCTCCTTTTCCAATGTTTACACGAGCGGCCTGCTGGGCGACGGCGTGCTGAACGCCCGCGCGGCCGGCACAGAGTATCAGCTGGTGGAACTCTACTACACGGACGGTTCCATTGAGCAGGTGGTCGGCTATATCAAGACGAACCGCAAAGGCGTGACCTTCAATGGCAACGGCGAAAGCGCCAGTGATATTTCGATTTACACGGGAGACGACGCAGGAGCCACAGTGCAGTTCGCGCTGACCAATCCGAACGCCGGGACGACTGTCGCCTCATTGAGCGTGAGGATTAACAGATAGCGTCGGGCAATGAAATAGAGCGTCAGTCAAAGCGCCGGCGGACAAGGGAGATCAGGGTCGGCTCCGTACCGGTCGGCGGCAATAATCCGGTCGTTATTCAATCGATGACCAATACCGACACCCGGGATGTGGCGGCTACGCTGGCCCAGATCGCCGCCTTGCGGGACGCGGGCTGTCAAATAGTCCGCGTAGCCGTGCCGGACAGCGAGGCGGCGGCGGCGCTCAGGCGCTTGAGCCGGGAAAGCGCGCTGCCTTTGATTGCCGATATCCATTTTGATCACCGGCTGGCGCTTGCCGCGATAGCCGCGGGCGTCCACGGTTTGCGCCTTAATCCGGGCAATATCGGCTCCCGCCGCGCCGCGCGCGAAGTGGCGCGCGCGGCGCGGGACGGCGGGATCCCGATCCGCGTCGGCGTAAACGCCGGTTCCCTGGAACGGGAGATCGCAGCGCGTCACGGCGGCGTAACGGCGCGGGGTATGGTAGAAAGCGCGCTGGCTCACGTGGAGTTGCTGGCGGCCGAGAACCACGATCAGGTGAAGATCTCCCTCAAAGCGTCCCGGGTCCCGCTGATGATAGAAGCATATCATCTGCTGGCCGCGCAAACGGATTATCCGCTGCATATTGGCGTGACAGAAGCCGGCACGGCGCGCGGCGGCGTTGTGAAGTCGGCGGTGGGCATCGGCTCGCTTTTAGCGGCGGGCATCGGCGACACCATTCGCGTTTCTCTGACCGGGGATCCGGTGGCGGAAATACCCGTGGCCCGCGCTATTCTGGACGCGCTGGAATTGCGGCCGAACCGGCGGGAAGTCGTCAGTTGCCCGACCTGCGCCCGGACCGGCATTGATGTGGAAGGTCTGGCGGCGCGGGTAGAGGAAAAACTCAGCGCGCTGCCTGAACTGCGACGGCCGCTGACCGTGGCGGTGATGGGCTGCGCCGTCAACGGGCCGGGCGAAGCGCGGGAAGCGGATTTTGGCGTGGCGGGCGGAAGCGGATTAGGCGTGTTTTTTGCCCGGGGGCGGGTACGGGCCAAATTGCGTGAGGAGGAACTGCTGCCGGCGCTCTTTCGGGCTATAGACGAATTCGTTCGGGAGGACGCCGTAACCCGTAACCCTATAGTTACATCCTAAGGAACTGTTTGAAAATAAAGCAGCCATTTGACTTGATCTTTCGCGTCCTGACTGCGTTGCCAGGTTCCGCGAATACCACCAGTATTAGCGAAACCTGGCGTCTTCCCAGGACGCGAAATTCCGTCGTCAACTGACCACTTTATTTCCAAACAGTCCCTAATTTTTTGCAAAAGCTTGACAAATATTTTTAGCGCGTTATAATTAAAAAGAAAGAGTTCCTCGATAGCTCAATGGTAGAGCAACCGGCTGTTAACCGGTAGGTTGCAGGTTCGAGTCCTGCTCGGGGAGCCATAACATTTTACTGGCTTTCATGGTTGCGCAGCGGACAGTAATTATTTTCGCCGCATCCTTTATTTTTCATTGTTAATATGATAGAATAGGGCCAGGCTTAACTGTTGTCAGACGGTTAAGGGAAAGGAGAACGGTTATGCGTATTATGAAAGTAAACGATAACACGGTTCGTATTTTCATCTCCTTTACTGAACTAGCCGACATGAATCTCTCTTTGACGGATTTTTTTCAAAGGACGACGCGTTCGGAGCAGTTTTTTTGGGATTTGATCGCTAAAGCTCGGGATGAGGTGGGGTTTCATCTTGATCAGCCGTTCTGGATCCAGGCTATGGTCGCCTCCAATGATGAATTTGTGGTTACGGTGGTTAAACAGGAGGAACAGACGGAAACCGATCTGGAGCAGATCCTGCAGCATACTATAAATGAACGGCGGTCGGCCCTGCGTCAAGCCAATAAAACGGCGCCCAGAGAGGAATGGGTGTACGCTTTTGAGGATCTGGAGGACGCGGTGGACGCGGCCGCGGCTTTGCCGGCGGCGCCGGAGGCTGTAAGCGCGCTGTATAATTACGAGGGCGAATATTATATTGCTTTGAGTAAAGTCACGGCGGTGCGCAAAAGGAAAAACGTGGAAACAATCCTTGACGAATACGGAGAGGCCATGCTCTTCGCGGAAGGATTTTTGCGCGAACACGCTGAGATTATCATAGCCGAACAGGCGATTCCCAAATTAAAACTTTTGCGCGGCGCCAAATAATAAGCTGTCCAGCGCGGGGAGCGGGTCTTTTTGCAAAAGAAGAAAAAGAAGAGGAAGCAAAGCGTCGGTGGTTGGCTCTTGCTGGCGGCAATTTGTCTGACTGGCGTTTTGGTGGGCACGGCTGTTTTTGGTTTGGTGTGGTTTCGCGGCGCGGGCATGTATTGGGCTGATAAACCGAACACTATGCTCCAGCCGGTTGAGGCCGCTGAAAAGCTGGAAAAAAGGATCAGTGTTCTCCTGATAGGCGCGGATAAACGTCCGGAAGAAACATATTACAATACCGACACGTTGATCTTAGCCACAGTCGATCCAAACACGCGGGTCGTGTCAATGCTGTCTCTCTTGCGGGATACGCGCGTGCGCAAAAACGGCGAGGACATAAAAATAAATTCTATCGTCATGCGCTGGGGCGTGCAGAGTTTGCTGGACGAGGTGGAAAGTCTTACGGGTATTCGGCCTGACGGCTACATCATGACGAATTTCGAGGGATTCAAGGATGTGGTCGACACATTGGAAGGCATAGAGATCAATGTGGAAAAGGATATGTATTTTGAAACAGGCGATGAGGGAGAGGACGGGGTCATCGACCTGCGCGCCGGGTTTCAGACGCTGAACGGTCTGCAGGCGCTGCAGTACGCGCGTTTTCGCAATGACGCCTTGGCGGACGTTTCCCGTTCCGGGCGGCAGCAGACGGTGCTGAAAGCTATCGCCCGCAAATGTCTCGACCCTTCGGTCATCGTAAAACTGCCGACGCTGACGCCTCAGTTGCTGAACGCTGTGGAATCTGATATCGGTATGCCGGATTTGATGCGTTTGGCCAAAGTGGGAGTGGGGTTTGACCATATTGAAATAGTTTCTCAGACTATCCCGGGCAATTTTCTGGAACTGGACGACGTCAGCTATTGGGAAGTGGACAGGGCCGCCGCTCTCCGGGCGGGAGAAAATCTGCTGCTGGGTATAGTTTCTGACCGCGTCTTTGACGGCGCGGTACTCAGTCATTTGGACGCGGAAACGCGGGCGCGCGTCACCGGCGGTCAGGGCGGCGCGGCGGCGGAAACAGGCGAGGGCGCCGCCGGATCGGGATCCGGCCCGGACCCGGATAGAGAGCCCGTAGCCCCGCCGGAATCTCCGGCGGAAACACAAACCGTGACCCCAGCGGAAACACCGGCTGCAACCTCGCCTGAACCGCCAGCCGAAACGCCGGCGGAACCCGCGGAGGAACCGGCTGGATCCGCGGAAGAACCGCCGAAAGAAAACGGCTATACACAGGAAGAACTGGAATATATGCGGGACTGGTCGGAGTTATCCGATGACGACTAGGCCGGTTCGGCCGGGGAGAGGTGATGGGGTGGCGCGAAGAAAAAAAAGAGGCAAAAAAAATTGGCTGCTGACCTTGCTGATCGCCGTGCTGGCGGCGCTGGCTCTGGTACTCATAGTCGCCGGCGCCATGACGCTGTATTTTCTTCACGAAGAACCGAAATCGTCCGTTCCTCTTGCCGCTCAACAGGCGGAAAACCAAGAGGCGGAGGAGGAAGAAACCTTGGATAAACGGGTCAGCGTTTTGTTGATTGGGACGGACAAACGCCCGGGGGAATCTTACTTTAATTCCGATGTTCTCATAGTCGCGAGCGTCGATCCGGAGGCCAAGATCATATCGCTCCTTTCCGTGCCGCGGGATACGCGGGTAAAGTACAACGGTTCGCATATCAAAATAAATTCCCTGCCCATGTACGCCAATATTCAGGCTTTGACGGATGAAATCGCCGAGTTGACCGGCATACCGCTCAACGGATATTTGCTGACTAATTTCGCGGGGTTTAAAGAAATAATAGACATATTGGGCGGAGTGGACATTTACGTAGAACAGGATATGTATAAACTCACGGGAGACAAGGAAGACGGCGTCATCGACCTGCGGCAGGGGCAGCAGCATCTGGACGGATCGCAGGCACTGCAGTACGCCCGTTTTCGCGATAATGTCTCGGCGGACATAGGGCGCACGGCCCGTCAGCAAAAAATGTTGAAAGCCGTGGCGGCGAAGGCGATGCAAGCCGATATCATCACGAAGATCCCCCAGCTTTTACCGCAGGCGCTTAAAGCGGTTGAGACGGATCTGCCTTTTCAGGATTTATTGAAACTGGCTAAAGTAGCCGTTCATTTCAGCGACGCTTCTATAATAAATCAGACCATGCCGGGCTGGCCTATCATGCTGAACAGTTTGAGTTATTGGGAAGTCAACAGGCGGGCGGCCCTTATGATGGGGCGGAACGTCATGCTGGGCATCACGACGGACCGGACGTCCGACTATAGCGCCATGTCCGATATGGATCCGGAGGTTCGCAATATGCTGGCGCAGGAAGCGGCGGCCAGAGCGGAAGCGGAGGCTCAGGCGGAAGCGGAGGCTCAGGCGGAGGCGGAAGCGGAGGCACAGGCGGAGGCGGAAGCCGGTTATGAGGGCGAACCGGAGCAGCCGTTTGAAGGCGAAACAGACGGAATGCCGGAGTTTGATTATTCGGAGCCTCCGGCGGAGCAGGAAGGGGAATAGACGGGTAATGACGGTTCAAATCGTTACAGACAGCACCAGCGAGTTGACGGGCCGTTCGGAAGCTTTCGACATACAAATATTGCCTTTATTGGTGTTTGTTGGTACGGAATGTTACAGAGACGGACTGGATCTGAGCAGTGAGGAATTTTTTCACAAGATGGCGGAAAGTCCAAGTCTACCCACTACGTCGCAAGTGACGCCGGCCCAGTTTGCGGAGGCTTTTCGCGCTCATCGCGAAGCCGGCCGGGAAGTGGTCGGTATTTTTATTTCCTCAAAACTGAGCGGTACTTATAATTCCGCTGTGCTGGCCCAGGAAACTTTGGGCGGGGACGGCGTTTACCTCATCGATTCTCAAACAGCGACATTTTCTCTCGGCGCTATCGTGCTGGAGGCGGCGCGTCTGGCCCGCGAAGGGCGCGGCGGGGCGGAAATCGCGGAATGGGCGCGGCGCGCCGTCGCGACGCATATGATGTACGGCGTTATCGACAGTCTCGACCATCTGCGCCGCGGAGGCAGACTGTCCCTTGGTTCGGCTATTGTAGGCAATATCCTCGGCGTCAAACCGGTCATCACTATCCGCGACGGCGAAGTGATAATGCTGGCCAAAGCGCGCGGTTATAAAAACGCGCTGCGCTGGATGCTGGACGACTCGGAAAAAAACGGCTTGCCGATGCGGGGGAAAACGGTGTATCTGGCTTACAGCGTGGATAAATCAGGATTGAAGCTTGTGGAGGAAATGATCCGGCAAAAATTTGAGCCGCGGGAATTTGTCGCGCTGGAAATCGGCGCGGTGGTCGGCACGCATATAGGCCCCGGCGCCTTGGGTTTTTGCGTGGTGGAATGACTCGAAGAGGGTTTTGCCATAAAAACGGCTTAAAAATGGCCCGCGAGACGAAATAGAGAGAATTACGGAGATAAACGGCGGTATAAGCCGATAAATGAACATAAACGCTCCTAAACGCCGATAATCAGGATTGCAATTTTTCCAGCAAAGGAATATTATAACGATGATATCAGCACTCGCCGGAGGTGAGTGCTAACAATAAGGAAACACATTCCATTTCTGAGGGAGGGAACTAAGTTTATGAAACTGAGACCTTTAGGCGATCGTGTGATCATCAAAGCGGTGGAAAAGGAAGAAAAAAGCAAGGGCGGCATCATCATGCCCGATACGGCGAAAGAGAAGCCGCTTGAAGGGGAGATCATGGCTGTCGGCCCCGGCAAACTTGACGACGACGGCAAACGTCAGCCCATGGACGTCAAGGTAGGGGACAGAGTGATCTATTCCAAGTATTCCGGCACGGAGATCAAATTTGACGGCGAAGAATACCTGATTTTGCGCGAGACCGACGTCCAGGCCGTAGTGGAAAAGTGAGCTTTGCTGAACAAAGTTTAACGAACTGAGGAGGTAACAGGAAAGTGGCGAAACAAATTATTTTCAATGAGGACGCGCGGCACGCGCTGGAGCGGGGCGTGAATAAACTGGCGGACGCCGTGCGCATTACCTTGGGGCCTAAAGGACGCAATGTCGTGCTGGATAAAAAGTATGGCTCTCCTTTGATTACCAATGACGGCGTGACGATAGCCCGCGATATTGAGCTTGAGGATCCTTATGAGAACATGGGCGCGCAGCTGGTGAAAGAAGTCGCGACCAAAACTAACGATGTGGCGGGCGACGGGACTACGACCGCAACGCTGCTGGCTCAGGCCATCATCCGGGAAGGCCTGAAAAATGTGGCGGCCGGCGCAAATCCGATGGAAATCAAAAAAGGTATTGAAAAAGCTGTTGAGTCGGTAGTCGAAGACATAAAGGCCAACGCGAAGAAGGTCAACGGCAAAGAGGATATCGCCCAGATAGCGACAATTTCTTCCAGCGACGCGGAAATCGGCAAAATGATCGCCGAGGCCATGGATCGAGTGGGCAATGACGGTGTTATCACGGTTGAGGAAGCCAAAGGCATGACGACGGAAACCGAGACCGTCGAAGGTATGCGTTTTGACCGCGGTTATGTGTCCGCTTATATGGTGACGGATACGGAGAAAATGCAGGCCGTGCTGAACGACCCCTACATTTTGATTACGGATAAAAAAATCAGTTCGATCCAGGAGATCCTGCCCGTATTGGAAAAGGTGGTCACGACCGGCAAACCTTTGCTGATAATCGCGGAAGACGTCGAAGGCGAGGCGCTGCCGACACTGATTTTGAACAAATTGCGCGGAACATTTAACTGTGTGGCTGTGAAGGCGCCTGGATTCGGTGATCGGCGCAAGGCTATGCTGGAAGATATTGCTGTTTTGACGGCTGGACAGGTTATAACGGAAGAACTCGGACTCAAGATGGAAAACACGGAAATCTCTCAGTTGGGCCGCGCCCGTCAGGTCATCGTCAGCAAGGAAGAATCGACCATAGTTGACGGCAACGGTAAAGAAAAAGACATCAAAGACCGCGTGGAATCCATCCGGCGTCAGATTGAAGACACGACATCCGATTTTGATAAGGAAAAACTGCAGGAACGTCTGGCGAAACTGGCCGGCGGCGTAGCGGTCATCAAGGTCGGCGCCGCGACGGAAACTGAGATGAAAGAGAAGAAACTCCGGATCGAGGACGCGCTGGCTTCCACAAAAGCCGCTGTAGAAGAAGGTTTTGTCGCCGGCGGCGGTACGGCTTTCGTAGACGCGATTCCCGCGCTGGATAAATTGGAACTCACGGGCGATCAGGCGACCGGCGCGCGCATAGTGCGGCGGGCGCTGGAGGAACCGGTGCGCCAGATCGCGACGAACGCCGGCCGTGAAGGCAGCGTCGTCGTGGAGAAGGTGATGGACGCGAAACGCGGCACAGGGTTCAATGTGCATACGGAAAATTACGAGGACATGATCGGCGTCGGCATTATCGACCCGGCGAAAGTGACCCGTTCCGCGCTGCAGCACGCGGCCTCCATCGCCGCGATGCTCTTGACGACAGAGTGCTTAGTGGCTGATTTGCCGGAGAAAGAGAATCCGATGGCCGCGGCCGGCGGTATGGGCGGCATGGGCGGTATGGGCGGCATGATGTAAGACGCGCTGTCAGGCGCCTGTTGACAATTAAGGAATTTCAGATCGAAAAAACCGTCTCTTTCCGGAGGCGGTTTTTTTAGTATGATCGCAGTGGTTAGTTTTTGCTAATGTTTTTATTGACGCTCTTTGAGAGGATATGTTATACTGAGTTAGGCGCCGATTATTCTTTAATTACGAGGAGGGCTTTAGTGTTTAACCGTTTCATCTCCGGCGCCGGCGCGATCATTGCCGGTCTGGCGCTTTCTCTGGGGCCGCGTTACGTTTTCCGGCTTTGCCCGCCGGCCTCCGGCGGCGGCTGGATGATATGCCATTGGACCGGACAGGCTGAAATAGGCGCCGGTCTTTTATTAGCCCTGTTGGGAGCGCTTATGCTCATGTTTTCGTCAAAACAGACGCGTCTCGGCCTTAGCGCCGCGGCTTTTTTTACCGCGCTGCTCGCCTTGCTGCTGCCCGTGCTGATCGGCGGTTGCCCAATGGAGAGCATGGCCTGCCGCCGCGTTGTTTTTCCCGCCCTCACGGTGATCAGCGTCCTCACGCTCACGGGTTTTGCCTTTAATTCGTTTTACCTGCTGGGCGGGCGGGGAAGGAGAGAGATCGCCGATGGCTGACCGGCCGTATCTGACGTTTTCCGACCTGGCGCTGTGCAATCTGAGCCGCCGGCCTTTTCGCGCCGCCGGCCTGATTTTGCTGGTAGCGGTCATGGCTTTTGTTCTGTTCGGCGGTTCGCTCATCGTGTACAGCCTGTTTAACGGCACGGACGCTTTGGGCAAGCGCCTGGGAGCGGACATTTTGATCGTGCCGAAGGGCTATGACCAAAAAGTGGAGGGTATCTTGCTGCGCGGCGAGCCCGGCGCGTTTTACATGGACGCGGCCTGGCTGGATAAAATCGCGGCCGTGGAAGGCGTGCGCGCCGTTTCTCCTCAATTGTTCGTCGCTTCGCTCAACGCCAGTTGCTGCGCCATGCCGGTCCAGCTGATCGGGTTTGAGCAAAAAACGGATTTTGTGGTCGGGCCGTGGCTGAAAACCGCCCGCCCCGGCGGTCTGGCGGACGGAGACATCATCGTGGGCGGGGCGATTGCCGGTCAAATCGGCGACACGATCAAATTTTTCGACCGCGATTACCGGATAGCGGCAAAAATGGATAGGACAGGCAGCGGCTTTGACGCTTCTGTTTTCATGAATATGGCCGCGGCTGAAACCGCCGCCGCCGACTGCGCCGCCGTGGGCGGGACGCCGCCGCCGGCCGCCGGCGCGATTTCTTCTTTGATGGTGACGGTGGATGAGGGGTACACAGCCGGCGGCGTGACCGGCCGGATCAACAGCGAGTTTGGCTACGGCAGCAGCGGCATCGTGGTGCTGGCGGCCAAAACCATCATCAACAGCGTGTCGGGCGGTTTGCGCGCCATTGTGGCTTTTGCGGGCGCTCTGGCCGCCCTGCTATGGGTTTTGTCCTTATTGGTCTTGTCCGTCGTCTTTTCCGTCGTCCTGAACGAGCGAAAACGGGAATTTGGGATATTGCGCTCGCTGGGCGCCACGCGCCGCCGGCTCGTATCGATCGTTTTTCTGGAGTCGGGTCTGGTGAGTCTGGCCGGAAGCGCGGCGGGCGTATTCCTGGCCGCTTTGTTCATCCTTCCTTTTCGCGCCTATATCCAGGATATAGCCGGTATGCCTTATATACAGCCGTCGCCGGGGCAATTTGCCGGGCTGGCCGCCGCGAGCCTGCTACTGGCCTTCGCCGTGGGGCCGCTGGCCTCGCTGTTTTCTGCGGGGAAAATAAGCCGGGGTGACGCTTACGCCGCTATCCGGGAGGGGGAGGCGTGATTTTAACGGCTCGCGCCCTCAGAAAGGAATACTCGCGGGGCGGACGGCCGTTTTTAGCGCTCGACGATGTATCATTGTCGCTGGCGGCGGGGGAATTCGTTTGTCTGACCGGGCGGTCCGGCAGCGGCAAAAGCACTCTGCTCAACATATTGGCCGGCCTCATCACGCCCGATTCCGGCAGCGTCAGTTTTGCCGGGCGGGAGTACGGCGCCATGGACGACAAAGAACTTTCCCAGCTGCGCAATACGCGGCTGGGTTATATCATGCAGGGGCACAGCCTGCTGCCCAATTTTACGGTACTGCAAAACGTGATCCTGCCGCGTGTGCTGTTTCGGCGGGCGGACGATCCCGCGCCCCGGGCACTGGAGCTCCTGGAGCAAACGGGTATCCGGCAGCTCTCCGCCCAATACCCCGCCAGCCTTTCGGGAGGCGAGCTGCGCCGCGCCGCTATTGCCCGCGCGCTGCTTCCCGCGCCGGAACTGCTGCTCGCCGACGAGCCGACAGGAGATCTGGATGAGGAAACGGCCGCGGAGATCATGCGGATTTTTGCCGCTGTCGCGGAAAAAGGGACGGCGGTGCTGATGGCCACTCACGACGCGGAGGCGGTAAATTACGGCCGCAGGCGTTTGACCATGAAATCCGGGCGGCTGGTATAATATTTCGCGGAGCGGTTCATGGTCATTCATCCTGACTGATATTGTATTCATCGCACGGCTATGGTAATATGTACAAAAGACTTATCCGCAAAGAAACAGAAAAGAGGTAATTCCCGTGGAAATCAGACTGGAGCCGACCGGCGCCCCCAAGGCGAAGCCTGATTGGAATAATCTGAGCTTCGGCCGCTATTATACCGACCATATGTTTATCCTGGATTATGCGGAAGGGCGAGGCTGGTATGACGCGCGCGTGGTTCCCTACGCGCCGCTGTCCATTGATCCGGCGGCGATGGCGCTGCATTACGCTATGGAAGTGTTCGAGGGAATGAAGGCCTATTATTCTTCGGACGGGCGCGTTTTGCTTTTCCGGCCGCTGGAAAACGCCAAACGGCTCAACTCTTCTTCCGCGCGCGTCTGCCTGCCGCATCTGCCGGAAGAAACCTTTATCGCGGCGGTGAGCGCGCTCGTGCGCACGGATCAAGACTGGATCCCCCGGCAGCCCGGCGCCTCTTTGTATATCCGGCCTTACCTCATCGCGGATGAGGCGCATCTGGGCGTGCGACCTCCTTTGACCTGCAAATTCCTCGTCATCTGCTCGCCGGTCGGCGCCTACTATCCGGAAGGGCTTGACCCGGTGCGCATCTATGTGGAGGATGAATACGTCCGCTCCGTGATCGGCGGCACCGGCGAGACAAAATGCGGCGGCAATTACGCGGCTTCGCTCATCGCGCAGAAGAAAGCGCAGGAGCTCGGCTTCACCCAAGTGCTCTGGCTGGACGGAGTAGAACATAAATACATTGAAGAAGTTGGCACGATGAACGTCATGTTCCGTCTGGGGGACGAAATCGTCACTCCTTCGCTGGACGGCAGCATTTTGCCCGGCATCACGCGTGCTTCCGCCATCGCCCTCCTGCGCTCCTGGGGGCATACGGTCACTGAGCGCAAAATATCCGTGGCCGAGCTGCAACAGGCGGCCAAAACCGGCGCTTTGCGGGAAGCGTTCGGTACCGGCACCGCCGCGGTGGTTTCGCCGATCGGCGCTTTCAGCATATTCGGCGAATTGCTGCCCGTCGCGGACGGCGGCATCGGCCCCGTGGCCCAGAAGCTTTTTGACAATCTGACCGGGTTGCAGTGGGGCCGGCTGCCTGACGTTTTTGGCTGGACCTATGAAATCAAAATGGATGAGTGAGTTATTAGAGGCGTCCGGTGGTTTCCCAGGCCGGGAACCGGCGCTCCAGCTGTGTTTCCGCCCAGCGGCGCAAAAAAGCGCATATTTCCTCCCGCATTTCCGGCGACCAGCGTAAACGGGCCAGCTGCTCCGCCGGGGTCAGGAGCAGACGGCGCAGCATGGCGCGGCTGCCCTCGCCGAGCGCCGAGTCCTTTTCGGCGCCTTCCGCCCAATAGCCTTGTTCTTTCAGCGCTTTCAGCGCATAAGCCGCGATAAGCAGATCCGGCTCTATATCCGCGATGAGAAAAAAACTGCTCAAAGTCAGCCGAAAAAGCAGCGGCTGAGGTTCCTCCCGCAGGGTCACGGCATCCAGCAGTTCGGCGATCACCGCCGCGCCGCGGCTTTTTTCCCAATCGCCCCATAAATGGCGGAAGCTCTCGCGCGGCTGGGCCTGACGTACTATGGCTAAGGCGCGGCCTCTGTACAGGAGAAAATCCGCATAAGTGAAAAGCTGCGTGCCGCCGCGCTGTTTGCTGGTCGGACGCCGCACCCCTTTGGCGACAGCCTCGATTTTGCCGTACTCGCGGGAAAACAAGGTCAAAAGGCGGTCTGTTTCTCCATATTCTCGTCCGCGAAGCACGAGGGCGTCCGCCTGCAAAACAGCCATCTAATCCAGTTCCCGGAGCCGGTAACCCGCTTCCCGCAGGCCTGCCGGGCTGTTACGCCAGTTTTTGCGCGTTTTCACCCAGAGCTGCAAATACACCTTCCGCCCCAGCATTTCTTCTATATCCCGCCGGGCCAGCGCGCCGGCCTCCCGCAGCAAAGCCCCTTTTTTCCCGATGACGACGCCTTTTTGCGATTCATGCTCCACCAGCACCAGCGCTTTTATCCGGACGAGCGTTTGTTCTTCTTCCATTTCCTCAATGACGACCGCCAGAGCGTGGGGGATTTCTTCCCGGGTCAGGAGCAGCAGTTTTTCCCGGATCATCTCCGCCGCCATAAAACGCTCCGTTTTATCCGTCACGTCGCCCGGATCGTAAAAGAGCGGCCCCGGCGGCAGGAGCGGAAAAAGCGCGTCCGGCAGCACATTCGTATTATCCCCTTTCAGGGCGGAGATGGGCACGACGTCGCGAAAATCCGCCTGACCCGCGTAAAAAGCGATGCGGGCGGCAATATCCGCCGGCCGCGCCAGATCGGTTTTATTCAGCGCCAGCACGAGCGGCAGCCCGCTCTCCCGCGTCAGGGCCAGCAAATACTCGTCCCCGGAACCGAAAGGCACGGAAACGTCCGCGACCAGCAAAGCGGCGTCGGCATCGTCTAAAGCGCCCCGGGCCGCGGTCTGCATGTATTCGCCCAAACGGCGCCGCGGTTTGTGGATCCCCGGCGTGTCGATAAAAATTATCTGCCCCCGCTCCTCAGTCAGGATGCAGCGGATGCGGTCACGCGTCGTCTGGGGTTTATCGGAAATGATTACGACTTTCTGCCCCAGCAGCGTATTCAATAAAGTGGATTTGCCGGCGTTCGGCCGCCCGACCACCGCGACAAAACCGCTGCGCGGCGTTTTATCTGGCACGGCCGCTTCTTTCCTCTAAGGCGCCGACACGCTCCATGACGGTTTTTTCCATCGCGCGCATGACGGCAGCGTCTTCCTCCGCGCCGTGATCATAGCCCAGAAGGTGCAGGGCGCCGTGGACGGCGAGAAAAACCAATTCCCGCCGCAGGCCGTGTCCGTATTCCTCGCCCTGAGCGGCCGCCCGTTCCAGCGATATGACGATATCGCCCAGCGTCGCGTCGGTGTCCGCGTTCATGTCCGCGTCCGCCACCGCCGGCTCGCCGGCGCCGGTTTCCCGCATGGCAAAAGACAGCACATCCGTCGCCTGATCCAGGTCGCGGTATTGCCGGTTCAGTTCCCGCAGACGCGCGTCGCCCGTCACCAGCACGCAAACGGCGGCCGCCTCCGGGCCTCCGCCCAGCCGCACGGCGGCGGCCACGCCTTCCTGCAGGCCTATTTCCAATATTTCCCTTTCAGGGATCAACGCCGCTTCCCAGATCACTTCAATTTCCATCGGCTTTTCCATTGACTTTTCCATCGGACTCTCCCTCCGTCTCCGCCTGAGGCTCCGCGGGTTTTTTCAGCGCCTTGCGGGCCGGGGGCGCGTCCGGGTAAACGACGCGGGTATGATAGATCCCCAGCAGGACCTTGACAAACGAGGCGGCGATCTTATCCAAATCGCGAAAAGTGAGTTCGCATTGATTGAGATGACCGCTATCCAGTTTTTCCTTGATAACCTTGCGCACGATTCCTTCGATCTTGCCCGGATTGCCGCCGCTGACCGCGCGCACGGCCGCCTCTACGCTGTCGGCCAGCATGACGATCGCCGCCTCTCTGGTCTGCGGATTCGGCCCGGCGTAGCGGAAAATATCCTCGGAAATGTTTGGCGTTTCTTCCAGCGCCTTATGGTAAAAAAACCGCGTCAGACTGTCGCCGTGGTGCTGCTGGATAATCTCGCAGATGGATTCCGGCAGTTTGTATTGTTTCGCCATCTCCAGCCCGTCTTTGGTATGCGAAGTCAAAATCAGGGCGCTGAGGGACGGGGCGATGCGTTCATGCGGATTTTCCTGGGAGAACTGATTTTCGATGAAAAAATAAGGGCGTTTCAGCTTGCCTATGTCATGGTATAAGGCGCCGACGCGGACGAGTACGGAATCGGCGCCTATTTCCTCCGCCGCCGTCTCCGCCAGATTGCCGACCATAACGCTGTGGTGGTAAGTGCCGGGCGCCTCCATCAGCAGAGATTTGAGCAGGGGATTGTTGGGGTTGCCCAGTTCGATCAGACGCATGGAAGACGTTATGTTGAAAACATATTCAAAACCAGGCAGAGCGCCGATGGTCAAAACTATTGTCAGCACGGCGCTGACGACGATAAACAGCAGCCCGGTGGTCATGCTCATAAGCCAGCCGCCGCCCTCCAGCATCGTCATGGCGCAAATGAGGACTACATCGGTCAAACCGACCAGAAGCCCCGCTTTGGCAAAATCCGACCGCCGGCTCAAACGGGCCGTGCTCTGCGCGCCTACCAGACCGGAAAACAGCGCCACGAAGCCGTCGGCCGCCCCGATGCCCGAAAAACCCTGCGGATCGGCCAGCAAAGCGATATAAAGGGCCTGGACGATACAGACCACTATGGCCATGCGGCTGCCGAGCAAAATGGAAACCGTCATAGTGCTCCAGGCGACCGGCGCCAGGAAAATGAGCAAGGTGTTCCAGTTTTCATTGGCGAAATCAATGCTGAACATCCCGTAAACGATGATCAAGAGCGCCAGCTCGAGAATACCGATGATGATGATCTTCCGCCAGTGTTCCCGGATGCGCGGACAGACCTGCCAGGCAAAGACGACGGTGATGACGGCGGATAGAAGGGTTAGCAGAGCGATGCCGAGCAGCGGCAGTAGAACGGACTCTGTCCGGACGAGACCGTAGTCGCTCAGCGCGGAGAAAATGCGCTCATCCACGATCTCACCCACACCGACTATTTTTTCATTGGCCCGGTAGGAATGCACTTCCAGCGTCACCGCGGCGGCGGCCTGTTCCTTCGCCCATTCCGTCGCCTGCAAGTCGATCACGAAGGTCGGGGACAGCAGTTCCTGACCCACGTAACTGCCGGTGAGTTCTCGCAGAGGATCCGGCAGACCGGAAATCATGAGCCGATTCATCACGCGCTCCTGCAATTGGGGGAGATCCTCCACGGCGCGCGCCCCTTCCTCCTCGGACTCCATCACTTGGCGCATGACGGACAGCGCTTCGTCACGGGCTCTCTCCAGCGTTTCCGCCGGCAGAGCCATGATCGCGGCAAAAGTTTCATCGCCTAACACGCCGTAATAATCGCTCACGCGCAAAGCCTGAACTTCACTCTGCCAATCCGCGGCCGCTGGCGGCGTTTCCTCCGTGGCCGCCGCGCTCGCTTCGGCGGGCGGCGTCTCCGTCTCCCGCGCTCTTTCCCCGGCGAGGCCAGTCAGCACGCCAATCATGTTCCGGTAGCCCTGCATGAACATGTTGACAAAAGCTTCGTTCACGCGATAGACCGCCGGGGCCGACTCCCGCGCCGCCGCGATCTCCCGTTCGTATTTATCCGTATAGGCCACGTCGCGGTCATAGGGAGCGCGAATCAGCTCCGGACTGGGTTCCCCCTGCGTGATGTTCTGATTGGAGGTGATGAGACCGGAGGATAGAACAGCCGTGATCGCCGCCCAAAAACCGAAAAAAAGCAGACATTTCAGGCCCAACTGCGGCGTCCGCCAAAACGAGTGTTTGTATTGCACCGTGTTTTCTTTCATAAAACCCTGACCGCGCTTTCACCGCCGGCGCGTATATTTTCAGGCGCCGGTTTTCGGCCGGCTTTCTTCTGTTTCATAAGCGTTAATGATGCTTTGCACCAGCGGATTGCGGACGACGTCTCTTGCTGTAAAATAATGGAATGATATATCCGCGATACCGGTCAGCACCCGCTGAACTTCCACGAGACCGGAATACTGGCCCCGCGGCAGATCCGTCTGCGTGATATCTCCGGTCACCACGGCTTTGGACCCGTAACCCAGACGGGTCAGAAACATTTTCATCTGTTCCGGCGAAGTATTCTGGGCTTCATCCAGAATGACAAAGGAGTCGTCCAGCGTACGCCCGCGCATATAGGCCAGCGGGGCGATCTCGATCGCGCCTTTTTCCAGGTAGCGCGCCGTTGTTTCCGGGCCGAGCAGATCAAACAGGGCGTCATAGAGCGGTCGCAAATAGGGGTTGACCTTTTCCTGCAAATCGCCGGGCAAAAAGCCGAGTTTTTCCCCGGCTTCCACCGCAGGCCGCGTCAGGACGATACGGTTCACTTCCTTGTTTTTTAAGGCTTTGACCGCCATGACCACCGCCAGATAGGTTTTTCCCGTACCGGCCGGTCCGATGCCGAACACGATGGATTCATGATCGATGGACTTGATATAGCGGTCCTGCCCGATGGTTTTGGCTTTGATAGGGCGTCCGCGCTGCGTGGTGGCGATCACCTTCGTCAGGCTGGCGATCATATGCTCCCGGCCTTCCCTGCTGTCGGCCTCCGGACCGGAAACCACATACAGCACGTCGGAAGGCGTCAGCGTATTCCCGGCCCGGATCAGTTTCTGCAGTTCGTCCAGCACGGCGGCCGCCCGTTCGACCCGGTCGCTCTCACCAGTCACGACGATCTCCGTGCCTCTGGCGACAAAGCGGCATTTGGTTTTTTCTTCCATCAGACGCAAGTGCGCGTCTTCTAGGCCAAACAGGATCATGGCTTCCTGCTCGTTTTGCAGTTTTACCCTGAATTCTTCCAACAACGCCCTCCTTTGATCTGTTTATTCTATTTATTCAGCCAGCCCATCATGCCGCGCAGTTCTCGGCCGACTTTTTCGATCGGATGCGCCTCGTCTTTCTTAGTCAGGGCGTTGAATACCGGCCGGCCGACCTGGTTTTCCAGCAGCCATTGCTTGGCGAACTCGCCGCTTTGGATCTCGCCCAGCACCTTTTTCATCTCCCGGCGCGTATCTTCCGTGATGATGCGTTTGCCGATCATCATATCCCCGTATTGCGCCGTATCGGAAATGGAGTAGTGCATCTTGCCGATGCCGCCTTCATACATCAGATCGACGATCAGTTTCAGTTCGTGAAAACACTCAAAATACGCGCTTTCCGGCTCGTAGCCCGCTTCTACCAGCGTGTCGTAACCCGCGCGCACCAATTCCGTTATCCCGCCGCACAGCACGACCTGTTCGCCGAAAAGATCCGTTTCCGTTTCTTCGCGGAACGTCGTCTCCAAAAGGCCGGCCCGCGTACAGCCGATGCCTCTGGCGTAAGCAAGACCGATTTGGCGCGCGTTGCCGCTCGCGTCCTGATGAACGGCGATGAGGCCCGGGACGCCCGCTCCCTCGGTAAAAGTGCGGCGCACGAGATGGCCGGGGCTTTTCGGGGCGATCATGACGACGTCGACGTCGGGAGGCGGGAGGATCTGCCCGAAATGTATATTGAATCCATGCGAAAAAACAAGCGTTTTCCCCGGTTTGAGCGCCGGCGCTATTTCTTCCCGGTACACTTTCGCCTGCTGTTCGTCCGGCAGTAAAATCTGGATGATATCCGCTGCCCGCGCCGCCTCCGCCACGGTCAGCACACGCAGGCCGGCCGCTTCCGCCTTGGGGCGGCGGGCGCTCTCCGGGCGCAGACCCACTATCACATCCAGCCCCGAATCATGTAAATTCTGAGATTGGGCGTGTCCCTGGCTGCCCCAGCCCATGACCGCGATTTTTTTGCCGTCCAGAACGCCGAGATCAGCGTCCGTGTCGTAATACATTTTTACCATATTTCTCTATGTCCTTTCGTCTTTGGGAAAATTTTACACGCAGAAAAGAGCTGAATGTTTGCTGTCGGCCATCCAGCTCCGTTATCCGCGCTATAAGAGTCCTCGCACCGCGACCGCGGTTATTTCCGGAAAAACAGTTTGCGCAGGACAAAAATCCCGGCAAACGCGCCGGCGCCGGCCACGACCTGCGGGTATTTCCGCGCGAAATCTTTGCCTTTGGCCACGAGCTCATTGCCTTTTACCGACGGATTCTCCGCGAATTCCTTGAATTTCTCTTTGGCGATGTCAACGGCAAACCCGCCGACTTCCAAAGCGATCCCGCCCACCGCCGCCGCGCCTTCGGCTATTTCAGCCATACTTGCCATGTTTCTTCCTCCGTTCCTCTTGTTTTGCTACCAGAGTCTCGCCTTAACATCATTATAGACTACCCGGCCGCTTTTGTCACCAATAAATTTCTTATTTTTTCACGGAGGATTTGGGCCGAGAATTTACGGATTATCAGACTTCCTAAAAAACAAAACCGCGAAAATTGTTCTTGCGCGCGTTTTGTTTTTCATGTATAATTTTTTTAGGAAGAATATTTCGATATCAGGAGCAGAGTGTGGCGCGACGCAGAAAAAAAAATGCGTCATTGAAAATTGACGACAATACGCAAGTATTACAGCGAATCATCCCCGGGGTCCTGCTCATCGGCGCCGCCGGGCTGGGGATTATTTTTCTTTTTGCTCTGGATAACGGCGTTTTGGGCGACGCGCTGGCCCGCGGTCTGCGCAAGGCTTTTGGCCTGGGCAGCGCCTCTCTTTACCTCCTCATGGCGGTCGCCGGCGTTACGCTGATGGGCGGAAAAAAAGGCGAGATGTTTTGGCGTCTCAGCGGTCTTTTCCTCATTTGGCTCGGCCTGGAGGGGATACTGCATTTGAACGCTTCCGCCGGGAGCTCGCAGGCGGAGATCATGGAACTGGGGCGGAGCGGGCAGGGCGGCGGCATGCTGGGCGCTGTGCTTGTCGATGGGAGCGTGGGCGCCATCGGGGCGGCCGGCAGTTATTTTATCTTCGCTTTTCTCATGGCGGTCGGAGTGCTTGTGGCGGGCCGCGCCGCCGCGGTCGGCGCCGCTCGTTCGTTTTACAATGTTTTGCGCGGGCAGTGGCAAACGGCCGGTACCGCGCTCAGACAGCGCCGCGCCGTCACGGCGGGGCAGGCGGCCGAGCCTAAAAAAGCGGAGACGAAGAAGAAGCCTGTTTTCGAAAAACAAGAACGCCCGGCGGCGCGGGACGCCGCGGCGGTCAAACCGTTTTATCAAGTGGTCCGCGCCGAAGAAGCGGCCGCTAAAGAAACTCCGACCGGCGCGGGGGAGAGAAGCGGGGAAGAGTTTTTGCCGGCGGAGGAAACGGCGGGACGGGAATATGAATATGTTCTGCCGCCCTTATCCTTATTGGAACGGACGCCGGCGCCGGCCGGATCCGGCTCGGAGGATCTGGCGGGAAATGTGGCGATGCTGGAAAAGACTCTCCAGAGTTTTGGAATTGAGTCAAAAATCGTATGCGTAACACAGGGGCCGGCGATCACGCGCTATGAGCTGCAGCCGGCCGCCGGCGTCAAGATAAGCCGTATCGCCGGTTTGGCCGACGATATCGCCATGAACCTGAGCGCGGCTTCGGTGCGCATCGAAGCGCCCATTCCCGGCAAAGCGGTCGTGGGGATCGAAGTGCCAAACAAAGAGACGGGAGCCGTTTTTTTCAGGGAAATGTTGGAAGGCGCCGCGTTTCAGCAAACGCCCGGCAAATTGACGCTGGCACTGGGCAAAGATATCGCCGGCGCTCATGTGTTGGGCGATCTGACGCAAATGCCGCATTTGCTCATCGCCGGCGCGCCGGGTTCGGGCAAGTCGGTCTGTATTAATTCCATTATCGCCAGTATTTTGTATAAATCACGGCCGGAAGAAGTCAAACTCCTGCTGATCGACCCTAAACGCGTGGAGATGGCTAATTATGAGGGAGTTCCCCATTTGGTGGCCCCTGTGGTCGTGGAAGCGGACAAAGCGGCCTCGGCCCTCAAATGGGTGGTGCGGGAGATGGAATCCCGCTATGAACTGTTTGCCGCCTGCGGCGAGCGAAACATCGCCGGGTACAACGCGGCGCGGGCAAAAGAGCGGGAAACAGCGAACGCGGCGATGGAAAACGCGGCGACGGATGGCGGCGGCGAAACGGCGCTCAGGCCCGAACTGCCTTTTATCGTGACTATAATCGACGAATTGGCGGACTTGATGATGGTAACGCCGGCGGATGTGGAAGACGCTATTTGCCGGATGGCGCAAATGGGGCGCGCGGCGGGTGTTCATCTTATTGTCGCTACGCAGCGTCCTTCCGTGAACGTGGTCACCGGCCTGATCAAGGCCAATGTGCCCTCCCGGATCGCGTTCGCTGTTTCCTCTCAGGTGGACTCGCGCACTATTTTGGACGCCGGCGGCGCGGAAAAACTGCTGGGCAAGGGCGATATGCTTTACCGCCCGCTGGGCCGCCACAAGCCCGTGCGTGTGCAGGGCTGTTTTATCGCCGACGCGGAAGTGAACCGTCTGGTGGATCATGTGAAAAGCCAGGCTGTTCCGGAATATCGCGAAATACTGGCGGAAGACGCCGCCGGCGCCAAACAGGACACTGAACCGGGCGATCAGCTTTTTGCGGAAGCGGCGATGATTTTTATCGAGTTGAATGTCGCTTCGACTTCCCTCTTGCAGCGTAAACTGCGGATCGGATATTCGCGGGCGGCGCGGCTGGTAGATTTGTTAGAGGAAAAAAAGGTGATCGGCAGTTATGACGGAAGCAAATCCAGGGCTGTTTTGATGACAGCCGGACAGTTTGAGCAAATATACGGGGCCCGGAACGGCGGGTAAGGAGTAAAGGCATGACGGGAGTAGGCGAAACGCTGCGCGGCGCCCGCGAAGAAATGGAATTGTCATACCAGGATGTGGAAGAGAGTATAAAAATCCGGGCGGTTTATCTCCGGGCAATCGAGGAGGAAAGATTTGAGGAATTACCCGGCGCAGCCTACACGAAGGGGTTTATGCGCTCCTATGCTAAATTCCTGGGTTTAGACGGCGACGCGGTGATCGCCGCTTATTTGTCCTCGGCCGCGGCTGTGCCGGAAGAACCCGCGCCGTCCGCGCCGCGGCGGCTCCAAACCGCCCGCCCGGCTTTTCGGCGCACGGCTTTGCTGGCGACGGCCGCGGTCGCGGTGATAATAGTCATAGTATTGTCGTTTTATTTTAATCCGGTCGAACAAAAACCGATCGCGGATCCGCCCGGCGTGAGTGAACAGAACCAACCGGAAGGTGAGACGACGCCGCCGGTGACGCCGGAAGAACCGGAAGAGCCGGCGGAGCCGGAAATCATTGAGGGACTGGTGGTGGAAGTGGCGTATTCCGCGCCCTGCTGGCTTGACGTGCGGGCGGACGGCGAGCCGGTGTTTTCCGGAACCAAAGGGGAAGGGGAGTCGCTGCGGATCGAAGCGAATGAATATGTGGAGTTTGTGTCCATCGGCGCGACGGAGGCGATTACCATAACGAAAAACGGCGAGCTATTGCCGGGGTTTACCGAGCATGTGACGCGTAATTTCCGCGTGATAGCGGATGTACCGCGTCTGGCGCCGCCGGATGGAGGTCAGGATGAATAACGGGTTTCGTTTTTTTCATAATAATATCAATGTTACGGATCTGGACCGTTCGCTGACCTTTTACCGGGAAGCGCTGGGACTCAGGGAAGTGGAGCGGAAAAACGGGGGAAAAGGCGATTTCACGATCGTTTTTCTCAGTGACGGCGTATCGGATTGGCGCTTGGAACTCACTTGGCTGCGTGATCATCCGCAGCCCTATGATTTAGGGGAAAACGAAGTCCATTTCTGCCTGCGCGCGGCTGACTACGAGGCGGCGCACGCCAGGCACGAGGCTATGGGCTGTATCTGTTTTGAAAATCCCGAGATGGGATTATATTTTATCAACGACCCGGACGGCTACTGGATCGAGATTTTACCGGGAAGCTGATATTGCGGTCGGGATTCGCGAGGAAAGTATTCATGAAAAACAGACGAGATGGCGTAATATATTTTTTAACAATAATTATATTTATTGTAATTTTAGCTCTGGCCGCCTGTTCCGGCCCTCCGGCGACGGAGGATCAGCCGGAAGAACCGGCGCCGGCGGAAGCGGCGGAAGATCCGCCGGAAGCGGAAACTCCGCCGACTGTCGCGGTGCAGACCGATCCGATATTGTCGCCGGAGGAGGCGGGCATCGCGGAAAACCAGGACAGTATCATCGCTTTGGTCAATAAAAACAGCCATTTGACCGAAGATTATATCCCGGCGGACTTAGAATATGTGGATATTCCTTTTTCTTTCAGTGAAAGAGTGGAAAAACGGATGCTGCGCCATGAAGCCGCGGTTGCGCTGGCGGAACTCGTCGCGGCGGCCAAAGAAGCGGGGCTGAATATTTACGGCGTTTCCGGTTACCGTTCCTATAATACCCAGGTTTCAATTTTTAATTATAATGTCGGCCGGTTCGGCGGCGAGGAAGCAGCGAACCGTATCAGCGCCCGCCCGGGCGAGAGCGAGCATCAAACCGGTTTGGTCATGGACGTCTCCACCGCCGCTGTTAACTACACGCTGGAGCAGTCGTTTGACCAGACGCCGGAATACGCTTTTATCCGTGATAACGCGCATAACTACGGTTTTGTCGTGCGTTACCCGAATGGCAAGGAGGATATCACGGGGTATATGTATGAACCGTGGCATCTGCGGTATTTTGGCCCGGAACTGGCGACGGTTCTGTATGAGGCGGGTCAGACCTATGAAGAATATCTGAAAGATTTACAGTAGGGCAGCTTCCAATTCCTGGCGTGTGACGCGAAAACGGTTGGCGCGCGCCAGAAAGCGCTTGGCGTTGCATTCCCCGATCCCCAAAGCCTGACCGGTTGTCCCGCGGCGCACCCGCGCCGCCGGACAACCCGTCAGGGCTAATTACAGCAAATCAGCCGCGGTCACTCCCTCAGGCGCCCGA
>JAISAH010000098.1 GCA_031266805.1 Gracilibacteraceae bacterium
CGTTGACTGGCGGCATTTACCGGAAAACATGCCTTGGTTAAATGGGGCAAAGTTGTCCTTGGTGTTTAGCTGAATTCATTATATTCTGTGACGGTTAAACCCGCCGCGAAAATCGGTGTATAAATATAAGCCGCTCGCAGAAGTTAGTATTTTATTATGCTGCCCAATACCTTCCCGGAGAGGCAGGAGCCAGCCCAAACACGATCCTGTCCTATCGTGACACGTTCACGCTACTCTTGAAATATTGCAAGACGCAGGAAGGCGTTGTTCCGGAGGACATAACGCTCGAACTGCTGACGAAGGAACGGGTATGCAAGTTCCTTTCTTGGCTGGAAAACGAACGCGGAAGTTGAATCAGCCCGCAGCGAAAACCCCGGCATTCTGCCGGATGTCATATCGCTGCACAGTTTTCGGCACTCGAAAGCGATGCACCTGCTTCACGCCGGGGTGAACTTGATTTACATCAGGGACATTCTTGGCCACGCAGACTTGAAAACCACGGAAATTTATGCGCGTATTGACAGCGAGATGAAACGGAAGGCGTTGGAAGCGGCATTTACAAATACCGTTCCTACTGAAGCTGTCCCACTATGGCAACAAGATGGGGAACTGCTGAACTGGCTTCAAAGCCTCGGAAGATAGGAGAAGGACGTTATGTTAAGAAAAAGTATGGGGAATCTTGAATTGGCAATACAACTATGCTATTCTTTTCATAACGTCCGGCTTTCCATAACCCATGTTATTATGTGAAGCACAACATAACGCTGGGCAGATGAACGCCTATCTGAACTACTACAAGACGGAAATCAACGACGATGACGACAACCCGCCTGTTGGGATAATCCTTTGTAAAACGAGCAAAGACGTAGTTGCGGAGTACGCATTAGGCGGGCTGAGCAATCAGGTTTTCGCGTCCACCTATGTTTATTATATCCCCGATAAGGATGTGCTGATTGGCGAGGTGAAAGCCCTGTTGGAACAGGAAAACAACGAGAGCGAGGTTAAAGATGATGACGGTGAACAATCCTAACGCCTACCTCTAAATTATGATCCACACAAACGAAAGGCGGGAACCGCGATGCTCCAATTGAAACAAAAAAAAACCTGGGACGACAAACAAGTCAGGGAAAAAGCCGCCCAGGCTTTCCGGCGGGATCTGCTCGGACTGATGGGCGTCGCTTTTGCCAATCTTCTGCCGGTTTACGGGGCGCTGTACTTTCTCTCGCGGCTCACCGGCGACCGGATCGCCGATTCCGTTCTGCAGGCCGCACTGAGCGCGGCGGCCGTCGTCATTCTCTTTCCGCTGCAACTGGGGTGGGCGCGCTATTGCACGCTCATTTACCTGCGGGGCGCCGCCGAATTCAAAGAATTGCTGCATTATTACCGGCGTCATCTGGCCGGCGCGGCGCTCATGGGGCTGGCGGTCGCCGTCATTTCCGCGGCGGTCCAACAGGTGGCGGCGCTTCTCTCCTCCGACTTCATCGCCGGCGTGGCCGGCCGGGAGATGGCCGCCGTTCTCAGCGTCGCTTTTCAATTGGGGGCGGCGGTTTACCTGACGCTCAGGCTGTGCGTCAGCCCATGGATTTTTATCGAGAATCCCCGGCGCGGCGCCCTTCGGAGCTTGGAACGCAGCTTTGCCCTGACCCGCGGCCAGACCAAGCGGACCTTGATCTTTTTCTGGTGGGCGCCGGCGGCGCTGATCGTTATTCTGGCCTTAATCGCCCTTTTTTCCGCCGCGCACAACGTCGTCTCCGCCAACGTCACCATCATACTCGGCGCTCTCTACTTCACCCCGCGGCTGCTGCTGTGGCTGAGCGGCTACGCGATCAACCTGATGACGGCTGACCGGACGAAAAACTGAAAGCGCGAGCGAAAAACAAAAATATTTTACAAAAAAGCATGGAAAATCACATTGTTTTTGTATTTTGTGACTTTGGTGAGACCTTTTTATGTTATAATAATTGCGTAAGCGCTTTTGACCGCAATAAGACAGCGAGGAGAATGAGTGTGGAACAGGATAGAGGCGCCGTGACGTTTGTCATTCAGGTGCAATTTCAGCAAAACGCTACCTGGCAAGGCTCAATCGACTGGATAGAAGCAAAGAAAACCCAGCGTTTTCGCAGTGTCCTCGAAATGATAAAGCTGATGGACGAAGCTTTGTCGGACGGCTCGGAAGAACCGGCCTGGATCGAAGAAGGAGGAAAATAACGTGTACGTGTGCGAAATATGCGGTTATGAATATGACCCGGCGGCCGGCGACCCGGATAACGGGATATCTCCCGGCACAAAATTCGAGGATATCCCGGATGGTTGGGTATGTCCGACCTGCGGTGTAGGCAAGGATCAGTTCGTATCGGCGTGATCAAAATCAAACGGCGGGGGCTTCGGCTCCCGTTTTTTTATGCTCCGGCGTCGGGGAGTTGTACGCGGACGGCGCCTATAAATTCGCCTTCGCGCGGGTCATGCGTCACCAAAATCACGGTTTTGCCCTGGGATTTTTCCCGGGCAAAAGTCATCACCGTCCGGTGGGTATCCTCGTCCAGCCCTTTGAACGGCTCGTCCAGAAAAAGGACGTCATACTCCGCCAGCAGAGCGCGGGTGATGACCGCCCGCCGGCGCATCCCGCCGGAAAGCTCCCGGACAGGCCGGTATTCATGGCCTTTGAGCCCCACCGCCTCCAGTGCTGCGATCACGGCGGCGCGGCGGAGCGAACCTTTGTTTACCATCATGACGTTGGAAAAAGCGCTCAGGTTTTCACACAGCCTGTCCTCCTGAAAAACAGCGGACAGCCTCTGCCCGTCCAAGCCGCTGACCGTGCCTGCGTCAGCCGTCTCCAGCCCCATCAGGATGCGCAGCAGCGTCGTTTTGCCCTGCCCAGACGCTCCGGTCACACAGACTTTTCCCCCGGCGGGAATACGGCAGGAAAACCCGCGCAACACCGCGCCGGCGCCAAATGATTTATACAAATCGCTGATCACGATATCCTTCAGATGTGCAGTCATAATTATCCAATATTTGCTATTTTAGCGAAAAATTCTTCTTTCGTGTCACAAACTACGAATTCCCCTTTTATTTTGCCAAAAACCTTCCCTTTAAGTCCGGCGTTTTTCCGCAAACATTTCTGAATACAGCCAAAACTGTAATCTTTCGGGTCGATCCGGCCCTCAAGCTCGCTAGCGGTCAATCCGGAACATTTTTTACAAAGCTTAATTTTCCTGGTTCCGAACATAAGCGCGCCGCCTTTCTCTCCGCGGTTACGACCCCAGATCCTTGCTGCACGGACTCAGGTTCTCCCTCTTCCCGGCATGAAGCCGGAATGACGGCGGGGAAAGAGACCGATCCGTCTCTGAAATTAACATCTATTGTAGCACACGCTAACGGCAAAAGCAAGTTTGTTGTATTTTGGCCGCCACTATGATATAATTTTGAAAAACAAGTCGCTTATGTGAATCTTTGGGAGGTTTTGTCATGATCAGATCTGTCACCGCGGCCACGCGCGAGATCGACGACGCTGAGGCCGCCGTCGCCGAGATCACCGCGGCGCTCGGCCTGGAGAAGAATTTACGGAAAAACTCTTTGGGCATCATTTCCTGTTTTTCGGACTTCGCGGACACCGGCGTGCTAAAAGCGGTTTGCGACGCGCTGCCCTTTGACTGCGTCGGGGCGACGACCTGCCTCTGCGCCGCCCGCGCCGAGATCGACCAGATCATTTTAACGGTCACGGTTTTGACGAGCGACGATTGTGATTTCAAAACGATAGGGATCCCCATCGGAGATAAGTATGAAGATTCTGTGAATTCTGCCCTGACGGCTTTGCTCGCCCAAAACGAGAAACCCCCGGCCCTGTTTTTGAGTTATTTTCCGCTGATGAACACGGTCAGCGGCGACATGATGTTGACGGCCATCGACAAAGCGACGGGCGGCATCCCGCTTTTTGGCACGGCGGCGCTCGATCATACCATGGATTACTCCACGGCGAAAACCGTTTATAACGGCGAAGCTTTCCGGGAAAAGCTGGTTTTGGCCGCGGTCTGCGGCGCCCCGCATATTTCTTTTCATATCGCCGCTCTGGACGAAAGTAAATTCCGGAGCCAGAAAGCGCTGATAACCGCCTCCGCCGGCAATATCCTCATCGGGGTCAACGGAAAAACCGCGCTGGAATATCTGGAGGAAATCGGCCTGACCAAGGCCGAGCTCGCTTCCGGTCTGGGCGTCATCCCGCTGGTCGTCGATCACAAAGACGGCACGAAACCCGTCGTCCGCGCGGTTTTCGCCCTCACTCCGGACGGGCACGCGGTCTGCGGCGGGGCGATGCCGGTGGGCGCGACTTTGACCATCGGGCATGTGGACCGCGGCGACGTCCTGCAGACCACGGAAAACACCGTAAAACCGCTGGCGGACAAAGAAGGCGTCGTGCTCAGCTATTCCTGCATGGCGCGTTACCTCGTTCTGGGCGCGGACAATACCGCGGAGGCGGAAAAAATACGCGCCGCGGCCGGAGAGGCCCCGTATCTTTTCGCTTGCAGCGGCGGGGAGATCTGCCCCCTGCCCGACGCGGACGGCCGGCTGAAAAACTTTTATCATAACTATACCAACGTCTTTTGCAAATTGAGTTAGGCTTTATGGATGAAATTGGAAACCAGGATACCGCCCCGTCCGCCCAGGAACTGCAAAAGGAAATAAGGGGCTTAAAAAGAAAACTCGCCCTGTCGGAGGCCAATCTGGCGCGCGCGCGGCAAACCGCCCTGGCCCAGGACCGGGTCGAGACTATTTTGAATGATTCCCTGAAAAAAGATCTGCAATTCTTTAAGCTCGTCCTGGAAAACGCGACCCATATCCTTTTGCTGCTGGATTTTGACGGGCGTTTTTCCTACGCTTCCGCCAGATTCTTGGCCGACGCGGCGATAGCGAATTTCGGCCTGATCGACGGCCATCACTATAAGGACGTTTTCCGGCGGCTGATCGCCGAGGGCGACCTGAACAAATTCGCCGCCATGGTGGACAGCGCCGTGGCGCGAAAAAGTACGGTATCCTTCGAGGAACAGCTGGATTTCAATTTCCAGGGATCGCCGCGTATTTTTTCTATTCTCATCACGCCCATGACCGATGAGGACGGCAAAAGCACCGGGATCATGATCCTGTTCAACGATATCACCGATATCAACAACGCGCTGGAAGCGGCGAATCTCGCGAATCGCGCCAAATCGGAATTCCTGGCCAACATGAGCCATGAGATCCGCACGCCGATGAACGCCATCGTCGGCATGACCTCTATCGGCAAGGCGGCGGCCGACTTGGAGCGCAAAAACTACTGTTTTGCCAAGATCGAGGAAGCGTCGAGTCATCTGCTCGGCGTAATCAACGATATTTTGGATATGTCCAAGATCGAAGCCGGGAAACTGGAACTCTCGCTGGTGGAGTTCAGTTTTGAAAAAATGCTCCAGCGGGTCGCAAACGTCGTCAATTTCCGCGTCCACGAGAAAAAACAGGTGTTCACGGCCCATATCGACAGCGCGCTCCCCAAAACCTTTATCGGGGACGATCAGCGGATCGCCCAGGTCGTCACCAATCTCTTGGGCAACGCGATAAAATTCACGCCAGAAGGCGGTTCCGTGACCTTGGACGCGCGGCTCGCGGGTGAGAGCAACGGCCTGTGCGCCATCCGGGTAAAAATAACCGACACCGGGATCGGCATCAGTCCGGAGCAACAGGCCCGCCTGTTCCAGTCATTCCAGCAGGCCGAGAGCAGCACGACGCGCAAATTTGGCGGCACGGGCCTGGGTCTGGCCATTTCCAAGAGCATTGTGGAGATGATGGATGGAAAAATATGGGTGGAATCGGAGTTCGGCCAGGGGTCGTCTTTCATTTTTACGATCCGGCTGAAGCGCGGCGCGGAGAAAACCGCCGATCTCCGTGACAGCGTGGATTGGCGTGACATACATATCCTCGCGGTAGACGGCAACCCGGATGTTTTATTGTATTTTGCGGAAATCATCCGGGGTTTTGGCGCCCGTTGCGCCATCGCGGCGAGCGCCGGGGCGGCGCTCGGCATGATCGAGCGGGATGGCGGTTATCACATCGCTTTTGTAGACTGGGACACAGCGGGAGGAGAGCGGGCGCGCCTGATCAGCGCTCTGAAAGCGGGGCGCCCCGCCGCCGGCGTGGTGATCATGATCTCACCCAACGAATGGGACGCGGCCGCGGCGGAAGCAAAAAAAATGGGGGCCGGCAAAGCCCTGTTTAAGCCGTTTTTCCCGTCCGGCATCTTGGATATCATCACGGAGACTTTGGGCGCCGCCCAGCAGCCGGCGGAGGAGACACAGACGGACGACGCTCCCGCCGATTTTACGGGCAACCGCATTTTGCTGGCCGAAGACATGGAGGTCAACCGCGAGATCATGCTCGCGCTGTTTGAGCCGACAAATCTGGGCATTGACTGCGCGGTCAGCGGGGTGGCGGCCGTCAGCATGTTCAGCCGCGCGCCGGAAAAATATGATATGATCTTTATGGATATCCAGATGCCGGAGATGGACGGGCTCGAGGCGACGCGCCGCATCCGCGCGCTGGATCTCCCGCGAGCGAAGACTGTGCCGATCATTGCCATGACCGCCAACGTGTTCAGGGAAGATGTGGAAAAATGCCTGGAAGCCGGCATGAATGGCCACGTCGGGAAACCGATCAATTACAGCGATGTTATAAGTTCTTTGCAAAAATATCTAAAATTGTGACCGACAAGGCAAGGGCAAGGGAGTCCACCCTTGCCCGTCCGCGAAGCGTTATTGCCGTGTACGGTTCAATAGCCGGGCCGGCGGTTTTCCCCGCAGCCGCAGCCGTGAAAATGCCCGTGGCGGTGGAAATGCCCATGCCCGCGGAATCCGTGCCCGAACCGCGCGTGCGCTTCCCGCAGGCGCTCAAACGCCTCGTCGCCCTCGCTGTCGCCTAAATCCTTTTCCAAAGCGGCGATGATCCTGTCGAGGTAATCCTCCAAAATCCCCTGCTCCGCCTCCGACAGGCAGGCAAAAATATCGCTCCGCTCCGAAACTTCCGGCTGCTCCTCGCTCCGGCCTTTCTCCGTCAGCCGGACGAGCATGACGCGCTTGTCCTCCTCGGAAGGCTCGCGCGTGACATGGCCGCTCTTTTCGAGCTTGGCCAGCAGCTCGTTCAGCGACGAGACGGCGATGCCGAGCAGGTAGGACAATTCTTTGGTGCTGATATTGTCGCGCAGTTTCAAAAAAGCCAGTATGCGCCCTTGCCCCTGAGTGTGGTCCGCCAGCGGCCCCCGGTGGGCCCAGCCGCGCAGACGCCGTTTGTGCAGCAGCCAGCGGAGACTCGCCAGTTTTTCATAGAGTTCGTCATTCATGATTTGTCCCTCCATTTTCATTGATTGCTTTGATAAAAGTTATAGCGCGTTCTTCAATAGATCCGGTAAATTTTCGCTGAATACCGCCCGGGGACAGACCCGGACGCATTTTTTGCAGCCGCTGCAGGCCTGTGCGTTTTCCATGACAATATGTTTATGCCACAAAAAACCGGCTTTCCCGATCACCCGCTCCGGGCAGGCGTCGATACACCTCCAGCAGGCGTTGCAGTTGTGGGGATTTGCCCAAACATAGGCGGTCTTGATCTGGAGCAAACGGTCTGGTCCTCTTGGCATTTTAACCCCTCCGCGAATAATTTAACGGTACCGTCAGATATACTATAAACGGTACCGTCAGGAATGTCAAGTATGTTTTTAAAATTTTTTTACGCGGGGACCCTATGGAGACAAGAGATGGATTCCGGCATGAAGCCGGAATGACGGTGGGGGAGACCCCTCCGGAACGGTTAGAATAGTTGACAAAATAAATGGGATATAATAAAATTATTCATCAAGGGAGTGTGGAATTTGAACAAAAAATTGAAATTAACATCTTCGATTTTTTTAAATGCGGGATCGAATTAACATTTGAAAATACTGACGACATTGAAGGCTTAAATAAAAACTATTATGAATTGACTACTTTTGGATTATGTAATAAGGAAATAATTTTGGGGCAACTATCATCGGGGGACGATTTGCGATCTCACCGGCGACTCAGGTCTCGCGGTAAAGTATTACGCGGCGCTGCTCGAAACGCTGCATCCTCTCCAAACGCAAGACCCGCCCAAGACTGTGGAGTGGGTCGACGAGCTGAAAAGCATCACAAGAGGTCTTCTGGCGCCAGCCGGAAATCCGGCGGTGTTTCGGGCGGAGGTCACAAAAATCGTAACGAAGGCGCGCAAGTTGAAAAAACTGCCTGATGCGGAGATCGTTTTCAACGACGCATGAGAATGATGTAGGGAGCGGCGTCCTCGACGCTCCGCCGCCTGACCCAATACACGGGACGTCGTGATTTCTGGGTGGTGTACGACGACAGGGAAAAGAAAGAAAAGAGAGCTAATTTAACGTATTTATTAAATCCATGAGCGCGTTAAAGGTCAATTCAAAATCATACTTTCGATTTAAAAACACATATGCCACTCCTCCGGCTACGAATGATAGTTTCATATCGTCTTCGAGAGTTGAGGTCGCGAGCAGATTGCGCTTTCTTATGCTCGCTTCAAGTTTTTCCGCGCATATTCCAGCCCGATTCCGAAACAATATGCTAATATCTTGATGATTTTGAATGGCTCTGAGTTGTGCTTCAATAAACCTTGCCGGTTCTGTAATGGAGTATTCGAGTTCACCCAAATCGTTCATCAATTCAGCTAATGCTTCATTTTCCAGCTTGTCGGACAAATCAAATACGTCGGTATAATATCGATAAAAAGTGCTTTTATTGATTCTCGCTTTTTGGCACAGTTCACTAACCTTCACTTTGCTTAGGGAGTGTTTTTTTCGCAAAGACAAAAAATTGTCATAAATATTCTTCAGCGTTTTCTGTACCCGCAGGTCCATACGCGATCCATCTCCTATGCGCGACCGTTTATAAAAATGGTTGCATAAGCAACTCAGGGCTTAAATCGGTGAGTGAGAATTCGCAACCATAGTTGTATAATTATTATACTGGAAAATTTGGCTGATTTCAATAGCAAATTAAAAAGTTGAAGGGAGAATGAAAATGGGAATGGGTATGCTTGAAGGACGGGCGGCGCTGGTAATCGGCGCCAGCTCAGGGGCAGGCCGCGGCTGCGCTCTGCGTTTTGCCGAAGAAGGAGCCAATGTACTGGCCTGCGCCCGCAGGATGGAAAAACTGGAAGAACTGGTGGCGGAAGCGAAGCAGAAGGGCGCCCCAGGCCAGATCGTCGCCGCCGTCTGCGATGTCAGCAACGAGGAAGACTTGGACAAGGTGGTCAAACAGACCGTGGCGGAGTTCGGCAAGATCGAGATCTTAGCCAACATCGCTCAAGGCGGCATTGAACACCCGGTGAACCTCCAGGGGGCTACCCGGGAGAAGCTCTTTGAAAGCTACGCCACGGGACCTCTTTACAGCATTCTGGCGATTCAGAAGGTCCTGCCCTACATGAAGGAGCAGCACTACGGGCGAATCGTCAATTGTGCCTCCGGTTCGGCTGTCTCCGGTACAGAAGGTTTCGCTCCTTACGCCATGGCCAAAGGGGCCGTCATGACTTTAACCCGTTTTGCCGCCAAGGAACTTGGAAAATACGGCATCACCACCAACTGTTTCCTGCCGGTGAGCAAGGCCGCCGGTTTTGACTCCAGTCCTCAGAGCCGGGCGGCTGCGGCCTACGTGGCCGAGCGCATCCCTTTGGGGTATTTCGGCGATCCCTACGAGGACGTGAGCCCCATCGTCGCCTTCATGGTCAGCGACTACGCCCACTACATGAACGGGCAGTTCATCAGCTGCTGCGGGGGTTTGTCCATCATTGCCTGAGATTCGGAAGGGCGGGATATAACATGGCTAATAATGTAAAAAGTTCTGACCACCTGATTGATCCGGAGGTGTATAGCCTTGCGTTTATGTCGGCTTCCGAGAAAGACAACTCAGGAGATATAGTGGCGGAACACAGGGCAATGATGAAGAAATATGCGCAGAGTGACGAAAAAACCGCTGAGTTGTTAAGAAAAATGCATGTTGAAACGGAAGAAGGGTGGATCAAAAACATTTTTGACAACGCGGAAATAAAACTGCTCATTACCAGGTCAATAAACAAAGCCGACACATTACAACCGCTTATTTATTCAATTCATGGGGGTGGCATGGTTTCAGGAAACGCAGAAATTGAGTGTATGCGGCACGCCCAGTTAGCAAGCAGTCTCAATTTCATCGGTGTTTCCGTGGATTACCGGCTGGCTCCGGAATTTCATCAGCCCGTTCAGCTTAATGACTGTTATTCGGGGCTGAAATGGTGTATCGATAACGCAAAGAAGTTAAATATCGATACAGAAAAGGTGGCTGTATGGGGAGGAAGCGCCGGAGCCGGATTATCAGCCGGATTGGCCATTTTTGTCCGTGACCGCCGGGAATTCAAAATCCAACACTTACAGTTGGTACAACCCATGCTCGACGACCGTACAGGTATTACAGAAACACATCCGTATAACGGTCAATATGTTTATACAAAAGAGCAGGATTACTTTGGATGGAAGTCAGTTCTAAATCAAGAGCCCGGCTCTGATGGCGTTTCGGCGTACTATTCCCCTGCGAGAGCGGAGTCGCTTCAAGGGTTGCCGCCGACTTTTTTATGTGTAGGTTCCATTGAATTATTTGCGGATGAAACATTGGACTTCGCAAAAAAACTGATGTATAGCGGCGTTCCTGTGGAATTGCATGTATATCCGGGCATTCATCACCTTGGGTTATCCGTGCCGACGGCTTACAGCGCTTCGCGAGCAACGAAAGCCGCCCAAGACGCTTTGATTCGATTTCTCCATCACCTCTCTCACGACCAATCATAGAGGAGAGGCTTGCGGAAAAAGCAAAGGCCGAGAATCTTGATCGGAAAGGTCGGATTCCCGGCCTTTTGCCCGTTAGGCCACGCTGCGAACTCGACTGCGCCCGCGTAAAAAACAGCTTGCATATACGCCGAATTCCTGTAAAATGAACCAGAAAATTGAATCAGCATCTCGCCTTCATTCGACTCCGGCGGCGCCGCCCAGCACCGGTTTGCTGGAGGTCAGGTCGATATAGCCCACGCCGGCGGCGGTCGCGTCAAATCCTTCCCCCGATACCAGTTCCAGCAGCATGGCGAATTTTCCCTCGTACTGTTCGGAGCGGCCCAGGCGCGCCTCGATGCCTGAGGTCAGAAAAAGCACGATCTGCCCGGCGTTGTTTATGTTGATCTCCCCGACCATGGGCGCGATATCCGGCGGCATTTGCCGCAGCATATTCAAAACGCTGACCAGCCGGCCGGAATTTATCTGTTTGCCGGGCGCCGGCGTTTCCGTCTCCTCCAGACCGGTGACGACAGGCAGACTGCCGCTCGGCCACGACTCGTAAACGCGCAGGACAAAACCCTGCCGGTCCACCTCGACCGCGCTGCTGCCGCCTTCTTTCAAAATCAACGCCGCCGGCGTCCTCTCCGTCACCCGGATGATCAGGCCGCCCGGAAAATTTTTTACCACCTCCGCGTCGGCCACCAGCGGGTTCATCTCCACTTTTCGCGTCAGCGCCTCCGTCTCAGCCAAAAACAGGTTATCGCCCGCCTCGACGCCCGCCAGGCGCAGGACGTCGTTTTCCCGCAGCTGCACCAGCCCCTCGGTGCGGATGGCCGTGATGGCAAAAAACTGGGAGCGGACGAACAAAAAAAAGCAGAGCATAGCCAGACAAAGCAGCATGGCCTTGGTCAGGGGAGACAGCCATTTTTTCTTCTTCATAATTTCTTTTTCATAAAACCCTGACCTCCGTCTCCAAGCGGACGCGAAAACGGCGCTCCACATCCTCGCGCACGGCGGCGATCAGGGTCCGGATATCGCCGGCGGTCGCCCCGCCCCGGTTGACGATGAAATTAGCGTTGCGGACGGACACTTCCGCCCCCCCGATCCGCCGCCCTTTCCAGCCGGCCTCGTCTATCAGGCGGCCGGCGTGATCCCCCGCCGGGTTGCGAAACACGCTGCCGGCGCTCGGCAAACCGAGAGGCTGAGTTTTCCGGCGCCGCTCCCGGTGATCGGCCATAACGCGCCGGATGGCCGCCGGCTCGCCGGGCGTGAGGGAGAGCGTCGCCGCCGTCAGCAGGCGGCCGCCGCATTGCAAAGTGCTGCGCCGGTAGGAAAACCCCAGTTCCGTGCCGCTCAGTTCCCGGCTGCCGTCTTCCGGCGTCCAGATCCGCGCCTGCGTGATTACCTCGCTCATATCGCGCCCATAAGCTCCCGCGTTCATCACCGCCGCCCCGCCCAGCGTGCCGGGGATACCACAGGCAAACTCCAGGCCGCTCAGCGAGCGGCGGGCCGCTTCCCGGGCCAAGGCGGCCAAGGAACAGCCGGCGCCGGCCCGGACGCTATTTTCCCCCCACTCCGCCCGTCGCAGCATGGTGGTGATCACGGCGATCCCCTCCCAGCCCCCGTCCGGGGCCAGCACGTTGGACCCCCGTCCCAGGACGACGGCCGGCAGGCCGCGCTCGCGGCCGTATCGCAAAACACCGAGCAGTTCCTCCTCATCCGCCGGCCAAACGGCGAAAGCAGCGGGTCCGCCCACGCGCCACGTCGTCAGTTTGCTCAGAGGCATCTCTTTTTCTACGCGGCCTCTGACTGTTATACCTTCCATATGTGGGATAAATCCTCCTATAGGATACTTCTTTAATGCCAGGCGGTTTCCGCCAAGATCTTCACCATGCGCTCCAGCGCCCCGGCCGGAAATACCCCCCGCGCCCGCTCTCCCATAGCCGCCAGACGGGCCGGATCGGCCAGCATGTTTTCCAGTTTTTCCCATAAAACATCCGGCGTCAACTCGCTGTCCGGGACGACGAGCGCCGCGTCCCGCTCCGCGAAAGCGCGAGCGTTAAAATCCTGATGATTCCCCGCCGCGCGCGGATAAGGGACCAAAATCGCCGGCCGGCCGGCGGCCGCCAGTTCGGCCAGCGTGACCGCCCCGGCCCGCGTCAGGCAAATATCGACCGCCGCGAGAGCGGCGGGCATTTCATCCAAATAAGGAGTCAGCCGCCAGTCCGGCCGGCTGGGCTCCAGCCCGGCCGCGGCGATCTCCGCCATGATCTCCCCATACGTCTCCCGCCCCGTCGCCCAGATCAGCTGCAGACGCGGCTGGGCAGCCAGGCGGGGCAAGAGGCCCAGCAGCGCCTTATTCAGGCTGAGGGCGCCGCGGCTGCCGCCTGTGACCAGCAAGACCGGCCGCGCGGGGTCCAGCCCGAAAACCGCCGCGCCCTCAGGCCGCGCCATCAGGCCGATAGCCGGGCGCACCGGCAGACCCGTCACATGGACGTTCCCTCGCCGGTAGTAAGCGGCGCTGCCGGCAAAACTCAGCAGCACCGTCCGGGCCACGCGGCCCAGGATCCGGTTGGTCAGGCCGGGCAGCGCGTTCTGCTCGTGGATCGCCGTCGGGATGCCGAAAAAAGCGGCGCTGAGGACGACCGGCCCGGAAACATAGCCGCCCGTGCCCACCACGAGGTCGGGAGCGAAATCCCGGAAGATCCGCTCGGCTTCCCACCACGCTTTGGCCGCCGACCCCGCCGACCGGAGCAAAGCCGGGCTCAGGGCGCGCGGCAACGAGCGGCCGGCGATTCCGCGGAATTCCCAGCCGGCCGCCGGCACGATCCGCGCTTCCATGCCTTCCCGCGTACCGACATAGAGGATTTCCGCTCCGCCGGCGGCCAGGCCCGCCGCGAGGGCCAGCGCCGGGTAAATATGTCCGCCCGTACCGCCTCCGGTCAAAATGACGCGCATGAAAACCCCTTTTTCCCGCCTCCGTTTACATTGCCCTGTTTTTTTGCTATAATGTTTTGAATTGAATCAAACGGGGGAGATATCATTGTTTTTTGTCCTTTACGCCGTAATCACGGTTTTGCTGGCCGCGGCGGTTTTCTGCGCTTCTTTCTGGGTGCCGGCGACGTTCGGCGAGGTATGGGCCGACCAGATCCTTTTTCAGATCCGGGTGCCCCTCAAAGGCTCCGACCTGGGGCTGGCCCGCTCTTTCGCCGTCCACTGCCTGCTCCCCGCCGCCGGCGCGGGCGCCGGAGCGGGCGCCGGCGCGGTATGGGTCCGCCACAACCTGTCCGGCCCGGCCGCCGCCCTTCCAGCCCTCCTGCCGCTCGTTCTGGCGGCTCTGGCCCTGACGTTTTTCGCGCGCCGCTTCGGGCTGGCCGCTTATGCCGGGGCCGCCCTGACCGAAAACACCTTTATCGCGGACCACTACTGCCTGCCGCCGGCCGGCGAACCTCTTTTCCCGCCCCGCCGGCGTAATCTGCTGTACATTTTCCTGGAATCCATGGAATCCTCCTTCGCCGGCCCGGACGAGGGAGGCGCCCTGCCCGGAAACGTCATCCCGGAACTCACGGCGCTGGCCGCCTTGGGCGTTAATTTTTCCCATACCGGCGGCCTCGGCGGCGCCGCCGCCGTCCGGCAAACCGGCTGGACCGTCGCCGGCATGTGCGCCCAGCACGCCGCCCTGCCGCTAAACGTTCCCTTGGGCGCGAAAGTACATGGCGCCGGTCAGCCGTTTTTACCGGGCGCTCTTGCTCTGGGCGACGTTCTGGCCGCCGCGGGCTATAACCAGACTTTACTGCTCGGCTCCGACGCCGCTTACAGCGGCCGGAGCAATTTTTACACCGGGCACGGCGGTTTTCGCGTCCTCGACGTCCGCGCCGCGGCGGCCGCCGGTCTCATCCCGCCCGATTACCGCGTCCGCTGGGGCTTCGAGGACGAGAAGCTTTACGCTTACGCCAAACAAGAACTGCGGCGGCTGGCGGCGGCTGGGGCGCCGTTTCATCTGACCATGCTGACGGTGGACACGCACACGCCGGGCGGGTATCTATGCGCGCGCTGCCCGGATCTGTGGCCGCGGCGCTACCTGAACGTACTGGCCTGCGCCGACAGGCAGATCGGCGATTTCATCCGCTGGGTGCGGGCGCAGGATTTCGCGGACGACACGACGATAGTCGTCGCCGGCGATCATTTGAGTATGGAGCCCAGTTTGGAGGAAATGATTGACAAAAATTACCAGAGAACGGTGTTTAACGTTTTCCTCGGCAGCGCCGTGCCGGCCCAAAACCACAAAAACCGGCTTTTTTCCATGTTCGACCTGCTGCCGACCACCTTGGCCGCGCTCGGCGCCCGGCTCACCGACGAACGCCTGGGTCTCGGCGTCAATTTGTTCGCCGGGATCCCCACCTTGCTCGAAACCCACGGCTTGGAGACGCTCAACCGCGGGATGATCGGCCGCTCCGCTTATTATAGGCAAAAACTGTTTTCCGCCGCCAGTTCCTAAGCTTTCCTAAGCCAGCGCCTGCCCAAACTCAGCGAGCCAGCGCAGGGAGTCCTGAGTGCCGCCGGCCGGGATATATTCCATGCCGACGAAACCGCCGTACCCCGCCTCCGTCAGCGCCGAAAACCAGGCGCGAAAATCCACTTCTCCCGTCCCCGGTTGGTGCCGCCCCGGCCAGTCGGCTATTTGCACATGCCTGATCCGCGGCGCGAAAGCCCGGAGTTCGTCCAACAGGTCCTTACCGGTTTGCGCTTCGTGATAGACGTCAAATTGCAGATAAACACCCTCCAGGCGCTGGCGGTCCAGAAAATCCGCCGCTTTGGTCACGTCGCTCAGGTAAAAACCCGGGTTGTCTTTGCCGTTCAGCGGCTCCATCAGCAGCAGCCGCTGGTTTTTCGCCATCTCCCCGGCGGCGTAACGGAGATTTTCCGCGAGATTATCCTCGACAAGGGCCTGCTCCGCTCCGGGCGGCGCGTTGCCGGTCAGACAGTTCACGCGCAAGGCGTTCAGAGTCGCCGCCGCTTCCAGCGCCCGGGCCACGCCCTCGCGAAACTCCGCCCGCCGGGCTGGGTCGGCGGCCAAACCCCTGTCCCCCGCGCTCCAATCGCCGTCCGGCATATTGATCAGCACGGCCTCCAGCCCGTAAGCGTCCAAACGCTGTTTTATTTCCCGCAGATCATAATCGTACGGCGATTTGAATTCCACATAGCGGAACCCGGCGGCCGCCGCGGCCTGGAAACGGTCAAGAAACGGCGCTTCCGTAAACAGAAAACCCAGATTAGCGCTGAAACGCATGGTCTCGCCCCCTCTCTTTGATCGACTTTATTTTACACGCAACAGCCGCGCTTGTAAAGTCCGCTTTTTATCGGCTATTCAGATCAACTCCCATAATGTTACAGTTCAGAGGGGTATTTGGGAGCGACTTCCAGCCGGCAAGATGCCGGCGTTCCCAAATCAACGACAAGATTAAGAATGAAACCGCCAGCGCGGTGGTATTTTAGGTTTACA
>JAISAH010000135.1 GCA_031266805.1 Gracilibacteraceae bacterium
GGGACGGGCTTGCCCGTCCCGCCTCCCCGGGATCCACACCCCTCCCGTCATTCCGGGCGCGTCCCGGAATCCAAAAATACGAGGGACATGACGCACCCATTATCGAAGAAAGGATGGAATTCCGTGGCTATTACAAATAATAAAATTGAAGTGTTGGTCGTAACCATGTTTTGTCATGATTACGAAGCGCTGTGGCGGAAAATGAATATTCACGGCGACGCGGTGATCAGCAGTCAGGGGGACTGGGCCGGACGCGAGCAAAAGAACGTGGACGGCCACGCCATAGACTGCATAGCCGGCGAGGGACGCGGCGTTTCGCTGAACAGGAACGCGGCGGTCAGCGCGGCGAACGGGGATATTCTGGTCATTGCCGACGACGACGTGGTATATGATCCGGATTATCAGGAAACAGTACTCGCGGCGTACGCGGAATTTCCGGCGGCCGACGTCATCCTTTTTCATGTGCCCAGCAGTAATTTGGCGCGGCCGACATTTGGGCTGAAAAAGTCGAAATACTGCCGTTTTGACGAAATTGTCCGTTTCGCGACGTTTCAGATCACGTTTCGCCGCCGCGTGACCGATAACGGTCTCCGCTTTGACGAGCGTTTTGGCCCCGGCAGCGCGGCATACGGCGGCACAAGCGGCGAGGATATGCTCTTTCTCGCCCAGGCGTATCAGAGAGGGCACAGGATCGCATATGTGAAGGAAAGGATCGGCGTCGTCAACCATCGTGATTCCACCTGGCAAGACAAGGAATGGTCGGAGGAATTTTTCTCCGGGCACGGCGCTTTGTTCTCCGCCATAAGCAAACCGCTGGCCCTGCCTTTTATCCTGCTGTACGCGCTGCTGAAACACAGGTCTTACCGCGAAAAAGTATTCCTTTTTGACGCTGTCAAACATATGCTTTCCGGGGCAAGGAGTTTAATTTAATTTTTCGTAAGAAAGGTCGCAATGAAACAACTTGACATCGTTATTCCTTGCTACAACGAGAAAGATAATATCCGCACAATATATGGGGCTATTGCCGATGTTATGCAGGAAGCGGAGAATGTGAGTTTTTCGGTCATCTACATAGATGACGGCAGCAGCGACGATACCATGGCCGAGATTCTGGCGCTTGAGTCAGAATATGGGTGCGCCAAAGTAAAATATATTTCATTTAGCCGCAACTTTGGGAAAGAGAGCGCTATTTACGCAGGATTACAAGCTTCAAGCGGCGACTATGCGGTGCTGATGGACGCAGACCATCAAGATCCTCCGGCATTGCTCCCCGCAATGTTGGCGGTTTTGACGAGACGCGAGAGTGGGGAGGACTGTGTCGCTGTCCGCCGTATTGACCGCAAAGGTGAGCCCATTGCGCGAAGTTGGTTTGCAAACAGGTTTTACGCGCTGATGAATAAATTCTCTGATGTAAAAATGGAACCGGGAGCGCGTGACTTTCGTATGATGACAGCACAAATGAGAGATTCGATACTTGCGCTGTCGGAACGCGAACGTTTTTCCAAAGGTTTGTTCGCGTGGGTAGGGTTCAAGACTAAATGGCTTGAACTCCCAAATGTGCCCAGAGCGGCGGGAGAAACAAAATGGTCTTTTTGGGGATTGTTCAAGTACGCATTGAGCGGGATCGTCGCATTCACGACCGCGCCGCTCCGGATCGCGTCATTTGCCGGAGTTTTAACGGTTCTAATGGCTATCATATACGCTGCCTACAGGTTGATAAGATGGCAAGCATTGTTTACTACAGACGCAATTATTATTTTCATTGTGTTGTTCTTCAGCGGCGTAACAGTTTCTTTCCTCGGAATAATAGGCGAATATATCGCGAGGATATATCGTGAGGTTAAACAACGCCCGGTGTATATAATCGCAAAGTCAAACATTAAAGTAAAAATGGTGGACAGGAGAATGGATTCCGGCATAAAGCCGGAATGACGGGAGAGACACTTTTATGTATAATTCAACAGCAAATACCGCCCCAGAACCGGAAAATAAGCCGAAGGGCAGAAAAATAGCCTGGGCGGAAGCGATGGCCTGGTTTTTACTCTGTAAGTCGCCGTTAGATTTTTTCCTGGCCCTTGCCGCCGCGGGGTTGGGGTTTGCGGCAGTTAAATTGCACATGAAATTTTTGCGTGCAAGCTACCAGCATATGACAATTGCCTTCGCGCAGCGTATAATGCGTAAGTATTTACACGGCGATTTGATCGATTTCCAGGGGATCCGTTTTCAGCGCGAACCCTTCTTAGAATCCGCAGCCGGGGGAATAGAACTGTACACCGATATTTTCGGGGCGTGGCTGTATAATGGCGACCGCTACGACCGCGAATTTTGCGATGAATTTGAAAAATTCCAGTGCGAGGGTTTTTACTGCTACGAGGACGGCGGCGCGGATATTACTGTACACAGCGGCGCCACGGTACTCGACCTCGGCGCCTGCCTGGGCGACTTCGCGGCCTACGCGGCGGCCAAGGGCGCGGCGGTTTTCGCCTTTGAGCCGTCCGCCGAAACGCGAAAACTGCTGGCGAAAACCGTGGAACTGAACGCGCAGTTGCCCGGCGCCATTGAAATAGTGCCGTTTGGCGCCGGCAGGCAGACGGAAGAACTGTTTTTGTCAGTTGACGCGGCGAATATCGGCAAATCAAAGTTTGACGGCGGCAGTTGCGGCGGCTCGGAAAGCGCGGACATCGTACGCGTGGTCGCGCTCGACGACTGGGTCGCGGAGCGCGGTATTCAGGTCGATTTTATCAAAGCGGATATAGAGGGGTTTGAGCGGCATATGCTGGAGGGCGCGCGGGAATTGCTGCGCCGGCAAGCGCCGGTCCTCTCGCTTTGCACCTATCATCTGCCGGACGATCATATCGTTATGCGCCGCCTGATTCTGGAGGCCAACCCCGATTATAAAATCATCCAGCGCGCGGCAAAACTCTACGCCTATGTCCCGGAATCCATAAAAGAAAATTAGGTTGACTGCTTTTGCCGGTAAATTTCGGTTAAAGAATCTTGCAGCGTCTGAGAAAAGTTTATTTGGTTGGCTTCCGCAAACGTGTTCAGCCACGCAGGAATTGTTAGATTTTTACGGACGGCCTTGTTGCCGTATCTCTCGGCGTATGCGTCCATATCCAGCGCCAACAGGCTTACAAACCCGTCCGCCGTCTCGGGCCGGATTGCCTCTATTGCGCTGGCGAAGGGGATAGGACGCCCTTCTTCCAATTCGGTCAGCACCCAACCGGAAGCGGCGTCAACGCCCATAAAGACAGCCTCCGCCAAGTTATCTCCGCCTGTGGCGCAGCCTGGGAGATCCGGCACCTCTACCGCGTAAGCGCCGCTTGCTTCATCTTTATAAAAGCACGCTGGATAAGTTAATTTCACGATTAGAACCTCCTTACAAGCCGGCTTGCTTCAAAATTGACTTGATAATTGCATTATACGCATAATGCGCATTGATGTCAATCCCCCGTCATTCCGGCTTCATGCCGGAATCCATTCTTCTGTCTTGCTGATTTGGATTCCGGGTCAAGCCCGGTATGACGGGATGGGATTTGATTCCGGATTCCGGAACAAGTCCGGAATGACGGACCCTACAAATTACAGTTTACAAGCGACCGCATTTATCATATAATACATATATGCAAAACATATATTTCGGAGGGATCGACTTGACCGATTTTGACAGGGGCGTGCCGCGCCGGGGAAGCGGCAGCGTTAAATGGGATACCGTTCCGGCCGGAGTAATTCCGCTTTCTATCGCGGACGCGGACTGGGCGACATCTCCCGCGGCTTTGGCGGCGGCGCGTGAGCGGCTGACGGGGCATCCGGTCTTCGGCTACAGCCGCGGGAGCGAAGGCTTAAACGAAGCGGTGGCCGCTTGGTATGGCAGAGTTTATGGAGTGACAGCGGAGGAGTCTTGGCTGGTGACGCTGCCGGGAGTGGTCCCGGCGCTTGCGGCGCTCGCGCGGCTTGTTCCCGGCGACGCGCTGGCGAACGCGCCTAACTATCCCCTCCTGCTGGAAGCGCCCGCGCGGGCGGGAAAACGGATGCTCGTTTCGCCGCTGAGGGAAAACGGGGCGGGAGCGCTCCTCGCCTATGAACCGGATTTTGAGGATATGGCGCGCAAGGCCGCGGAAGGCGCGGGGATCTTTTATTTATGTAACCCGCACAATCCGACGGGACATGTGTACACGCGCGGCGAGCTGGAACGGTTCGCAGATTTCGCCTGGGCGCGCGGGCTTATCGTCGTTTCTGATGAGATCCACGGCGAGATAGTTTACGGCGGAGCGCGTACGCATACTCCGTTTTTCGCCGTTTCGCCGGAAAACTCCGTCACCCTCACCTCGCCGGGCAAGATCGGTAATATGCCGGGAATGCCGGTCGCCGTGGCGGTAGTCCCGAATGAGGAGCTGCGCGCGAAGGTATGTGAAATGTCGTTTTGGCTGGGAAGCGCCGGCGCCGTCTACTGCGCCGCCGGACGCGGGGCCTATTCCCCGGCGGCCGACGAGTGGAAAGCCGGGCAGCTCGCCTATCTGCGCGGCAGCCGCGACTATCTGGCCGCCGAAATGCCTCGCCGTTTTCCCCGCGCCCGCTTCACGGTCCCGGAAGGGACATATCTGCAATGGCTTGATCTTTCGGCTTACGGCCTAGGCGACACGGCGGCGGCTCTGCTGGAGCGGGCGAAAGTAGCTTTGTCCGGCGGCGAGAGGTTTGGCGCTTCCGGGGATCATGTCCGGCTGAACTTCGCCTGTCCGCGCGCCGCGCTGGCGGAAGCGCTGGACAGGCTGGAAGCGTCGCTGCGAATCGTTTGATCCCCGGTTCCTGACGAGTTCCTATTCTGTTTTGATCGCCTGCAGAGCGCTCAGATTCATCGCCCGCCGCGCCGGCAGATAACCCGACACGAGTCCGACCAGAAAACTCACGCCCAAAGCCGCCAGCACCAGCCAGAGCGGGATGAGGGAGATAGCCCCCGAGCCGCTGCCGCCCAGCATTTCGCTCGCGCTTGCCCCGACCAAAGTGTTGATGATATGAGAGATGATATAACTTAAAAGAATGCCCAGCAGGCCGCCGGACAGACCGATGAGCCCCGCTTCGAGCAAAAAGAGGGAACGGATGTCCCCGATAGCCGCGCCTACGACTTTCATGACGCCGATTTCCCGCGTGCGCTCATAAATGGACATGATCATCGTGTTGGTGATGCCGATGGCCGCGACGACGAGCGAAATGGCGCCGATGCCGCCCAGAGCGAGCTGGAGCGTGTTAAAACTGCCTTCGACTGACTTCACGTATTCGGCGCTGCTGGAGGTTTTAAAGCCCATATTTTTGATGACGTCCTGCAGCGCGAGGACGTGTTCCACTTTATCCGCCTTGACCAGCACAGTGTCAAATTTTTCCTTTTTAGAGCCGGTTTTTACCGGATTGACGCCGCTTTCTTTAGAGAGTTTAGTCAGCGTGGCGAGGTCCATATAGACGTTCCAGGCGTACTCGGTGTTTTCCACGCTGACCCCGACGCCCTTGATATTGAAAACTTTGGGCTTAGGGCCGCTTTGCCGGCGTTTTTCCTCGTATGCGGGGTCGAAAGAGATTTTTACCTTATTACTCAATACGTCTATCGCCGGCGGCTTTTTTTCCTCATAATCCGGCCAGTCGCTTTTTCGCGGGTTGTAAAAATAGTAAGCCGCGCTGTGCCCGAAAACGACTTCGCTCGTGCCGGGCGTGATCAGTTTTCCCCGTTCCAGTTTAAACCCGAAAGCCTCCATCACGTTGGGATCGATCCCGATAAGATTGATGTCGGCGATATAAGGCCCGCTGATAAAATGCGCGGAAACGCTTTTTTGCGGCGTGACGGCGACCACGTTTTCCAGCGTCTTAAAATTCTGAACGGTCTTGATATCTAAAATCGGTTTTTTCTTCTGTGATTTTGTTGATTTATCGGCGGAGTTCTGTTCATAGACGCTGATAGTCGTCAGACTGGCCGCGCCGCCTAATTGCTCGTGCATAGACGCTTTCAGGCCAAACCCGATGGAGAGCATGACGATTATCGAAGTAGCGCCGATGATGACGCCGAGTACGGTGAGCATGGTCCTGGTCTTGCGGCGCAGAAGATTGCTCGCGCCCATTTTGAAAAGTTCAGTCCATTTCATCAGAGTCACTTCCTTTGCCGCGGATGAGTTTTCCGAGAGGACCTTTTTTACGCAGCAAGAAAATGAGTATCAGCAAACCTGCCGCCACGCCCCACGCGGCGGGATTCTGCCAAACCGCTTTCGCCGGCGGCGCGGGCGGCGCGGCGCTAATATCCGGCTCCGCCTCTTCGACGGCAAAGGAGAACGGATAACTGTTCACCACTTGTTCGCCGGAAGGGGAGTCGTATGAGACCACCAGTTTGCCTTCCGCCTGGCCGACCTCTTTGACAGTCAGCGCGCCTTCGTAGGTTTCGGTCGCTCCGGTATTGAGATTGCCGATATACAGCCGCGCGTGATCCGTCTGGAAGTTGCCCTCGATATTCAGCATGAGATTGCTGACATTGGCCCGGCCGGTGTTAAAAACGCTGGTCGACACCGTGACCGGCACGCCGACTGTCGCGTCCGTCGGCAAGGTTATTTCCCCCACGTCGACCTTCACTTTTTGGCTGACCGGGACGCCGATCAGTTCTTCGGAAGTGTACTCCACGCCCTTCTCATCCTCATACTGGATATTGGCTTTCAGGGTGTAAGTGCGCGGCGAGGCGTCCGGAATGGTAAAGAAATGCAGCGTTTTGGCCGTAGTGCCTTTGGGGGAGATAGAGTCGATATAGAAAGAGTTGCTGGCGTTCACCGGCGAGAAAACATTGCCTTTACTGGCGGCGTTGTTATTATTATTGTCGCTCTCTCCCGGCGGCACGGTGAGAAATATCTTGATATTGCGGACGGATTTTGTGGCGCTGGTGTTTTGAAAGACCATGTTCAGATCAAAATTTTCTCCGGCGCCGGCGATGACCGGATTGATGCTGTAATTGCTGAGGATTATTTTCGGCACGGTTTTACCCGCGACGCCGACGACGGGAACGAAGAATTGCTGCGTTTCCTCAAAAGTTTTGCCCGCCGCGTCTTCATAATTCAGTTTGGCCGTGAGCGGATAATTGCCGCTTTCGATGGTTTTGGCCTGGTTCAGAGAAAAACTGAGGGGCAGCGCGCCGCCGCCGGCCAGATTGCCGAGTTTGCGCACATTGGTCTCTCCGGACAGGGAAATCTTGTCCGGGGCAAGATCCAGCAGAGTCAGGCGAAGATTTTTCGCCTCAAAACCGCCGGTGTTTTTAATATTGAAACGGGCGGTCACTCCGGCGCTTCCCTGGGTGAAAGCCATGTCCGTCAGGATGAGATTGCTGGCGGCGCGCTCGGAACCGGTCACGTTGATATAGACGCTGTCCGTGACGGCGGTATCCCGGCCGTAGATCTTGCCGCCGGGGTCCAGATAGATAAAAGCGAACTTCATCGTGTAGACCTTAGTCAGGGCCGAGGGTGAAATGAGGAAGGAAAAGGAAACGTCACGCGATTTATTGTACTCAATATCTCCCAGATCCTGGATCACATTGACTCCGTCCGGGGTGAAAACGCCGCTGTCCTCAAAAATCGGCTGGATCTGCACGTTTTTCGCGTTTTCCCAGCCGCCGTTCTCCACCGTCAGGGAGAGATAGATCCGCTCTCCGGCCTGGCCGCTGGGGGTGGCGCGCGGTTTCAGGCGCAGATAAGGCGCGTTGCTGTTGTCGTTATGGCTCGGCCGCTCGTCCTGCTGCCGCGCGGCGGAAGACGCGGTGTTCACGTTTACCTTGACATTGCCGCCGGTGAAACCGAGCTCGCTGCCGCCGGGGCCGACTTTGGCCCGGATCGGGATCGTATTGCGCGAGCCGCCGTCATATGTGAGCGGAATGACGACCTCGCCGCCCAGATTATTGGCGGACCATTGCAGCTTGGGCAGATTGCTGTCGCTGCTGCCATTGGTCAGATAAAAACTGCAGGCCGACTCGTCGATATAGAATCGGATATCGTTGGGATTGGCGTCTATCTCGCTTTTATGCGCGCCGCCGCTCAGCTGATTCAGGGTCAGGCGGAGGTCAAAAGAGGTGCCGGGCGTTATTACGGTTTGGCCGACGACATTGTAGTTGCCGACGGAGAAATCTTCTCCGGCGGCCCAAACAGGGGCGCAGAATACCAGCTGCACAAACATAAGCATAGCCGTGCAGACGGTGAATAGTCTTTTTTTCATTTTTAAATTATATACCGGCGCGGGCTGTGCCGCGTCAGACTCCTTTCGTTTCTTTGCAGCGCACGCTTTCCACGCGCCCGTCCCGGATGGTCACCACTTGATCCATATATTGAGCTATTTCCGGCTCATGGGTGACGAGGATGAGGGTCTGGTGGTTGTCGCGGGCGATGCGGGTTATCAGGCGCATGACTTCGTCTGTTGTTTTGGTATCCAGATTGCCGGTCGGTTCGTCGGCAAAAATAATTTCCGGGCTGTCAACAAAAGCGCGGGCTATCCCGACGCGCTGCTGCTGGCCGCCGCTCATTTGCGAGGGGCGGTGGTGCAGGCGTTCTCCCAGGCCGACCGCCGTCAGCATTTCCGCCGCCATTTTTCGTCTGAGTTTGCGGGGCTTGCCTTTGAAAATCAGCGGCATTTCCACATTTTCCAGCGCCGTGCGCGTCGGCAGCAGATTATAGGCCTGGAAAACGAAGCCGACGTGTTTTTGCCGGAAAATCGCCAGTGTTTCCTCATTCATTTTTTCCACATGGCGGCCTTTGATGATGATCTCGCCGCGCGTCGGTTTTTCCAGACCGGCCATCATGTTCAGCAAAGTGGATTTACCGGAACCGGAACTGCCGAGCAGACAGCAAAACGCGCCTTCCGCTATGTCCAGGCTCACGCCCTGCAGCGCGGGGACTTTTTCCTGGCCCATATGATAAATTTTAAGGACATCTTTTATAGAAACAATGTTAGCCACTTTCATCCTCCGTCGTCTCCTCTTTGGAAGTACTGTACCATATTATTGGAGGAAACGCCAGCAATAATTGCACTGTCAGGGAACCGGGCGTGTGATCCGTTAAAGATGCGGGGGGCGTCATTCCATGCCCCTGTCTGAACTGTAGCTGTGATTGATCGATCGCAAAGTGATTGTAACAGTCTTCGCGATAAAAGTCAAGTAAAACGAGGAAGAAAATCAGGATTTTTTTGCTTTATGACTATTATTGTTCAGTGATATTTCTAAATTTGTAGATAAAAAATTGCTTTTTTGCATTTTTCTATTGCTATATTGCCGCGAAAATTGAATCAACAGAAGCAATATAGAATTTGCGAAATATTTTTTGTATCTCTTGTGCCGCGCGGCGGCAAGTGCTAAAATGAACGAGGCGAAGCCAGGGCCCGCAAATCCCAAAATTTGTCAGGAGATAAGATTATATGAGCGTCGAGGCGGTCAAAGAATATTTCAGCCGGTTCGGGCTGGCCGGCCGGGTGATGGAGTTTCCCGTCTCCAGCGCCACGGTGGAATTAGCCGCGGCGGCTGTGGGGGTGGAACCGGCCCGCATCGCCAAAACCCTGTCTTTGCGCCGCGGGGAGGACTGCGTTTTGCTGGTGACGGCCGGGGACGTCAAAATCGACAACCATAAGTTCCGCGATTTTTTTCAATTCAAAGCGCGTATGTTGGCGCCGGATGAGGTTTTGCGCCTTACGGGCCACGCTGTGGGCGGAGTCTGCCCCTTCGCTCTGCCGCCGGGGACGGAGGTTTACGCCGATGAGTCTTTGCGCCGTTTTACCACGGTGTTTCCGGCTTGCGGCAGCGGCAGCAGCGCCATAGAACTGACGCCGGACGAACTGGCTCGTTACGCGGATATCCGGCAGTGGGTCGACGTTTGCCGAGGCGCATCTTCACCGGCGGACAGTTCTCTCAGCCCGCGCGCCAAGTGACGTTTTATATTTATCACCGATTTTCGCGCAACAACAAGACATAATAAATCAGATTAGCATTGTCACAACATATGCAGTGATATCAAGCTTTCCCGGACGAAGATGTTGCACAATCATTACTCGCTGTGTCGCGTAAATTGCCGATTTCCAAAAGTCAAAAACTTCATGGTTCTCTTCGCCAGGGGTCCGACTCCCTAGGCAAATGCATTGAAATCACCTGATTTCCAAATGGCTGTGCGGCGACTCGCGGGGGAAATTAATATTTTGACATTTTGTTATTGACAACATAAGCGTCATATGATATAGTGTGCCTATGAATGATGCCAGCTATTTTACACATCCAACCGCCGATTGGCAGCGCCGGTATGAGGCGTTAAGAGCCGCCTTTGTTGAGCGGTTACCCGATAAACTCGTAGCGGAGCGTTTCGGTTATAGCCCGGGGTATGTCGGCCAGTTGCGCTTTCGGTTCCGGCAAGGGAAGATAGACTTTTCAGAACCGGTGGATGAAGGCAAGACATCAAGGCGAAAGGTAGGCAAGGATACCCGCGAGAAAATCACGCAGTGGAGGCAGAAGCAACTGTCAGCCGGGGAGATTGCGGAATTGCTCATGCGGGAAGGCGTTGAACTCTCTATCCGCACCGTTGAGAGAGTGCTTGCCGAGGAAGGCTTTTCAAAGCTCCCGCGAAGGACGCAGCTGCGGATCGGGCGCACGGTGAAAGGCGCTGAAATACCGGAAAAAGCAGAGCCTATCAGCGTGACATCATTGACCGGCGCCCACTATGAATCGGATGGGGCGGGAGTGTTTCTGTTCGCGCCCTTCTTGGCCCAATTGGGCATTGACAGCGTAATAAAGAAGGCAAGGCTGCCCGAGACCCGCGCAATATCGGCGATGAACTATTTCCTTTCCATACTGGCGCTTAAACTGCTCGGTACCGAGCGTTATGCTCATGTGGGCGATCATTCTTTCGATCCGGGGCTCGGCTTGTTTGCGGGGCTGAATGTGCTTCCGAAATGTACGGCGCTCTCCACTTATTCATATTCGCTGGATCAGGAACACATAACCCGCCTTCAGGAAAGCTTTGTAAGTGGCGCTCACCGACTGGGCATCTACGACAAACGGGTCATCAACCTTGATTTTCATACTGCGCCTCACTACGGCGACGAATCGGTGCTTGATGAACATTGGGCGGGTCTCAGAGGTAAACGGATGAAAGGCGCTTTGACCATGTTCGCGCAGGACTCCGAGACAAAGCTCATAGTTTACACGGCATCCGATATACAAAGCCATGAGGCGGATGATCAAGTACTCCGCTTTGTGCCCTATTGGGCAAAGATCTGCCGGCAGATGAAATCCACACTGGTTTTCGACAGCAAGTTTACCACATACAAGAACCTATCAGAACTTAACAACCAAGGCATCAAGTTTGTCACGTTGCGTCGCCGCGGGCATAAGCTGCTTGAGGAAGCCGGCACTCTTGAGCCGTGGACGAAAATCACGATTCCGCATGAGAAGCGTAAATACCCCAACCCGCTCATCCATGAGTCCGACGTGGAGCTGAATAATTACGATGGAAAAGCGCGCCAGATCATTCTTAAAGGTAACGGCCACGAGAAACCCGCGTTTCTGATCACCAACGACTTTGTATCTCAGGCCGAAGTGATCGTTGCGGATTATTCCTGCCGCTGGCATGTTGAAACGGGCATTTCGGAGGCGGTGAAGTTTTTCCATATCAATGCGCTCTCATCGCCGATACTGCTAAAAGTACATTTTGATATGGTTATGACGATGATCGCGGACACTCTGTACTGGCGGATAGCACAGAATCTGCGCGGTTTTGAAAAGTGTGACGCAAACACGATCTTCCGCAATTTTGTGCATGGTCAGGGTGTGGTCGATGTTCGTGGCGACAAAATCACGGTCACTTATCCAAAGCGCGCGCACAATCCCATACTCCGGGCCGTTGACTGGCGGCATTTACCGGAAAACATGCCTTGGTTAAATGGGGCAAAGTTGTCCTTGGTGTTTAGCTGAATTCATTATATTCTGTGACGGTTAAACCCGCCGCGAAAATCGGTGATAAATGAAATTGTTGTGGACGCTCATGACGCCGAAGAGCGCGCAATTGGCTGGGAAGCGTATTTGGATGACGTCCTGACGTTTCCGTTTGAAGCGCTATGCGTCAAAGAAGTTATAATATCGCCGTTAAAAAAAGATGAAAAAATAGCAGCGTTAAAAATGGCGCCTTTTGATTGCTGTAGAAATGGCATGTTTGTAATTGTTGAATGGCAAAACAGGCAATTTGGCGTTCCGCTGGAACAAATATTACCAGTTGATTCGGATGAAGAAACGGTGGAAGCCATTAAGGACTGGCACTATTGGGTCGAACACGGATATCAATTTTAGATCAAACGCCGAAAGGCGAACGCAGCAGCACGTTCCAACTGCTGTGGGCAGTATTGGCGATAAAATAAGCGCCGCTGTCGTTGTAACTGATTTGAACACATACTTCGTAATCGCCGTCTTGTTCCAAATCGTAGACGCCCAGCAATTTGATGTCGTCAGCTTGCCAGTCTTCGAGCATTTGATAATTTTCAGATGTTTTCAGAAAAACAGCGGCAAAATAATCCTCGGGAGACGCGGCAAATATAAGCGTCTCCGCTTTTCGTTCCGGCGATTTGATTTCGACTGTTTCCCTGACAAACAAATCCATGGGATTCGGCAGCAGTTTTTTTATCGCGTCTAAATCATTCGCCGCCGCTCCCTGCCAGATGATATCTCCCGCAAAGGCGGCATCCGCGGACCCGCTCACCGCCAAGTCATAAGCGGCGGGACTGGAGAAGAAAACGCTGTATTCCGAGCTGATATCCTTGCTTATTTCGCCGCGCAGAGGGATTTTCAGGTCTAAAACCGGCGTACTTTCTTCCGGCAGCGGCGGGTGACCCGCATATGCCTCGAACTCCGTGGACACTATCTCTCTGACGTTCCCGATCAGCGCCAGTTCGCTTGGAATATCCTGTCCCCAAAGCGGGAAAAGAGTGGCGGTATCAGAGACGCCTACATATTCCCCTCGCTTGTAGAGTGAATACGAAGACTGGGCAAGAACGCTATTCAGTTGAAACGGATGAGACGACTCGGCGCCGTACCAGTTTTCGCCAAAACGAGCGCCCAAAATTGTGCCGTCCAAGACATAATATGTTGTCCCTTGCGGGATAGTTCCGTCGGAAAGAGGATTTATTTCCTGCGGCTTGCGAGCAGCGGCGATTTCGTGAAAAACGAGAGCGGCAGCCGCTATGATCGCTATGGTCAGCAGTAACAGCGCGATGTTTTTACGTTTCATAGTTGCCTAGATCATGGCTGATATACCATGCTATGTCCGTCATGTCTTGTTTTGCTATCGGCAGATATTCCAGATCATACATTTTCTTTAATCGCTTTTTGCATGGCCTTTAGTACGTCCTTGGACGAATATCGCTGTTTCGTTGCCCTCGCTTCGCGCTCTGCTTCCTGCAATTTGAAATATATCTTGCTCTCAAATTGCAGATTTTCATATGCTTCCATGCTCAATACTACCATGCCGCCAAATCCGTTCTTTGTGAGGAAAACCGGCTGCACGGTTTCGTGTACCGTTTTGGATATTTCGGCAAAATTCTGTCTTAAATCCGACACCGGCCTAATCATTTTCATATCAACACCCCCTAATAGCTTTAACTATAACGGAAGCCGAAAATATGTCAAGCCCAAAAATGCCGTGATTTCTCACTTAATTTCATCATAATTCCGTCAAATAATTGAACTCCGATCATTACCCTATAAACATCGCGTCGCCGAAGCTGTAAAACCTGTATCTTTGCCGCACGGCCTCCGCGTAGGCCGCCAGGACGTTTTCCCGGCCGGCGAAAGCGCTGACCAGCATCAGCAAAGTGGAACGCGGGAAATGGAAATTCGTGATAAGCGCGTCAATCGCCTGAAAGCGAAAACCCGGGTAAATAAATATATCCGTCCGCCCCGCTCCGGCTTCGATCTGTCCGGTCCGCGCCGCCGCCGTTTCCAGCGTTCGCGCCGCGGTCGTTCCCACGGCGACGACGCGCCGGCCTTCGGTTTTGGCCCGCCGCAAAGCTGCGGCCGTCTCAGCCTCCAGGCGAAAATACTCGCTGTGCATGACATGTTCTTCCACTGTATCCGTTTGGACAGGGCGAAAAGTCCCCAGGCCCACATGCAGCAATATTTCCCGCGTTTCCACGCCGCGGCCCCTGATTTGCTCCAGCAAAGCCGGGGTGAAATGCAGCCCCGCCGTCGGAGCGGCCGCCGAACCGACCTCCCGCCCGTACACCGTCTGATATCTCTCGCCGTCCGCCAGCGGCGCCGTTATATAAGGCGGCAGCGGCACTTGCCCCGCCAGCCGCAATTCGTCCTCCCAAACCCCTTCCGTGCTAAAAGACATGACGCGCGCGCCCGGGTCGCCGCCGTCCGCGCTCCGCACCACGCCGCGCAGACGTCCGCCGGCGAAGACGACTGTCTGCCCCACTTTCAGTCGCCGGGCCGGTTTGAGCAGTACGTCCCATAAAATTCCATCTGGCGGCGGCGCCGGCATCCGGGGAGAAAGGAGCAAAACCTCTACGCGCCCGCCCGTACCTTCTTTGCGGCCCAAAAGCCTCGCCGGCAGCACCCGCGTATTATTCAGCACCAGCACGTCCCCCGGCCGCAAGAGTTCCGGCAGATCGCGGAAAAACCGGTGTTCCGGGCGCCCGCTCCCGTCACGCGCCAGCACCATCAGGCGGGAAGCGTCCCGCTCGGGCAGCGGCGTCTGGGCGATCAGTTCCGGCGGCAGATCATAGTCAAACAGATCAGTCCGCATCAAAAATACTCGGCTCCTTGAGCGGCGCCGGTTTTCCCGGCGCGGTCCGGCCAAAATAGGCAAACGCTTCCGCGGTCGCCACCCTGCCCCGCGGCGTCCGCATGATAAACCCCTGTTGCAGCAAAAACGGCTCCACCACGTCTTCCAGCGTATCGGCCTCCTCGCCCGCCATCGCCGCCAAGGTTTCCAGCCCCACCGGCCCGCCGTCAAATTTTTCGATTATAGCCCGCAGCACTTTTTGATCCAGATAGTCAAAACCGCGTGGGTCCACGTCCAGCCGGCTCAGGGCTTCGGAAGCCGTCGCCCGGTCCACTTCCGCCCGCCCCCAGTCCAAGGCGTAATCGCGAATACGTTTTAACAGCCTGTTGGCCACGCGCGGCGTCCCTCGCGAACGTCCGGCGATCTCCAGCGCTCCTTCTTCTGTCAGCGGCAGGTTCAAAATACGCGCCGTGCGCCGGATAATCAGCACCAATTCTTCCGGCGGATAATATTCCAGGCGGCAATTCACGCCGAATCTGTCCCGCAGCGGCGAGGACAGCATCCCGGCCCGCGTCGTCGCTCCGACCAGAGTGAACGGCGAAAGTGACAGGCGCACGGAACGCGCGCTGGGGCCTTTGCCGATCATGATATCCAGACAGCAGTCTTCCATGGCCGCGTAAAGCACTTCCTCCGCCGTCCGGCTCAAACGGTGGATCTCGTCGATAAACAACACGTCGCGCGTCTCCAGCGACGTGAGCAGCGCGGCCAGATCGCCCGGGCGCTCGATGGCCGGCCCCGAGGTCGCGCGCATGTTCACGCCCAGCTCACAGGCGATTATGCCCGCCAGCGTGGTTTTTCCCAGGCCGGGCGGACCAAAAAGCAGGACATGATCCAGCGCTTCCCCGCGGGCGAGCGCGGCGCGGATAAAAACAGCCATATTGTCCTTCACCTTGCCCTGCCCGATATAGTCTGTCAGACGCGTCGGCCTCAGCATTTCCATTTCCGCGCCCAGATCTTCCGGCTGCCTGAGCGAGGTGATCAGGCGTTCTTGCATGGATATCGCTCCTTTGGCGGTTCTTTATTTTCCGCGGGCCAGCAGGCGCAAGGCCTGCTGGATCTGCTGCGCCGCGCTCATCTCTCCCGCTTCGCTTTGTACTTTGTTCAGGACGTGCCGCGCTTCCAGACGGGCAAAACCGAGCGCCAGCAAAGATTCCATCGCCTCGTCGCCGCTCCCGCCCGCTCCCGGCCCTCCGTCCTCCGCGACGCCCGCCGGTTCGTCCTCTAATTTTCCTTTTAATTCCAATATGAGCCGCCGCGCCGTTTTCAGCCCGATCCCCGGCGCCCTGGTCAGCGTGGCCGCGTCTTCCGCCGCGATGGCTTTTTTCACTTCCGCGCCGGCAAAAGCGGATAAAACGCCCAGCGCCACTTTGGGGCCGACGCCGGAAACACTGATCAGCAGGCGGAAAAGGTTTTTGTCTTCCGGGCTGCCAAAACCGTAAAGCGATATATCGTCTTCCCGCACCAGCATCACCGTGTATAAAACGATCTCCTGGCCGGCGCTCAAACCGGCGGCCAGCCGCGTCGGCACGCCGGCTTCCAGTCCCACGCCGCCGACAGAAACAGTCACCTGGTCCGCTGTCAGAAACTCGACTTTGCCTCTGAGGAATCCTATCACTGTTTACCCTCCATCCGCTTGCCTCGCCGGTCTGCGGCTATGCGCGTGACAAACGGCCACCGCCAGCGCGTCGGCCGCGTCGTCCGGCTTCGGCGTCTCCGTCAGTCCCAAAATCGCCCGCACCATGAACTGGATCTGCTGTTTGTCCGCCCGGCCATACCCGACCACCGCCTGTTTGACCTGCAAAGGGGTATATCCGTATACCGGCAGTCCCTGTCTGGCCGCCGCCAGCAAGACCACGCCTCTCGCCTCGCCCACGGAGATAGCCGTCGTCTGGTTGCGATTGAAAAACAGTTCCTCCGCCGCCACTTCCTCCGGCCGGTACAGGTCGACGCAAGCTTCCATTTCTTGGAAAATGGAAAGCAACCGCTCCTCCAGTGGAAGATCCGCCGCTGTACGCCATACGCCGTATTTCAGCGCGCTTAGCCGGCCGCCTTTGGACTCGATCAGGCCGAAACCCATGATGGCCGTTCCCGGGTCGATCCCTAAAATACGCATCCGCCGCTAGAGCTCATCCGGATTCAAGGCGTCCGAGAGCTCAAAATTCGTGTATACGTTTTGCGCGTCGTCGTGTTCATCCAGAGCGTCGATCAGTTTGATTATTTTTTTCGCCTGCTGGGCGTCGCCGACTTCCGCTTTGTTTTCCGGCACGAGGTTCAGAGAGGCCTGCGCCGGTTTTATCCCCGCCAGCAGCAGCGCGGCCCGCACCGCCTCCAGCTCCGCCGCGTCCGTAAAAACCTCGAAACTGTCCTCATCCGTCTCGACTTCTTCCGCCCCCGCTTCCAGCGCCGCCATGAGAAAATCGTCCTCCGCCCAGTCACAGTCCGCGCGGGAAACCGTGATCTGTCCTTTTTCCCGGAACATCCACCCCACACAGCCGGTCTCGCCCAGATTGCCGCCGTTTTTCGTGAAAATATGCCGTACTTCCCCGGCCGTGCGATTGCGGTTGTCAGTCATGATATCCACCATCACGGCCACCCCGCCGGGCGCGTATCCCTCGTAGCGCAGTTCCTCGTAGACCGTGCCCTCTCCGCCGCCCACGCCTTTTTGGATGGCGCGCTGGATATTATCGCCGGGTAAATTCGCCGCCTTCGCGTTGTCGATCGCGATTTTCAGGCGAAAATTCCCGCTCGGATCACCGCCGCCCTCTTTGGCCGCCACCATGATCTCCCGCGCCATTTTCGTGAAGATCCGCCCTTTGGCCGCGTCAGTCCGCGCTTTTTTGTGTTTGATATTCGCCCATTTTGAATGACCCGACACGGAAATCCCTCCTTTATTCCTTATCCTCAGCCAGCGCGGCGACGGCGCGCCGGATATCGTCCCAGTCCCTGCAGCGCGTGACCAGCGGCAGTTCTTTTTCCGTCTGGTTGTAAAAAGCGTCCAGCAGCAGGACGGGCACCCCGACCGCCGCTATTTGCCCGGCGTTGCTCAGAAAATCGTCGACGAAGAGCTCGACGTTTTCCGCCAGCGCCACTTCCGCCTTCGGACCGCCGGAAACGCAAAACAACCGGCGCGGGTCCAAACCGTGCCGCTCCAGCCAACCTCGCGTCACATCCTCCTCCCGTCCCGTCTTGCGCGCCGTGACATAAATCAAACTGTGCCCATTTTTTTCCATCCAGGCGATCCCCTCCGCCGCGCCCTCCACCATTTCCGCCTCGCCAAAGACTTCCTCCGCCCGCTTCGTTATGATCCGGCCTATTTCCTCCCGCGGCACGCCGTAATAACGGGCAAGGTCAAAATGATCCCCCTGCGCGAATTTTTGCGGAAAACTCAGGTCCAAAACCTTTATCACATGGGGCAGGCTGTTGGCCACCACCCCGTCCAAATCCAATCCTATTTTCATCCTCATTCCCCATATAATCTTTTCATCTCGGCCCGCGCCGCGCCGATGGCCGCCCGCACCGCTTCCGGCGCCGGCCCGCCCGGAACGCACCGCGCCCGAACGCATGTTTCGAGGCTCAGGGCGTCGTATACGTCTTCTTCGATCTCGGCGGCGGCGGCCTGGAGTTCCGCCAGCGGCAAATCTTCCAGCGCGCAGCCTTTTTGCCCGCATAAAAGGACCAGACGGCCGACGATGGCGTGCGCCTCCCGGAAAGGCACCTGTTTTCGCGCGAGATAATCAGCGAGGTCAGTCGCGTTCATGAAGCCTTTTTTCGCCTCCGCGGCCAGCCGCTCCTTATGCACGGTCATGGTCCTGAGCAGCGGCGCCATCGTCAGCAGGCATTTTTGCGCGGTGTCCACGGCGTCGAACACGGATTCCTTATCCTCCTGCAAATCTTTGTTATAGGCGAGCGGCAGGCCTTTCATCACCGTGAGCAAAGCAAAAAGATCGCCGTAGACCCGCCCGGTTTTACCGCGCACCAACTCCGCCACATCCGGGTTTTTCTTCTGAGGCATAATGCTGGAACCCGTGGCGTAAGCGTCGTCCAGGCTGATAAACCCGAACTCGCCGCTCGACCACAGGATGATTTCCTCGGACAGGCGGCTCAGATGCATCATGACGAGTGCCGCCGCCGCCAAAAACTCCAGGGCAAAATCCCGGTCGCTCACCCCGTCCAGGCTGTTCAGCGTCACCCCGGCAAAATCCAGCTCCCGCGCCACTTCTTCCCGCCGGAGCGGAAACGTCGTCCCGGCCAGCGCCCCCGAACCCAGAGGCGAGTAGTTCATCCGGCGGCGGGCGTCGGTCAGGCGGTCCATATCCCGTAAAAACATGGCGGCGTAAGCCATAAAATGATGGCCCAGCGTGATCGGCTGCGCTTTTTGCAAATGCGTATAACCCGGCGCCCACGTTTCCGCGTGTTCTTCCGCCAGAGCCAGCAGCGCCTCAGTAAGCGCGGCGAGCAGATCCTTGGTCTTGTCCGTCTCCGCGCGGAGAAAAAGCCGCAGGTCCAGCGCCACCTGGTCATTGCGGCTGCGCCCGGTGTGCAGCTTTTTGCCCACGGAGCCGACGCGCTCCGTCAGCAGTTTTTCCACGTTCATATGGATGTCTTCCGCGCCTTTTTCCAATTCGGCCTTCCCCTGCGCGATATCTTCCCGGACGGACCGCAGCCCGGCAATGATCCGCTCCGCTTCCTCCGGCGTGAGGACGCCCGCCCGGCCCAGCATAGCGGCGTGCGCGATACTGCCGGCTATATCCTGCTCATACAGACGCCGGTCAAACGAGATGGATGAGTGAAAATCCTCCACCAGCGCGTCCGTGTCTTTTTCAAAGCGCCCACCCCAAAGTTTCATGCCCGCCCTTCTTTCCTCATGTATTGATGCTATTATACCGCAAAACGGACGCTGAATCCAGTATCGGGAACTCGCCCCGGACAAAAATCCTGGGGCGGCGACGAGAAATAATCTTCGTCACAGGATTGTAATCTGCGTCATAATCAGGCATAATGATGCAGTAAAATGATTCGTGAAGGAGATCGCCAATGAAAGCATTTGATTATAAAGGCGCCCCTGGAGTCCTGCTTACGCCGGAGATCGTGGCTATGCTGTCTTCCATACATGAACACAAGGGCAAGCAGGAGCTTTACATTGAAGCCCATGCCGACGCGCTGACGACCTTGATGGAGATCGCGAAAATCCAAAGCACGGGCGCGTCCAACGCCATCGAGGGTATCCACACCACCGACAAGAGATTGGAGGAACTGGTCAGGGACAAGTCCGCGCCGCGCAACCGCACAGAGCAGGAAATCGCCGGATACCGCGATATCCTCGCCACCATACACGAGAACTATGATTACATCTACCCGCGCCCGAACATCATCCTGCAACTGCATAAACAGCTTTACTCGTTCGGAGGGAGCGCGACAGGCGGCTCTTACAAGAATTCCGATAACTTCATCGCCGAGACTGACGCCGAGGGGAACCAGAGCGTTCGCTTTCAGCCTGTCCCCGCGTTCCTGACCGCTTCAGCTATGGACGACCTATGCACTGCGTTCATCGAGAGTCTGGAAAAGAGCGAGTATGACCCGCTTCTCCTGATTCCGATGTTCGTACTGGACTTTCTCTGCATCCATCCGTTCAACGACGGCAACGGCAGAATGAGCAGGCTTCTGACCTTACTGCTGTTCTACCGCGCCGGATATATCGTCGGGAAGTACATCAGCGTGGAAAAACTCATCGAGGGTAGCAAGGACACCTACTATGAGGCTTTACAGGACAGCTCGACAAGTTGGCATGAAAACAATAACGACTATGCGCCGTTCGTTCGCTATTATCTCGGCGTCGTGCAGAAAGCCTACAACGAGTTTGAGGAACGTGTCGAATACCTTTCCGACAAGGGGTTGTCGAAGCCTGACCGTATCAAGGCGTTCATAGACCGCAAAATCGGTAAGGTCTCAAAGAAAGAGATATTGGAAGCCTGCCCCGACATCAGCAAGATCACGGCGGAGCGCACCTTGGCGGCGCTTGTCAAGAGCGGATATCTTGTCAAGATCGGCAGCGGTAGGTCAACGGCATATGGAAAAACTGATAAACCGGGAGGTTCATATTGATTGATCAGTTACCTACTAAACATGTCGTCAAAGCAAACCGGCCGGACATTATCGCTTGCCCTTGCGAGAGCGGCGGGTGTGAATCCGCTTTTCGAGAAAAGGTAATAATACTTTTTCTCATAGCTGAACATATCGCTTTTATTGATCAGTTCGTCAATAAGGCCCTCCGGTATTTTCTCATTCGTCCATTTGCACTCGCAGAATATCGCGCCGCCCTTGTCGCCGGCGTACGCCAGCAAATCGATCTCCTGCTCTGCGCGCCTATGGGGATTCGTTCCCCACCATCGACCGCAGTCCTTGAATCGAAACGGCAGCCGCCCCGCGAAATTCTCCCGCCACAGCCACTGTTTGCAAATGTCCTCAAACACTTCACCCATAAAGTCCGAAATCTGCGGCGCGATCTCGTCATACACCGCTTCGCCGTGATGCATGGATATTGCCGAGATATTATCGTATACAAATTTATACCAAAACCGAAACATACCGTCATTCAAGCGATAAATCGTGTTCCTGGCGTTTGCCTTCGCAAGAATAGGCAGTTCCTTTCTGACGATGTTCAGCGAAATCAACGACGTCAAATAGTTACTGCAAGCGGAAGTCGTCATATGCGATTTTGTGGCGATTTCATTGAGCTTTGAGCTGCCCGCGGCGATTGCCGTGATAATCGCGTTATACACCGCCGGCTCGCGAAGCTCCTGTTTTAACAGATTGCTCGGTTCCTCAAAGAGCAAGCTGTCGGGTGAGAAAAAGTTTTTTGTTATATTTTCCTTCAAACTCTTCTTGTCGTCGATCTGCAATAAATACTTTGGAATCCCTCCCGTTATCCCATAGACAACCGCTTGCTCCCGCTTATCAAAACCGCTGTGAAACTCCGCCGAGGACTTGAAATCGAAGGGCAGGAGTTTATACTGACAGGTTCTGCGGCCGTAAAGCGGGCTTTTATTGCCCATAACCTGTCTCTCCATAAAGGACATTGACGAACCGCAGAGGATAAACATGATGTCCGTTCGCTGAAATTTATGGTCGATATACTGCTGCAAAACGGAGGAAACCGATTGCTCGCTTTGCGCGAAATACGGATACTCATCGAACACGACGACCAACTTTTCCCGAGACCGGCTGTGGATATAGTCAAGGCAGTCGGAAAAATCGGAAAACACAGGGCTGACGGTACGGACGCCGCCGTTCAACCCGCTGAACACCGCCTTGCTGAGTATTTCGAGATTTTTTCGATATGTTCCCTCGACAGCCGTGAAGTAAATATGCTTCTTGTTCCTGACAAACTCCGTAATCAGCTCGGTTTTTCCCACCCGCCGCCGACCGTAAATAACGGCGCACTCGTATTTACCGCTGCCATAGTATTCCGTCAGGCTTTTCAGCTCCTCGCTTCTTCCGACAAACATTCCGTTCACCTCAACGCAAACTGCTTAATCGTGTTTAACTTAATCATGATTGTATTAGGGACTGTTTGAAAATAAAGTGGTCAGTTGACGACGGAATTTTGCGCATGTTATTAACGTCATTATACCGCAAAACGTACGCTGAATCCAGTCTTGGAAACGCTGGTCAGAATTAAAAATACGTCACCGCACAGTTTGGCGAAGCGAAATAAATGGGTCGGCGACAAGAAATAATGACTATTGACAAGGCTATTTTTCGTATTATGCGGCTGAGAAGCCGATCCTGGCCTTCTCAGCCGTTTGGACATTCCGTTTGAGCAACTCGCCGCCGGCGGCGCGAAAATCTTCCGCGGTCAGATCGAATACTTCTTCCGCAGTCAGAGCCGTACCGCGGTTCTGCGTCTCGAACAACCGGCGTTCCTGCTGCAGGACGACTTCCTGCAGCGCGTTCTGAACGGCGCGCCCATTGCTGAAATCCCTGCCGCGAGACGCATACAGTCGGTGAAGCAAATTATCGAGCGCTATATCGCATCCGTCCGTTAACCGCAACTGCTGCTCGGCTGTTTTGCTGAGAAATATCTGTTTTAGCTCAAGCTCAGTATAATCCTCGAATTTCAGCCGGAAGGGAAAACGCTCGCGCAGTCCGGGATTGACCCGCCGGAGCATTTGCTCGACCTCGTCTTCATACCCCGCTAGGATCACGCAGCATCTGCCCGCGTACTCCGTCATCAGGCCCGTAAGCGCGTCTATCGCTTCTTTTCCAAATATATCCTGATCGTCTTCTTCGCCGTTATACAGTGAATACGCCTCGTCAATGAAAAACACTCCGTCAAGCGCCAGCACGAACCTTTCTGTCGTTTTTGGGGCGGTCTCTCCAGTGTGCCTGCCGATAAGGTCAGCGCGCGCCGCTGTTACAAGATGCCCTTTTCGCATCAGCCCATGCTCGCGAAGGACTTCGGCGACGAGTTTCGCAACTGTTGTTTTGCCTGTGCCCGGATTCCCCAAGAACAGCATATTTGGCACGATTGTTTCCGGCGCGCCGGCCAGATCAGCCTTCATTTTCCGTATAGCGCAATGGGCCGTCAGGTTTCGCACTGTGCTTTTAACGCCCGGCAAGCCGATCATTCCCCCAAGCCGGTCCAGCGCCGTCGGTTTCATGACTCTGGCGGTCTCCGTTATTTCGCGGGGTTCGGCCGCTTCGGGGATTTCGCACTCCCAGCTGCTGAACATGCGGCGATGTACGAATCTGGCCATGCGCTCCGAGATCGGCATATTGATGTTAGCGTCTCTGTATTCCGTATATTTCGTCCGCAGATCATCCGCGATATAGCCGAACTTATCAAGAATCGCCGGTATGAGCGCCGCCTCGTCAAAGTGTACGGCGTTAGCGTCGAAACGGCGTAGATGGATCGTTTCGCTGAGAAGCCGTATACGTTCAAGCGATAGGGGGCAATCGGTGATATTGCCAATGAACACGCGATGTATGTCAACTTTTGCCGCAACCGCGCGCAGCATCGCGTCGAACATACTTTTCGGCAACTCAGTGATTCGTTCACAGGCGGTTATATCCGTATTGTGACGATACTCATCATATTCGTCCTCTTCTGGAAAATTTAACTTGTCGATGTCACGACTGATATTATAATCTCGCATGCTGCCGCTGATATCGCAATATTTGGCGCGAAGATAACTGGCGATCAGCGCGGAAACGCATGGATCTCTGCCATCAATCAGGTACGAAAAATTCACGCAATATTTACCTGGCTGGAAATAGCCGCGCATGAATGTTATTTCCGCCTTGATTGCCGCGTCCGACTTTAAAACATCCTCCAATTTTCTTTGGATATACTCCTCCAGGTCGGCTGCGCTGACGACGACACATGTTTTTATTTCGCCTGTTTGAAGGGGTTCCGCTTCAAGCGTTATGCCCATTTGTTTTAACTTTTCTTTGACCTCGCAGAGGCTTCTCCTTCCGAGGTTACGAACCTTGATAAGTCCATTCTCACCGAGCCGGAGGATATCGGCGACTGTTTCAATGTTTCCGCGTTTGAGAGAGTTATACGCCCGGAGCGATAAGTCAAATTTCTCTATTTCGATCAGCATTCTCGGATCATCACAATAGTTCATAGCCAAAAAACCTCCTTCGCGCACGCTTTGACATTGCTGATTACACTACATACCGTTTCCCCCGCCCGGTTTCCTGGCAACCTGCCCTGCTCGGTGGTTTGCCGTTTTCCTTCACCCTTGGCGGCTCGCTGCCTTATGGCAGGTCATGGCCGGCTTGACCGGGTGAGTCGCCTGAACGGAACAGACGGTTATTTAGTTTTCAAAGAACACAAAAGACCGCTGTATCAATCAGAGAAAGGACAGACTACTCCCCCGAGTAGTTCTCTGATCATACCAACGGTCTTTATTATCCAGCGTTTGCGAAGAGTCTTTCGACTGCTTCCATAGTGTAACAGGGTGGCCTGGGATTTGTCAATCTTTTTTTTGAGAATTTTTCTGAGAATTAATCACGAGAATAGTTACCTTTAGCTAACGTTTAACATTGAAAATAACCGGGAGGTAAATGCCGGGAAAGCGGTCTGATTCCTTGCTGTGCTCGGGTCCTAAAGTTTCAGCGGGGCAAACGCGAACGAATAGTTGCTGTATGCTTTGTCGCCGGTGACCTCTTTAACTACCTCTATGAAATCGGGGATGTGTACCGGATCGTTGCCGCTGCGCAATTCCACCTCAAGAATGGCGTGTTCATCCCAGTTGGGATAAATGTCTATCTCTATCACTTGGTTGCGATAGGGCATACGATAGCGCGTCTTCATGACAGGGCGCGCCGAGTAGTCCAGCCTGTCCTGAAATCCGTAAAACTCCCGCGCGGTGATGTCGTTTTCCTTCTCAATGCGTTTTAGGCCGGAACCTATCTTGACGGTGTGCATGTAATGCACGCCATCCTCGCCGGCTTCCATGCGTATGCGTTCTTCGGCGTTCGGGTCGTCGTTCTTCAGGTATGACTGAGCGATGATATATTCCTTGGATCCCGGAGTGTGCAGAAGTTCAAGCGACGGCATTTTGATGAGATACTTCCTCTCAATTTCATAATCTTGACGCACTGTTTTGATACATTTCGCCTCCTCGTCACAGATATCTTATGTCAAATATCTTTTTGTCTTTTGTGTCAATACGATTATAGAGACATTCTCCATTGCGGAGGAGCATATCCATGATTTCCGGCATATAGGCTCGCAATTGATAATAATTTATCAACTTGAACCATGTCACCCCGCGCTCATTCTCCACGCGCCACAACGCGTACCGCGCATTTTCTTTATAGAAAAGCGCCCTGTGCGTCTTCGGCGGATCGAAATACTCCCCCGAGGGCTTGCAATTAAGATATATCGCGTCGCCCCAGCTATCCATTTGGGCGTGCGCCCAATCGTATATATACGCTTCCATCTTTACCCTCCTGATTTTTGCAATCCTCAGTGAATATTTGTAACATTTCCTGCCATTCTATCATAGACTTCGCGGCCTGTCATCACCAAATATTGCTATTTTTCTTATTTTTGGGCCGCCAAGCGCCAAAGAATCCTTTATTAAAAGGCGAAAACATTTTATAATACAAGGCAGTAAAAATTAAATTGAGAGGCGGATTGAAATGGGAAAAACAGCAATGACTCTGGAGGCTCATATCCAGGCGTATTTGGCATATCTGCGCGATGAGGAAAAAAGCCGGAATACTTTGAGTAAATATGAGTATGATTTGCGGCGCTTCACCAGATTCCTCACGGAGGCGGGCGGAGGCGAGCCAGATAAAAAGACCGTCCTGACCGGTTTGACCAAAGAGATATTGCGGACCTACAAAGAGGAAATCACCCAGGTTTACTCCGCTGTCAGCGTCAATTCCATGCTGGCCGCCGTGAACGGGTTTCTGAGTTTCCTTGGTTTAAGCGATCTGCGTCTCAAGCAGCTGCGGATCCAGCACCGGACGTTTTGCGGGCAGGATGAGGAACTGAGCCGGGAGGAATACGGGAGCCTCTTAAAGGAAGCGGAGAAAAAGCAAAGCCCCATGAACCTGATCTTGCGAACCATTTGCGCCACGGGGATCCGGGTGGGGGAACTGGCTCACATCACGGTGGAGGCGATCCGGGCCGGGCGGGCTAATGTCCTGAGCAAGGGCAAGGCGCGGCAGGTCATCATCCCCGCTGATCTGCGGCGGATCTTGCTGGATCATATCGAAAAGAAAAAGCTGACGACCGGCAGTGTTTTCATCACTCGGGGAGGAAAACCGGTACACCGCAGCAATATCTGGCGCGGTATGAAAAATCTGGGCGCGGCGGCCGGGGTGGCGGCCGGCAAACTGTTTCCCCATAATCTGCGCCGGCTGTTCGCCCGCACTTATTACAATTTAGCCAAAGACATCGCCAAACTGGCCGACCTTCTGGGGCACAGCGACGTGCGCACCACACAGATCTATATCAAATCCAGCGGGCTTGAACATGAGCGGCAGCTGAACGATGTGAAACTGGCGTGGTTAAATCCATAAAAAGCTAGATAAGCCGCCGCTCACCGGTGTTTTCGGCGCATAAGCAACATAATGCAAATTATGTAGTATTAGCTGGTAAAAAATAGTCGAAACACCACTGGGCAACGTGTTCTAAATCCATTATAAGGAATACGCGCAGGCTTGTCAAGATTGAAATATAGTGAACTGTATAAAAAATCCGAATTGTAGTTACAGTTCAGAGGGGTATTTGGGAGCGACTTCCAGCCGGCAAGATGCCGGCGTTCCCAAATCAACGACAAGATTAAGAATGAAACCGCCAGCGCGGTGGTATTTTAGGTTTACA
>JAISAH010000137.1 GCA_031266805.1 Gracilibacteraceae bacterium
GGGACGGGCTTGCCCGTCCCGCCTCCCCGGGATCCACACCCCTCCCGTCATTCCGGGCGCGTCCCGGAATCCAAAAATACGAGGGACATGACGCACCCATTATCGAAGAAAGGATGGAAATCCGTGTCTATTACAAATAATAAAATCGAAGTGTTGGTCGTAACCATGTTTTGTCATGATTACGAAGCGCTGTGGCATAAAATGAATATTCACGGCGACGCGGTGATCAGCAGTCAGGGGGATTGGGCCGGACGCGAGCAAAAGAACGTGGACGGCCACGCCATAGACTGCATAGCCGGCGAGGGACGCGGCGTTTCGCTGAACAGGAACGCGGCGGTCAGCGCGGCGAGCGGGGATATCCTGATCATTGCCGACGACGACGTGGTATATGATCCGGGTTATCAGGAAACAGTGCTCGCGGCGTACGCGGAATTTCCGGCGGCCGATATCATCCTTTTTCATGTGCCCAGCAGTAATTTGGCGCGGCCGACATTCGGGCTGAAAAAGTCCAAATACTGCCGTTTTGACGAAATTGTCCGTTTCGCGACCTTTCAGGTCACGTTTCGCCGCCGCGTGACCGATAACGGTCTCCGCTTTGACGAGCGGTTTGGGCCCGGCAGCGCGGCATACGGCGGCACATGCGGCGAGGATATGCTCTTTCTCGCCCAGGCGTATCAGAGAGGGCACAGGATCGCATATGTGAAGGAAAGGATCGGCGTCGTCAACCATCGTGATTCCACCTGGCACGCCAAGGAATGGTCGGAGGAATTTTTCTCCGGGCACGGCGCTTTGTTTGCCGCGACGAGCAAGCCGCTGGCCCTGCCGTTTATCCTGCTGTACGCGCTGCTGAAACACAGGGCTTACCGCGAAAAAGTATTCCTTTTTGACGCTGTCAAACATATGCTTTCCGGGGCAAGGAGTTTAACTTAATGACCCACAAAAAACATCACCTTGATATAATCACCCCCTGTTTTAACGAACAGGAATGTGTGCCTCTGTTTTTTGCCGAAATATCGCGCTGTATGCAAGGATTGGATTGCTCTTATTCGGTTCTGTTTATTGACGACGGCAGCCAGGACGGCACGCTGGCCGCCATCAAGTCTCTTGTGGAAAAATATGGTAACGAATCGGTCAAATATATTTCTTTTGCCCGTAATTTTGGCAAAGAAGCGGCGATTTACGCCGGACTTGAGGCCTCTGACGGTGATTTGGTCGTGCTGATGGATTGCGATCTGCAGCATCCGCCCGCTCTGCTCCCCGCGATGCTTGACGAGATAGATGCCGGGTACGATTCTTGCGCGGCTTACCGTGTGGAGCGCAAGGGTGAGCCATGGCTCAGAAAAATTTTGTCTAACGCGTTTTTTTCCGTGCTCAACCACATTTCTGAGGTCGATATGCGTCCCGGCGTGACGGATTTTCGAATGATGACGCGGAACATGAAAGACGCTGTCGTGAGTTTGAGGGAATATGAGCGTTTTTCCAAGGGGCTGTTTGACTGGATCGGATATAAGACGAAATGGATCGAGTACGAGGATGTACAGCGCGCGGCCGGAAAAACAAAATGGTCGTTTATCGCCTTGCTGAAATACGCCGCGGGAGGGCTGGTCGCTTTTTCGACGACTCCGCTCCGGTTGGCGTCTGTCCTAGGCGCTCTGGTCGTCCTTGCGGCTGTCGTTTATTCCGCGTTTATTATTTTACAGGTTTTGGTTTATGGGACCGATTATTCCGGGTTTTCCACTATTATCATCCTTATTATGTTCATCGGCGGCGTGATCATTTCTTTGCTCGGGATCATCGGCGAATATCTGGCGCGGGTCTACTCTGAAATCAAACGTCGGCCGATTTATATCACCAGAGAGACAAATATAAAATAAAGCCCGTCATTCCGGGCTTGTCCCGGAATCTAAAAAACGGCATACGAGAGAATGGATTCCGGCATAAAGCCGGAAATGACGGAGAGTACACTACGAGGAGAATTCATGTATAATTCACCAGCAACAGGTTATCTTAATGTTTTAAAGGTATACGCTTGCATTGCTGTGATTATTTTCCATGTATTCAGCAATATTGTTAATTTCGGTTCGTCGCTGACAGAAATTGAGCAATATATTTGTGTGATATTGAATAATATTTGGCTTTGGCATGTGCCGTCATTTGTAATGATTTCCGGAGTCTTATTTTTAGACAAGAAAAAGGAAATTCCTGTTAATAAAATATACAAAAAATATGTTTCCCGTATTGCATTGGCGTTAGTCGTATTCGGTGTGCCCTTTGCTTTTATGCAATTGTTTTTTGACGCCCATTATCAATTCCATGTTGAACAAATCGGGATGGCCGTAATAAATGTATTCCGAGGACAATCATGGGAGCATATGTGGTATTTATACATGATAATAGGCTTGTATATTCTGTTGCCATTATTTAAGGTTTTTGTTAATTTTGCAAGCAAGAAAACGCTGGAATATGTGCTGATTGTATTGTTCATCTTCACAAGCGTAATGCCAACTCTTCAAAATATATTTCCGAATTATAAATTCGGGTTATACATTCCGATAGATTCTGTTTTTGTATTATATCTGCTGTTAGGGCATTATATCCATCGATATGATTTGCGTATCAACAATAAGTTGTTATTGGCGACTGGTTTGTTATATTTATTGTATATGATTTCAATTTCTTTAAATGATAATTTTATCAATGGCGGAGTTGATATTATTGGTTTGGATGATAATATATCCCCATTAATCGTTATAATAACATTGTGCGTATTCTGCTTCATTCGGCAAAACATATCTTCAAATAAGATCTACAATTTTATTTCCCGTCAGGTATTCGGGATGTATTTAATACACCCGTTGTTTTTAAATATATTTTTCAAATTCATAGGATTTACTCCGCAAAAACATCCACTGGTTCTGGTTGTTATTTGTATAACCGCGGTGGCTGTGATGTTTTCATTTCTGTTTAGTGTCGTTGTCAGGAGAATAAAGATCGTAGAAAAATATGTTTTGTAAATAAATGACAAAATAAAACGCAGGAGAGAAATAATAATGGTTAATAAACTCTCGACAAACACCGCCCCGGAACCGGAAAATAAGCCGAAGGGCAGAAAAACCGCCTGGGCGGAAGCGAGGGCCTGGTTTTTACTCTGTAAGTCGCCGTTAGATTTTTTCCTGGCCCTTGCCGCCGCGGGGCTGGGGTTTGCGGCAGTTAAATTGCACATGAAATTTTTGCGTGCAAGCTACCAGCATATGACAATTGCCTTCGCGCAGCGTATAATGCGCGGGTATTTACACGGTGATTTGATTGATTTCCAGGGGATCCGTTTTCAGCGCAAGCCCTTTTTAGAATCTGCAGGCGGGGGAATAGAACTGTACACCGATATTTTCGGGGCGTGGCTCTATAATGGCGACCGCTACGACCGCGAATTTTGCGATGAATTTGAAAAATTCCAGTGCGAGGGTTTTTACTGTTACGAGGACGACGGCGCGGATATTACTGTACACAGCGGCGCCACGGTGCTTGACCTCGGCGCCTGTCTGGGTGATTTCGCGGCCTACGCGGCGGCCAAGGGCGCGGCGGTTTTCGCCTTTGAGCCGTCCGCCGAAACGCGAAAGCTGCTGGCGAAAACCGTGGAACTGAACGCGCATCTGCCCGGCGCCATTGAAATAGTGCCGTTTGGCGCCGGCGGCCGGACGGAAGAACTGTTTTTGTCGGTTGACGCGGCGAATATCGGCAAATCAAAGTTTGACGGCGGCGGCTCGGAAAGCGCGGACATCGTACGCGTGGTCGCGCTCGACGACTGGGTCGCGGAGCGCGGTATTCAGGTCGATTTTATCAAGGCGGATATAGAGGGCTTTGAGCGGTATATGCTGGAGGGCGCGCGCGAATTGCTGCGCCGGCAGGCGCCGGTCCTCTCGCTTTGCACCTATCATTTGCCGGACGATCATATCGTTATGCGCCGCCTGATCATGGAGGCCAACCCTGATTATAAAATCATCCAGCGCGCGGCAAAACTCTACGCCTATGTTCCGGGTTCGCTATAAAAATTTTGATTGTCGAAATGGTAAAAATCGTGTATAATATTAAAGTCTTGAAAGGGGGCAATTCTCAATGGACGAAAACAACAAAATTCAATTATTCGAGAACAAGCGTATACGCTGTGCATGGGATGAGGGAAAAGAGGAATGGTTTTTTTCCGTCGTTGATGTGGTGGGCGTTCTCACGGAACAGCCAACCCAGCGCGGCGCAAGTAATTATTGGGCGAAATTGAAAGAACGCCTTAAAGCGGAAGGCGCAAATGAACTGCTGACAAATTGTCAGCAGTTGAAAATGACCGCAGAGGACGGCAAACAACGCTTTACCGACGTTGCCAACACGGAACAGGTTTTAAGAATTATTCAGTCTATCCCGTCACCGAAAGTAGAACCTCTCAAAAGCTGGCTCGCGCAAGTCGGAAGAGAGCGCATTGAAGAAACGATAGACCCGGAACAGGCGATTGACCGCGCTTTTGAGACGTACATAAAGAAGGGCTATGACGAAAATTGGATACGGCAACGACTTTTGACAATCCGTATCCGCAATAACCTCACCACCGAGTGGCAGAAGCGCGGCGTTCAAAAAGGCGTGGAATACGCCATATTGACCGACGAGATTACAAAGGCGTGGGCGGGTATGAGTACGCGCCAGTATAAGAATCTTAAAGGCTTGAAAAAAGAGAATTTGCGCGACAACATGACCGATTTGGAGCTTGTGCTTACCATGCTTGCCGAAACAACCACAACCGAAATATCTAAAACGGCAGAACCGGAAACCTTTGAGGAAAGTCAACAGGTAGCGCGGCGCGGCGGCAGGATTGCCGGGAACGCTCGCCGTGAAATCGAAGCGGACACGGGCAAGCCCGTTATCACATCAAAGAACGCCGCGCAGTTGAATGCACTCGTTACGGATATGATAGAATCAACTTTTTTGGATTCCGGCATGAAGCCGGAATGACGTTTTGGATTCCGGGACAAGGCGAAACGGGAACACAGGTAGTGTTCAAAAATTGAACCCCTACGCGAGGGGTATTATAGCGTTTTGCTCCAGCGGCGGCAGTTCCGCGACGGAGGTCAGGTTAAAATACCGCAGGAACTCCGGCGTCGTGACGTACAGGAACGGGCGGCCCGCGCTTTCCCGCCGCCCGGCTTCCCGGGCCAGATCTTTTTCCAGCAGGGCGCGCAAAGCCGTGTCCGACTGCACGCCGCGGATCAGGTCGATTTCGCCTTTGGTCACCGGCTGGCGGTAGGCGATCACGGCCAGAGTTTCCAGGGCCGCCTGCGACAAAAGCTGGGACGGCTGCCGGTAGAGCGCCTGAATATACGGGGCGGTCTCGCCTTTGGTCCCGAGCCGCACGCCTGTCTCATAGCGGACGAGGGTCAAACCGCAGTCCTCCCGCTCGTAGCGCGCGGCGAGGACCGCGAGAAGGTCCTCCGCGTCCTGTGTCTTTACCTCCAGCAGTTCCGCCAGCCGCGCCGGGGGCAGCGGTTCCCGCGCCATGAACAGCAGGGCTTCCAGGGCCGCGGTCTCTTTTTCCCGAAACAGCACCGCCCCGCTCACAGGGCCCCGTCCGGTGAATCCGCGTATTCGCGGGCTTTAGGCGTCGGGACGATGAAAATATCGCCCGTCGTTTCGCTTTGGGCCGCGCGCAGTCTGCCGCCGCGCAGAAGTTCCAGCACGGCGGTAAAAGCGATGATGATTTCCAGGCGGGAGCGGTAAGCAAACAAACGGGAAAACAGCAGCCCGTCCGGCCGCAGGAGCACCCGGCGCATGATGCCGCGGATCATCATATCCATCTGGATCTCCTCCGCCGCCAGCATGGCCGTCTCCTCCTCTTTTTCCGCCTTGGCGAGAGCGGCGGCAAAAACCCGGTTCAAAGCGGCGAGCGATACGCCCCGCAAAGGGTTGGGCCGCGGCAGCGTCTCCCACAGTTCTTCCAAGTCCACGACGCGAAAAAACGGCGCCGCCTCCGCCCGGCTCCGCTCCCGCAGAAAAGCGGCCGCTTCCTTGTAGGCGCCGTATATGACCACGCGGTCCACGATATCCTGTTTCAGCAGTTCTTCCTCGGCCAGTTCGTCCTCTGTTTTTTGCGGCCGGGGCAGGAGTTCGCGCGATTTCAGGTAGAGCAGCTGGGCCGCCAGCACCAAAAACTCCGAAGTGATTTCCAAATCGAGTTTTTCCATTTGCGCGAGCGATTCTATAAACCGGTCGGCGATGAGGGCGACGGGAATAGCGTAAATATCCACCTTGTGCTGGCGGATCAGGCTGAGCAGAAGATCCAGCGGTCCTTGAAACGCTTCCAGATCGACATATATTTTACCGCTTTCCTCCGCGGGCGCCGCCGCCTCTGCCATGGCCATAAATTTTTTTCGCCCACCCCGAGTTTTATTTTACATATTTGTAATAATATGGTCCGTGATCCCGCCTTACTGGTATACGGAGAATTCCGCGAAACCATCTTATTGAGGAGGAATACCATGAAAAACCAGGAAAAGACCACTTTGAGCATCGAAACGCGCGTCTATCCCGTCGCCTCCCGCAACAATCTGCTGGCGTTCGCCAGCGTGACGCTCGGCGGCTGTTTCGCCGTCAACGGCATTCAGATCATGAACAGCAAAAACGGAGTTTTTGTCGCCATGCCCAGCATCAAGGACAAAAGAGGCGAGTACCGCGACGTTTGTTTTCCGATCACTGGCGAATTCCGCTCGGCGCTGCATGAAGCCGTCCTGTCGGAATACGCGCGGGCCACGATGCAGCAGACCGCTGCGGCGCAGTGATTCCCCGCGCTAAGGCAAAATCGTCTCCCATGTCACCTCTTCCGGTGGCGGCGGCGTAATCAGCAGTTCCACCCGCCGATTGCGGGCGCGTCCCTCCTCGGTCGCGTTTTCCGCAATCGGCACATAATGGGAATAGCCGGCTATGCTGGCCTTGGCCTGAGGAAATCTGTCCTCCACGACGATAAAAGCCAGCACCGTGGTGGCGCGCTGGGCGGAGAGGTCAAAAGCGCTGACGTTTTCCATGCCGGTGTCCGCCGTATGGCCCTCGATCCGGACATGGCCGATCGCCACGCTCATATCGGCCAGAATAGTTCCTATTTTAGTCAGCACCACCTGGCCTTCGGGGCGCATCTGCGGGCTGTCCGCGAAAAAAAGCACCGAATCCTTGAAGCGTACAATGATGGAATCATCTTTTTGCAAGACGTCGACAAGGTCGCTCAATTCGTTGGCGGCCACTTCGCTGGTCAGGCGTTCATACAGATCGGAAAACTCCGCCGGCTGTTCCGGGTCCTCGCCGTCGATGGACGGGCTCTCTCCCGCCGGGCCGTCGCCGACGTCGGGCAGGTCGCCGCTGCCGCCCTCAAAAGCGCCCGCGATGCTGCGGGCTATTTGCGCGTATTTTTGCGCGTCAATGGTACTCATCGCGTATAGCATGATAAACAGCGCGAGGAGTAAAGTGATCATATCCGAATAAGTCAGCAGCCAGCGCTCGGCGTTATCTTTTTCCGGCTCGCTCTGTTTCTTTTTCGCCATAATCAGTCACCTCCGCCCTCCGGCTGCGCGCCCACAGCCTCAAGATAAGGCACGATCATCTCTTTGATCGCCCGGACGTTAAATCCTTTTTGGATGCTTACGACGCCTTTTACCTGCAATTCATAGCAGATGCCGTGCGTTTTCAGATTCATTTTCAGCTTGCTGGCAACCGGCAGATAAAGCAGATTGGCAAAAGCGATACCGTATAAAGTGGCGATAAACGCGGAAGCGATGGCACCGGCCAACTCCTCCGGCGAGGCCATGTGGCTCAGCGTCTGCACCAGACCCATGACGGTGCCGGCCACGCCCATGGTCGGGGAGTAACCGCCCATCGCCTCAAAAACGGCTATTTCCGAATGTTTGGTCTGTTCAATGATTGCGATGTCCGCTTCCATGGATTCTTCGATCCGCTGCGAATCGGCGCCGTCCATCATCAGCAGAACGCCGCGTTTTAATATGGGGTCAATGTCGTCATGCTGCTGCAAATAGCCTTCCAGGCTAAGGAAACCGTTCACTTTAACGAGCTGGGCCATTTCCTCCAATGTGGCGGATACTCTTACAATTTCATCCGCCGCCGAGGAACGGAATGTGGATAAAAACAGCCCCGGCACTTTCTTGATTTGTCTGAATTGGAAAGAAGTGAGCGTAGCGCCGAAGGTTCCGCCAAACACGATGACCGCCGGGCTGAGAAGGAAAAGGGCCGGGATGCTGCCGTGCTCCAGCACATAACCGAGGAGCAAACCGCCAAAAGCGACGACAATACCAATAAGAGTGGTCAGATCCATATGTTCTCTCCTGCATACAAATTCGTCACGTCGTTTTATTATAACACATTTAAAAATAATGTGTTAGGATTTATTGATTTTTTTTAGCGCGCTTCAATTCGCAGTAAATTCGAGCAATTCGCCGCCGCGTCCGCCGCTTTAATTAATGGGAGGGTGTAGATATTTTTAGCTGGTAAAATGGGAACGCATGAATTGTAAATCTCTGGGAGGAATTGCACATCATTTTGGTATTTGCCTGCAACTGTTGTAATACCGCAAAATCGGAATA
>JAISAH010000139.1 GCA_031266805.1 Gracilibacteraceae bacterium
TGTCTGTCTGTCTGTCTGTCTGTCTGTCTGTCTGTCTGTCTGTCTGTCTGTCTGTCTGTCTGTCTGTCTGTCTGTCTGTCTGTCTGTCTGTCTGTCTGTCTGTCTGTCTGTCTGTCTGAGAATGATGGCGCAACGATTCATGTTTGTCAACCCTTTTTTGTGATTTTCTCAATTTTTTTCCGGCTACAGTTCAGAGACGGTCTCCCCGGAATACATCCCCTCGTTTTCCATTTTTTGGATTCCGGGACAAGCCCGGAATGACGCCGGGGAAGCGGAGATCTGTCTCTGAACTTACCGAACAAAATCACCCTGATTTTAGCATGAGGAAAACAAAAAAGGGGAAACATTTCTTAATTGTAATAATTCTCTGAGAACTTCCGGCAGCTACGACGCGGCAGTGAACAGATAGCCCTCGTTGCGAACGGACTCGATGATAAACGCGCCGTTCTCGTCGGCCTCCAGTTTCTTGCGCAGCCTGGAGACCGCGACTCGCAGGGCGTTCGCGTCGCCGATGCTGGGCTGCACCCATACCGCTTTGTAAACTTCATCGGCGGAAAGGATCTGGCCTTCGTTTTTTATAAAAAGATACAACAGCTCGAACTCTTTCGAGGCCAGCGCCATATCGGCGCCGCCCAAATACGCCCGTTTCAGGACAATATTCAGCGTGAGCGCGCCTCGCGTGACGGTTTCGGCGGCGGGACCCGGCCCGCGCATCCCGTGGCGGCGCACGGCCGCGCCCACCCGCGAGAGCAATTCGTCCAGTTTGTACGGCTTGGTGATATAGTCGTCGCCGCCCATATCCAGCCCCTTGATTTTTTCGCTGTGCTCGTCCAGCGAAGTGAGAAACAGAATATGCGCCGCCGTCCGCGCGCGGATCTCACGGCAAAGATCCATGCCGCTGCCGTCCGGCAGAAACACGTCAAGCAGAATCACATCCGGGTCGCGGCGGCGCAAATGTTCTCGCGCCTGCGCCAGATTCAGCGCCGTCAGCACCTCATAGCCCGCCGATTGCAGGTTGCGGCGGTTGATCTCGTTGAGGTGCTTGTTGTCCTCGACCAGCAAAATCAAATTTTTATCAGGCGTCGGCGCCGCCGCCTTCGCTCGCCAGCGCGACGCCTTCTTTGGCTGCCGGCGATTATTACGCCGTTCATCAGCGGGTTTTGCCGCGTCTTTGGGGATCAGCCAGTCGCGGGCGGGTTGGACCGCGCCGGGTATGCGCCCCATTTTCAACAAGTTTTGGACCTGACGTATTTTAATGCCCCATTTTTCCGCCGCCTGCCGCACTGTTATATAGTCCATGCGCTTGCCTCCGTATAAAAACATCCTCATAAATTCGAATTCATTATACTGCGCATAGACGCCGTTTTCAATATGTAATGGAGGCTGTCGGGAAAGGGTAACAAAAGAACAACGAGCGATGAACACCGTAACAAGAGGTGGCGACGCGCGCGTTTAACAATCTCTTGCTGAAAATGCAAGAGATTGTTCATTTCAAAAAACACTTGCGATTTCTTCTTGGATTTGCTATAATAGAGCCATTAGAATGGTTCGGAAAGGAGTTCTTTGCCATGAATAAACTGATAGTGCGCAAGGCGTATTTAGAGCAGCTCGCCATGTGGCGCGAGGAAGAGATGATAAAGGTCGTCACGGGAGTTCGGCGCTGCGGCAAGTCCACTTTGTTTGAACTGTATATCGACCGTCTGAAAGCGGAGGGCGTGGCCGACGAGCAGATAATCGCCGTCAATTTGGAGGACGAGGATTTTTCCGAGCTGCTGGACTATAAGAAACTGCATGAATATGTGAAAGCCCGCATTGTCGCGGGCAAGTGGACGTATGTGTTCATTGACGAGATCCAAAACTGTAAGGACTACGAAAAAGCGGTGTCCAGCCTGTTTCTCAAAAAAACGCTCGACATCTACATCACAGGCTCAAACGCCTATATGCTGTCGGGAGAGCTTGCCACTAAACTGTCCGCCCGGTATATTGAGACCAATATGCTGCCGCTCTCTTTTGCGGAGTACGGCGAGGCGGTGTCTACGCCCGACAAGCGGGAACGGTTCAGCCAGTATATGAACATGGGCGCGTTCCCCTACGCCGCCCGATTTGTGGACAATTCCCTTGCTCACAGCCAGTATTTGGAGGGGATATACAACACCGTCCTCGTCAAGGATGTAATGACGCGCAAGAAGCTGAGCGACGTCACTTTGCTGAAATCCATCGCCGGCTTTTTGGCGAGCACTGTCGGCAGCCCGATATCGGCCAAGAAAATCGCTGACACGCTGACCTCGAACGGCCGCCCCACAGGTGTGGCTACAGTCGAAACCTATCTTGAAGCGCTGTGCGACAGCTATCTGTTCTACAAGGTGCGGCGTTATGACATCAAGGGCAGGACGCACCTTAAATCCGAGAGCAAGTATTACATCTGCGACACGGGTCTCAGGAATATGATACTTGGCACACAAGAGGGGGATATCGGGCATCAGATAGAAAATATCGTGTATTTGGAGCTGTTGCGCTGGGGATATGCGGTCAATATCGGCAAGGCGGGGCGCGGCACGGAGGTGGATTTTGTCGCCGTGCGGGATAAACAGACTGAATACTATCAGGTGTCGGCGACCGTTTTGGATGAGGCGGTTTTGGCGCGTGAGCTTACGCCTCTAAAACAAATACGCGACAACTACCCGAAATTCCTGATAACGCTGGACGATTTCACGGGCGACCACGACGGTATACGCCAGTTGAATCTCATCGACTGGCTCGGCAGAGAAGGATAGTACAAATTATTGGAGGACGAGGAAACGAAACTATGGCGCCTCAGTTATCCTATTCTTTACGATATGCTGGAAGAAGAATTGACCACGGGGGAAATCACTTTTCCGGAGGAACAATAATGAAGAATTTAATTCTGACAATCTGCCTGTCAGCGCGAAGGTAAATCAGTAGTCTTCAATTATCGAAAAATAAGTGTCAGCTTACGCGCGCTTCCCGGATAAGGAGCGGGACGAGCACGAGGCCCAGAGCGGCAACATAAATCAGAAAACCCCCCAGATCGGCGCTCAGGTCCGCCAGTGACGCGCCCCGTATGGCGACGCCCTGATAAAAACGGACGTACCAGGAGAGCGGCAGCGCCTGGGACAGCATCTGCAAGGGCGCCGGCAATGTAATCAAGGGTAAGGTGAGATTGGAGAGGAAAAACGAGGGAGCGATCACCGGCATTAAGCGGCTCATGACCTGAGACGGGGTTTTGCTCAGGCAGCCCAGGATCATCCCCAGCAGGGAAACCGCCAGCAGATAAAGCAGCAAGGGCAGCGCGTAGTCCAGGACGCCGCCGGTGAAACGCAGAGCGAGAAACCGTTTCGCAAGGCCTAAAACGAGCAGCGTGGCGGCCGCGAAAATGAGCATATAGGGCAAAAGGCGGCTGAGCAGACCCAGAGGGAAGCGCCGGTCACTCGGCCAGCGCTCACGCAGCCGCAGCCGCGGTATGACGCCCGCGGCCTGCATCATGAACAAAGCCATAAGCACCACATGCGCTATCCCCATGACCATGAAATTGATATAACTCATGGCGGGATTGAAGGGCGTGCGCTGCCGGAGGGAAAGCGTGTTCAGCAGCGCCCCGGCCTGAGCGGAAGTCAGCCCCATCCCCACCAGGCGGGGAGCTATGGCGCCGGCGTTTTCCGTAGCTATAACTTCCGCCACGCCCTGGCGCAGATTCGCCGCGGCGCTGAGAACCGTGTCGTCCACAACCAGGCCGATGGTGCTGGTACGCCCCCGCAGCCTGTTTTGCTCCAGCTCCGCCGGCAGGACCAGCACCGCGAGGTAATCCGCTTTTTTAAGCAGTGTTTCCGGTTCCGTCGGTTCACGATAAACAGCCTTGACCGCCACATAGGGGGAAGCGTCGATTTTATCGATCAGCTGGCGGCTGTACTGGCTGTCGCCCGGATCGACGACGGCCAGACCGGCGTCCAATATCCGGCTGCCGCCGAGCATATAAGCGAAAATCAGAACGGCAATGACCGGGGCGATAAACGCCAACATAATCGTCCTGTTTTTCAGGTGTTTCAGCTCGTCAAACAGTTGGCTCATCAAGCCTCACCTCCGCTGTCATCCCCGGCAGCAGCCCCTCCTCCTCCAAGACGATCCGCACCTGGAAACTGCTGATATCCGTCTCGGCCCCGTCTCGGGCCGCGCGGACGCTGGCGTATTGCGGCGCGCTCAAGACGAAGCGGATCTCACCGCTCAGCGTTTTGTCCAGCGCCGCCACATAGACCGGCGTGGACTGCGCCTCTTGAAAACGGCGCACGCTTGTTTCCGGCACATAGATGTCAAAATAAAGACTGCCCCGCTGCAAGGCGATCATCGGCGCGTTGGGGCTTACGTTCTCGCCCGGTTTAGGGATCACGCTCATGACGGTCCCGGCGGCGGGAGCTTTCAGCTCCAGGCGACTGATCTGCAGCTCCAGAGAGGCTTGCTGGACGGCGAGCGCCGACTTCTGCTCCTCCAGAGCCGTCACGCCGAGTATGGCCGCGTTATGGGCGCTTTGCGCCCGGCCCAGCGTTTCCCGGCTCTGGCCGAGGACGATCTCCGCCTGGCGCAGCCGGAGGGCCGCGTCGTCCAGATTGGCGCCGGATACGGCCCCCGCCTCAAAAAGGGCGGCGGTCTGGTCATATATTTTCTGAATATTGCCTAAATTAAGCTCCGCCGTTTCCACTGCGTATTGCTGAATGGCCTGCTCATAATCGCCGATCTGCGCCCGGGCGGCGGCGATCTGGGCCTCCAGCGCCGCTTGCTGCGCCCGGAGCTGATCTTGCTGCAGCTTCAAGTCGGCGTCGTCGAGGATCACCAATATATCGCCCTCCGCCACCGCGTCTCCTTCGCGGGCCGGGACTTCCCGGACCCGGCCGCCTACGGACTGGAAGGAGACGTTCAGCGTTTCCGCCAGCAAAAGCCCGTCTTTGATATTGGCGTTCACCGTGGCCGCGTCGTTTCCCCGGGCCGTAAGCAGCCATCCTCCCGCCCCGCAGGCGGCGAGCAGGCATACCAGAAGCAGCAGCTGTTTTTTCATAAAAAAGGCCTCCCGATCTGAAAATATTCACGGGGCTTGACAACGCGGCAATCAGCGATACAATTGTATCATATATCATAGCCGGTCGGGGCGTCAAGAGCCCGGCGACAAGTGAAACAGAGGCGGTAATATGTATCATATTAAAGACGATAAACGCAGCCATATATCTTTGGAGCTGATCCGGGACGGTTTTTACTCTTTGCTGGAGGAAAAAGACTTCGAGGCCCTGACGGTAAGCGGGATCGCGGAGCGGGCGGGAGTGGGGCGCGCCACCTTTTACCGGCTTTTCGACGACAAGACCGATATCCTGCGCTATGATTCGGATCAGGTGATGGACGGCGCCCTGCGCTGGGCGACAGACTATTTCAGCCGCCGCGAGTCTCTGGCCCTGTATGAGGCCATCTTTGCCGGCAGCGAATTCTGGCTGCGGGAGGAAAACCGGGTCCTGTTCTTTCGCCTGGAAAAATGCGGCTGTCTCGATCTGCTGGCGGAGAAGATCGAAGACCGGCTGCGCCGCCGGATATTGCCGCTGCAAGAGCTGTTCGGCTTTGACGACCGGGAATGGGAGTGTTTCATCCCGATCCAGGTGGCAATCAGCGTCACGGCGCTGCGGACGGCGATCCGCGGTTACCCGGAAGCGCCCGCGGACGCCGTCGCCCGCGTCGTCAAGGTAGTCGCAGCCATATACGGCGACCGCGCTCGGAGAGATATGGCACTCGCCATCCAAACCCATTCTGACAATCTGCCTGTCAGCGCGAAGGTCTGGCCAGAGGTATGATAAACCCGTTGCTTTTAGCAGCTGTGCGCGTTATAATGCTCAGTGTGAGGATTTCCCGCCAGATGTGTTTACATTGATGCCCACGGTTTGGAGGAGGAAATTCTGCTGTCACTCCGTCTCGGAAGCGAAGAATTTGCGGAACAGATGAAAGCTCTGACGGCTCTGAAACTATGCGAAAACCACAAACTGTCAATTGGACAGTCGGGGCGTTTGCCGGGATGGACGAAGTGGACTTTATCAAGTTTTTAGGCCGGAATAATGTTTCTATATTTGGTTCGGTGGCGGACATAATGGAAGAATACCAAAATGCGTAAATCAGTAGTCGTAAATTCCACTCCGGTCATTGCGCTGCTGCAGATTGGGCGCATGGATATTTTGAAAGAATTATACGGCGAAATTGTTATTCCGGTTGCCGTTCGTGACGAGATTGTGACAAAGAACACACGCGCGTTGCACACATATGAATGGCTGTTAAAGAGGTGGCGAGAATGAAAGTTAAACCCACTGATAAATTGATTAATAGTTATTGGATGTGTTTTTCAAAGGACAAAATATACGATGTGATGTCCATCGAAAAACCTACGGAAAAAGTTCCCGGTTGGTATCGCATAATGACAGATCTTGATGAGGACTATCTTTTTCCGGCGGCTTGTTTTGAAATCGTTGAGGGACCGGCGTTGCCGGAACTTTATAGGGGTGAGATTTTTCGGCCTGATGTTGCCGCAGCTGTGTAATTCCTGAATTTCGCTCCCAAACACCGCCTTTACGGGCGGTGTTTGCGTTTTAAACATTCCCTCTCCATGTTAGTTAGCCCTTGTAATGTAAGGAACGGCGTCCTCACGGCGTCCTCACCGTTCCGCCGCATTCCCACAAATTTGTCGCGCACCTATAACCAGCTCATAAACATGACCATTTTTGTTAATTTTTTTCTGTTGATAACTTGCCCGAATCTTGCTATGATACTACTTACCATCCTTTGATCCGCCATAAGGGATCCCGGCGTTTGTCCACACCGCCAACAATTTGATTCGGGAGGAAATGCTTATGAAAACACCAGAAGACCTATGGTACAATATTCTGGAAGTAATTAGGCAAGAGATATCGGCCAACAGCTTTGACGCGTGGTTTTCTTCCAGTAAACCGGTGAGTTTCGAGGATAATTCCCTCACCGTCAGCGTTCCGGACGAATTCATCAAAACCTGGCTGGAAGGCCATTTTCACAAAAAAATTACGTCCGCGGCGCAAAATCTAGCAGGCGCCCCCGTCAACATAACGTTCGTCGAAGAAGGTCCCGCCGCCGCTAATTCCTCCCTCTCTTTTCTCAACGCCCGCTATACGTTCCAAAATTTTGTCATCGGGGACGGCAACCGTTTCGCGCACGCCGCCGCCCTAGCCGTGGCCGAATTCCCGGCTAAATCCTACAATCCTCTTTTTATCTACGGCGGCAGCGGCCTGGGCAAAACCCATCTCATGCACGCCATCGCCCACAAAATATCGCAGACAATGTCGCATTTTAAGACCATCTACATCACCGGCGAGCAGTTCACCAATGAGATGATCGACTCCATCCGCCATGAAAAACAGGCGGCCTTCCGCGATACTTACCGCAAAATCGACATGCTGCTGGTCGACGACATCCAGTTTCTGGCCAACAGAGAGGCCACCCAGATGGAATTTTTTTACACATTCAACGCTCTGCATGAAGCTAACAAACAGATAATTATTTCCTCCGACATGCAGCCCCGCGATATCCCCCGCCTGGAAGAAAGGCTGCGCTCCCGCTTCGAGGGCGGTCTGACCACCGATATCAGCCCTCCCGACTATGAGACGCGCATGGCTATTTTACGCACAAAAATACAGCAGGACGACAGCGCCATTCCGGACGACGTGCTCAACTTCATCGCTTCCTCCATTTACAGCAACGTGCGGGAGCTGGAAGGCGCTCTCAACAAACTCACCGCCTATTGTTCCTTCACCGGCGAAAAACCGACCGTGGAACTGACGCGCTCCATCCTGCGGGACCTGATGCCGCAAAACCGGCCGGTGACAGCGGAAAGCATCATGAACGCGGTGGCTAAACGTTACAGTCTCACGCCGGACGATCTGAGGCAAAACAAACGCTCCCAGTTCATCGCCCTGCCGCGGCAGATCGCCATGTATCTGTGCCGGGATCTAACCGAACTTTCGCTGCCGCAGATCGGCGAAGCTTTTGGCGGCCGGGACCATTCCACCGTGATCCACGCCGTCAATAAGATCAGGGAGATGAAGGAAAAGGACGCCGCCCTGGAAAAAGTGCTGCGCGATCTGATCACCACCATAAAATCCGCCTGATATCCACAGCTCACGCACAGGCGAAGGCGCCGGCCCGATCGCGCTCGAAGGCGCTTTTACACATTTTTGCCGGCAAGACGGCTACGACTACTATAATATTATATTAATAATGACGAGGGAGGTAAACGAAAAATGATAGCGCTATGCACAAAAGAAGATCTGCTGGACGGCGTGGGCAAGGTGCAGAAAGCGGTGTCGGCGCGCAATACTCTGCCGGTGCTGCAGGGGATCAAGATCACCGCCGGCGGGGGCGAGCTGCTGTTCGAGGCCACGGATCTGGAGCTGGGCATCCGCTGCCGTGTGCCGGTCAACGTGTTGGAGGAGGGCGTGATGGTCCTGCCGGCCGCTTTGCTGACCGAATTGACGCGGCGCCTGCCGGAGGGAGCGGTGCGGCTGGAGAGGATGGAGGGCGCTTTGCATATTTTTTACGGCGAAGCGAATTTTCAGATAAACGGGTTTGACGCGGAGGAGTTCCCTGAATTTGGCAACATGGATTTGGAGAAAAAATTCGCCGTCGAAGGGCTACAGCTGAAACAGATGATTCGGCAGACTATTTACGCCCGGGCGGTCGCCGACGATTCCCGCGCGGTTTTTTCCGGCGTCCTCGTGGAAAAAAAAGGCGGCGAGATCCGGATGGTCTGCACGGACACCCATCGCCTTACTTATGTATTTCTGCCACTGGAGGAAGGCGGCAGCGATTTCCGGGGGATCATCCCGGGGAAAACGATGGCGGAGATCCAGAGACTGCTGGACGACGACCCGGTCAATGTTTCTTTTGATCAGGCTAAAATGATATTTAAGTTTAAAAATCTGGACATAATGACGCGGCTCATCGTCGGGCAATATCCCAATTACGAAAGCGTAATCCCGAAAACCTGCCACATGAAAGCCAGGATCAACACGAAGCAGCTGACCAGCGTCGTGGAAAGAGCGGCGCTCTTATCGCGGGACAATTCACTGAAAATGGCGTTTGTGCGGTTTAAGATCGAGGATAATGTGCTGACTATCGATCAGAATAACGAAACCGGCAGTATTTATGAAAAAATTGAAATTGAGCAGGAGGGAGACGATCTGCAGCTTTCCTTCAACGCCCGCTATCTGCTCGATATGGTCAAAGTTATCGATACGGAGCATTTGATCATGGAAACGGGCGGTTCGGCCAACGCGAGCCTTTTCCGCCCGGACGGGGCCGAAAATTATATTTCTTTGATTTTACCTATGCGTCTCTGATCAATGTTAAATTATTGAGTAAACAATGCGGATCAGCGCGCTGACATTGCATAATTTTCGTAATTACCGCCGGCAGGAACTCGTTTTCGGACCGGCGGTCAACGTGTTGGCCGGGCAGAACGGGCAGGGCAAGACCAATGTGCTGGAGAGCGTTTTTTTTCTGCTGACGGGAAAATCGCCGCGCATTCGCCAGGAGAAGGAATTGGTCACCTGGGGCGAGGACACGCTGTATTTGAGCGGTGATTTTACGGCGCGGGAGAGAAGGCTCACGGTCGAATGCGTTTATCGGGAGCCGCGGCGGGCCGTGCGGCTGAACGGGGCGCCCTGCCGGCGGACATCGGATTATGTCGGGCTGATTAACGCGGTCCTTTTTACGCCGGACGATCTGGATATCGTGAAACGCAGTCCGCAGGAGCGGCGGCGGTTCATCGATTTTTTGATCTGTCAGAGCAAACCGGCGCATATCGGCGCTCTCAACCAGTACCACAAGGCTTTGAAGCAAAAGAGCGCTTTGCTGCGGCGCGGACGGGATAGCGGCGGGGAGACGCGGGCGCTGCTCAGGAGCTGGAACGAGCAGCTGACGGCGGCGGGAACGCGGATTATCAGCCACCGGACGGAATACGCGGTTAAGCTGCAGCGGGAATGTCAGGCCATATTTTCTTTGATTTTCGCCGCGGATCGGCGGGTGGATCTGACTTATTTCTCGCTGGGCCGGCGGCTGCCGGCGGAGGAGCCTCCCGATCTGGCCGCGGTTTTCGCGGAGCGGATGGAGCAGGAGATAGAGAAAAAAGCGGTGCTGGTCGGGCCGCACCGGGATGATATTTTAATCAGCGTCGACGCGAAACCGGCGAAAGTTTTCGCTTCCCAGGGACAGCAGCGGGCGCTGGTCCTGAGCCTGAAGCTGGCGGAAATGGAGCTGTGCCGCAAGGAAAAAGGAGAATACCCCCTGCTTTTGCTGGACGATGTGCTGTCGGAGCTGGACGCGGCTCGGCGGGGGTTTTTGCTGGAATACATCGCCGCTCCGGGTATGCAGACCTTGATCACGATGACGGAGCGGGAGGAGAGTATTAGCGGAAAAAACGCGGTGTTTTACCGCATAGAAGAAGGACGGGCCTGGCGAGAGTAATTTGTCGCGCCTAAATTTTAGACAGTATATTGACAATTATAAAAAGACATGATATACTCCAATTAGACAATATATTGTCTAATAAAGGAGGTGTATCAAATGACTGTGGCGCAAGATTTATTTTTCGCTCAACAGGCTCTGGCCGCTTTGTTTTCCGTGACCAATAAACTGCAAATGCAGGGGGATAAGTATTTAGGGGATTTAACTATCCGGCAAATGCTGGCAATACCGGCTATTGTGCACGCGCCGGACGGAAAATCAACGATCAATCATATAGCCAGGCAGCTGGGAACGACCAAGCAAAGCGCGAAACAGATCGTTGACGCCATGGGGAAAAAGCGTTACCTGTCCGTCGCGTCAAGCGAGCGGGATAGGCGCGCTGTCAACGTCACGATCACGCCGGCGGGGGAACAGGCTTTTAGAACATGCTCCGAGCGGACGGACGAATTTTTGGCCGATATATTCCATGATTTTACAACGGAAGATTTAGAAACATTATGCACGCTTCTCCGCAAGCTGCATAGCTTCGACGGCATAGAGCAAAACGCCGCGGGACAGATAAAATTCCACCCCAATGAAGCGGAGGCGGAGGCGATACTGCGGCATCACCAAAACTTTCTCAAAAAGAGAACAGCGAACAATGCGTGAAAAAACGATATTCTCTAAAGATTTTATTCTCGTTGTGACCGGCCGGATCGTTTCCGCATTCGGAAATCAGATACTCCGCTATGCGCTTCCGCTTTACCTGCTGATCCAGACCGGCTCGGCCGCTTTATTTGGGACGATCATGGCCGCCGCTTTCATCCCGATGGTTTTGCTTTTCCCCATAGGCGGCATTATCGCTGACCGCCTGAACAAGCGGAATATCATGCTGGCGCTGGATTTTTGCACGGCCGCCGTAGTTTTCATATTTTGCCTATTATCAGGAAAAATAGATATTGTGCCGCTTATGACGGTCACATTGATCATTTTGTACGGAATCGACGGCGCGGACCGACCGGCGGTGAAAGCAAGCGTGCCCGCCCTGGTAAATGCCGAACACATGATGAGAGCTAACTCAATCGTTGACGTGGTGGATTCCGCGGCGGCTATGGCGGGGCCGGTGATCGGCGGACTTCTGTTTTCGGTTTTCGGATTAACGCCCATTTTATATGTAAGCATCGGCTGTTTTTTCGCCTCGGTGGCACTGGATATTTTTATTCATATACCATTTGAAAAAAAAGCCGCAGCCGGCAATATATTCGCGACCGGCATCAGCGATCTGCGCGAAAGTTTCAGTTTTATGCTCAGAAAGCGGCCGACGCTCTGGAAAATATCTTTAATATTCGCTTCGTCAAACTTATTGCTGACAACGCTCGTTTTGATCGGGCTGCCGGTCATAATAACTCAGCATTTAGGCTTTGGCCCAGGCGGCGCCAACCGAGCATATGGTTACGCGCAAGGCGTGATCGCGGCAGGGGCTATATTGGGCGGCCTGCTCGCCGGCGTATTGTCGAACAAGCTAAAATCAACGGCAAGCCCCGCTTTGCTGATAGGATGTTCTTTATGCGTAATTTTAGGCGGCGCCGCGTTGCAAACACTGAGCAGGCCGATGGGGAGCTACCTCGTTTTGATAATTGCCTGCGCTCTGATGCTGGCCTTGCATACGCTGTTTCAAATTCAGATGGTAACATATCTGCAGCTTTTAACGCCGAAGGATTTGATCGGAAAAGTCATTTCCTGTTTTATATGTGTCGTTATGTGTACGAACCCGCTGGGGCAGTTCGCCTACGGATTTGTCTTTGAGCATATAGGCAGTGGGATCTATCTGCCCTTTTATGCGGCGGGACTGGTGATGACAGGCGTTAGCATACTCACCCGCCGGGTCTTCGATGATAACCGCGCGACCGCGCGAGAAGCGAAACAGGGAGCGCGGTTATCGGCAGGAACACACCGCCATGAGAACAACTGAAAGTGATAACCTGCGTATGGCGGTGATGTTCC
>JAISAH010000122.1 GCA_031266805.1 Gracilibacteraceae bacterium
TTGGATAAACTGCTGGCCTACAAGGGCGAATATATCGGCGCCCGGGAAATGCGCAAGCATTTCGGCTGGTACTGCAAGGGCCTGCGCGGAGCGGCGGCCCTGCGCGCGGCCGCCCTGCGGGCGGAAAACGCCGAGGAGCTGCGGGCGCTCATCCGGGAGACGTATGGACACCTCTAAACACTCTTTAGAGGCGTCCTTATTTTAATCACCATATTGTCGCAGACCGCGCGGCGGTGTATAATAAATGTCAGGAAAAGTACTGATCAATTCAGGGAAAGGCGCGGCCAATGGGCAAATTTACGTTTATTGAAACGGGGATCGAAGGGCTGATCGTTGTGGAACCGGCGGTGTTCGGCGATGAGCGCGGTTATTTCATGGAAACGTTTCAGGCCGAGGAATTCAGGGCCGCGGGACTGCCGGCCGATTTTGTCCAAGACAATCAATCGAAAAGCAAAAAAGGCGTTCTGCGCGGGCTGCATTTTCAGCGGCAAAACCCGCAGGGCAAACTGGTGCGCGTGGTCTCCGGCCAGGTGTTTGACGTCGGGGTCGACTTGCGCCGGGGCAGTCCGACTTTTGGCCAGTGGCGCGGCGTGATCCTCAGCGCGGAAAACAAAAAACAGCTTTTTGTCCCCGAGGGATTCGCTCACGGTTATCTGGTGCTGAGCGAGTCCGCCGAGTTCACCTATAAATGCACGCGTCTCTACGACCCGGCGGATGAAGGCGGCGTCGTCTGGAACGATCCGGCCATAGGCGTCGCCTGGCCGCTGGGAGGCGAAGCGCCGATACTGAGCGCAAAAGATGAAAAATGGCCGCGGCTGTGAAAAGCGGGGATCGGGTTTTAAACGCTTTCCGGACTCTCCAAGACACGTAATACAGCGGAATGGAAGGATGATCATGGCCACTAACATTAACGCCATGGAACTCGAACGAATTCTAAAACTCACGCCCAGTCATCACAATATCATGCTGGTCGGCAGACACGGGATCGGCAAATCGCGTATTGTTGAGGCTTACTTCACTTCCGAGAACAAAAAAGTTGTCACGCTGTTTCTGGGGCAAATGAGCGACCCCGGCGATATCATCGGTCTGCCCTCGCTCGACCGGAGTTCGGCTAAAACTGTTTTTGGAGGAGTGGCTGCTGTGGGCGCAGAAGAGCAGCCTCGATGAGCGCGTCATCGGCTTTATCGGAGACTTCCCGCACCTTTTGGACGGAGAGGCAGGCGACATGGGATTGGAAAAATCTCCGGACAGGCGAGCGTGGGAACGCGTCTCCGAATTGGTGATGGGCGCCGAATCTCTGGACGACGTGACGACGAAAGCCGCGGCCGGGATAGTCGGCGTCGGCGCGGCCCTGCAATTCGCGCAGTATTGCCGGAGCGCAGGACTTTCCGCGACTCCGTTCCTGACGGATTTCCACGCCGCATCTCAAAAACTGGCAAAATCCCGCGCTCACGAATTGACCGCGCTGACGGAGGCGTGTTTCAGGCAGACCGAGGTTGCAGAAGATGAACGCCGCAAACTCTACGCTTCCAATCTGACGCTGTACGCCGAGTGGCTGCATAAGCACAAGAAAAAAGAGGTCCTCGCCCATTTTACCACGCTGTACGCCTCGCCGGCTTACCCTAAGACTAAATACGAACTTCTCATGGGCGCGCACGATATTATGCGCTATATAGAGAAATTCATCGGGGACATTCAGTTATGAGCAAAACCGGATCCGTAGAGCGTTCCCAGCCAGACGTCGCCGATAGGATCGGCAGGATAAAGGAACGCTGGTTTATAAATGAACCGGCGCTCTTACTTATCGTAAGCACTCACGAACTGACGCCGAACCCCAAAATTAGCGGATTCCGCTGCGGAATGGGACGCATTGAGTACAATCCGGCAGACGCGCAGGCGTCGTCTGACACCGAACTGGAAACCGCGCTGAAAGCGGAGACTATACGCATCATGTTCCGCCACCCCTACAGGTACCCGCCCAGGAACGCTTCCATTTCATATATCGCGAGCAATATCACCATAAACGAGCTGTATAACGACTTGGATCTTCCGTATAAAGCCGGCGACTTTTGGAGCGAATGGGAGTACAAAAGACAGTTTTTTGAGTTCTACTACAAGGCGCTATGTGAACTTTTTAATCGCGAATCAACCGGCGGTTCCGAACGATCAGATGCAAACGCGGCCTCACAGGCAGACGAGGGCCTTAGTCAGGCGGCCGAGAAAACGGAACTTTGGGCGACAGACGAATATTTCGATGAAAAAATCAAAGAACAGATCCAAATTATACTCGGAAACTCCAAACAATGGGGCACTCTGTCCGGCAAACTGATCTCTCAGCTGACAGCCGATATGAAGCCCGTAATGAACTACAAAAAGGTTCTCAGCGGATTCAGAGCTTCGGTGCTCTCGGGCGACCGAATTTTGACCCGGTTCAAACCCAGCAGACGATACGGGGATCTGGCCATGGGCAGACGCCTTGAGTTTACGACCAGCCTGCTGGTGGGCGTAGACGTCAGCGGTTCAGTCGCCGACAGGGAGCTCAAAGTGTTCTTTTCCGCGATAAACGTTTTTTTAAGTACGGGATCAAAACCGTTGACGTGCAAATGTTTGACAGCGAGCTGCAGGGGCGGCCCGTCACCATGAAAAAAGCCCGCAAAACCGTGAATATCGCCGGTCGCGGCGGTACAAGCTTTCAGCCGATATTGAGTTTTTTCAGGGAAAACACAAAGATATATGACGGGTTGATCATCTTTACGGACGGATATGCTCCGGAGCCGGACGTTGACGCTGGGATCAAACGCCGCACCGTTTGGGTATGCACCAACAAAGAGACATACGAGACGCATAGGAATTGGATGATCAGCCGCGGGCGCTGCTGCTATATCAATGAGTAAAGAGGAGGTTATTCAAAACTACATGTCTGCTATCGCTCACAGCAAGGCGAAGGTCCTGATACTAAATGACGACACGAGGACTCGCTGGCAAGTCAACGAGGAACAATGATTGACAAATCGGAGCATCCGGGGGATAATTTACATAAGGAAATGGAGGGATTCGGATGCGTAAACTGCCGGTCGGCGTACAAAACTTTGAAAAAATAATTACGAATGATTATGCCTACGTGGACAAAACAGCGTTGGTATACAGATTGACCCAAGAAAGTTCCCAATGTTTTCT
>JAISAH010000141.1 GCA_031266805.1 Gracilibacteraceae bacterium
GTTTATCCGCCCAGGCCTGGGTCAGCCCCGGCCTTTGCAAGGCGGTTTCAGCCGCGGCCACGGCCGCGCTCAACGCTTCCCAGGAACTTGTTTCGTAGTCCGCCCCGTCCAGCGCCAAAGCCGCCGCCAGCGCCGCCGTCAGAGCGGAGGTGTCCGCCGCCGGTTCGCCAGGGTCGGTCGGTTCAGTCGGTTCAGTCGGTTCAGTTGGCTCGGTCGGTTCAGTCGGTTCGGTTGGTTCAGTTGGTTTGGCTTCCAGAGCGGCAATAGCCGTCTCCAGCGCCGTGACCTGAGCGTCCACTTCCGCCTGAACGGCGCCGCCATCCGCCAGCACGGCTTCCGCGGCGGCGATCGCGGTTTGCAGAGCCTGATAGCTTTCGCTCGTATAGCCCGCGCCGTCAATCGCCCGCGCTTCTGCTATTTTCGCTTCCAGCGCTGCGGTATCCGCCGGTTCGCTCGGCGTTCCAATTTCTTCCAGAGCGGCGATCGCCGCTTTCAGTTGCGGGATCTTTTCGGCCAATATCGTGTCCAGATGAGCCGCATCAGCTGCGGTCGCCTGTTTGAGATCGGCCACGACCGCCTGATAGGCCGCCCACTTGTCCGGTGCGTAGGACGCCTCCGCCTGCAGGAAGCCGATCCGGGAACTTTCCTGTACGTCCGTTATTCTCTCCGGCAGGTTGACCGTTCCGATGATATTGTTGCCGCCGTCCGTGAGCGCGCCATTGCCCTCCTCAAAGTAAAGATCATATTGCGACTCGCCTTCGCGTGCGATTCCACCCAATATCACGGTGTTTTTCAGGTTGTGTGTCGAGAGCGCTCCGGTTGCCAAATACAGCCCTGTGCCGTTCATTGTGCTGTTGTCGATAATTACGCAGTTTTCCATCGTTACCGATCTACTGGGACCGACATATGTCTGCACCGCCCCGCCGGCGGCCACATATTCCGAAATGTTGTCGATTATTACGCTATTGTAGATGCTTACAGCCCTTCCCACGCGCAAAGCGAGTATCGAACTGTCACTGAGCGCGTTTTTCAGCACAATGTTCCGAATGACAATGCCAGCGGTGGACGAGCCGGTGCCGGTGGAAATCAGCCTGTAAGTTCCACGACCATCTATGGTATGCCCCTGTCCATCAATGGTAATAACTTTGTTAACATAAGTCAGTTGCCCGGTTGATGACAATTCGCTTAAATCCTCCCCTTCGGCAGGCAGATCCGCGCCCAGACGTATGATGTCGCCATTGACGGAGGTGTTTGTCGTTGAAAACGCATCCGTATACTCAATAAACTCTTTCAACGTGTACACTGTTATGTCTCTGGGTTTCAGTACCAGAGCATTTGCCTTCTGCGTGAGCGCTGTGGTTGCGGCGTCAATTTCTGCCTGTGTCGCCCCTGCATTGGCGAAAGCGGCTTGTGCCGTCTCATACGCGGTTTGGAACGGGGTGAAGGTTACTTCCGTGTAGATTCCTTCATCCGCAAGCTTGGGTTCCGCCGCAGCGATGGCCGTTGCCAACTTGCTCTTGTCCACGACAAGGGACAGTTTCAGCCGCACGGTCTGCTCCGATCCCATCGCTGTGATATATGCCTTGAACTTCAAAGGCTCTTCCAAAGCGTTCAGCCGCAAGTCGGATTCCCTGACGCCCGTTTCCGCGTCATAGACGTCCGTCACGGGCGGATTCGCAAGGGCGCCCGTCGCGTCCGCCGACAGGATGTTCTGTATGCTGTTGCCGCTCACGGCCATGCCCATGATCGACGCGGGTATGAAACGGGCTGCCGCGAAGTATTGGCCGCCGTAGCGCCGCACTTCCGCCGTGGGCGCCAGCAGCGGACTCATCCTGGATGTTTCGTCGCTGCCCTCCTTCCACATGACGGAGGTCACATCCGACAGCACTTCGTCCGGCGTGGCGGCGCTGCCGGCTTCCGCGTTCACCAGCGCCGCGGCCACGCCCTGTATGATGCCGTTGCTGGAAAGCGTCGCCCCGGATACGGTGTCTATGCCTTGGGCGCTCTGCTTTGCGATAATCTGCGGAACCACGCCGGCGAGCGCGCTACCGAATTGCTCCGCAGTCTGGCTATGCGTTCCCGGGAAAATATTGACGATGCTCTCCTCATCCACCTGCACATACATTTGAATGTTCGGGCTTGACCCCATCATGGAGAAGCCCTGCCCGACGCCGCTGTATATGCCGGGGGTGTAGCCCTCGGGCTCTGCGGATGCCTTATGAACGGCCACAGTCTTGACCGTCGGTGAGAATTCATAATTCTGCGATGTTTTGCTCACAGTTACCGTAATGTCCTCACCCTCGCCCACGGTAATATCGGATATTCCCAAAGTACAAGTGAGGCCGTTGACGGTCAAAGTTCCCTTGACAGCGCCCTCCACTGTGATGTTGTCGGCTTTGATAGCGGAAGGAGTGTGGGCGAAGGTAAACGTCAGTTCCGTGGTGTCGGCGACGTTTGCCTCGCCGTTGGCGGTCAGCCCCGTCCAGTCGATGATCAAGGAGCGGTTCACACTCACCGTCCTTGACAGGGGCGTGATGTAATAACCGTCCGGACTCGTGATGTTAACGGTTACGGTACTAGCGACGATTATTCCGGAAATAGTCAATGTGCGGGTCAGACCCTCGCCGGTCAGTTCGCCCTTCTGGGCGCCGGCCAGTGTGATATGATCCGCCGTAAGGCCCACCGGATCGGCGTCAAAGGTCAAGGTGAGTTCCGTCGTGGTACTCTCTTTCGCCACACCATTCGCCGCTACTGCCGTCCAGTTCGGCTTGATGACGCCCGTGTCTTCCTCGAGGGCATCAATGGCTGCCTTCAATGCCGGAGTCTTTGCCTCAAGCACGGCGTCCAAATGTACGGCGTCCGCCATAGCGGCCTGTTTCAGGTCGGCCAGGGCCGCAGCGTAATTCGCCCAACTGCTCGCCGTATAGAGCGCCTTTGGCCGCAGAAAGCCGATAAGAGAGCTTGTTTGAGTGTCCACCACATTTTCCGGGAGGTTGACAGATCCGATGATATTGTTTCCCCCGTCTGCTACTTTGCCGGAGCTGTCAAAGAAAAGGTCGTATCGTTCTTTCCCCGCTTCGGCTGTTCCGTCCAGTATAACGGTGTTTTTAACACTGTGCGTGTTGCTTGAGCCGGAACCAAAATACAATCCGGCTCCAAACATGGAACGGCTTCCTATCACGACGCAGTTTTCCATTGTCAGCGATCTGTTTGTCCCCGGTCTCTGATAAACAGTACCATTGCTGTTTAGATCCCCATTTCTATAAGCCGATACATTGTCCGCAAACACGCAGTTGTAAATGGCCATTGTCCTGCCCACAAGGACGCCGACCGTCATGCCTGTGCCGTACATGTTCTTGATTACGAGGTTCTTTATGACCACATCGGCCGCATCGGCGGTAGTGGCGCCCGTGAACAGCGCGTGCGTCCCCCGTCCGTCTATCGTATGGCCCTGTCCGTCGATGGTGACGCGCCTGACCACATTGACCAGACCCTGACCCGCTACCGCGTATTCACTCAGATCCTCGCCTTCGGCGGGCAGATCCGCGCCGACGCGTATAATATCGCCGGCCGTTACATCAGTGCTGACATATTCGATCAGCTCCGCCATGGTGTAGGCGGTTCTGTCTCTCGGCTTGAGCGCCAGAGCGGCGGTCTTCTGGGTCAGTTCCGTCGCGGCGGCGTCTACCTGTTCCTGGGTGGCTTCTTCGTTCGCAAAGACCTCTTTCGCGGTTATCAGCACGGCGCTAAAAGCCGTGTAGCTTTCGGCCGTGTAGATTTCCTCGCCGCCCGGCTTAGCCTCCGCCTCCGCAATGGCCGCCGCCAGCTTGTCTTTTTCCACGCCGAAAATCAATTTCAGGCGTATGATCTGATCCGATCCCATCGGTGCGATATACGCCATGAAGCTCAAGGTCTCTTTCAAGGCGTTCAGCCGCAGGACGGATTCCCTGATGCCCGTATCCGCATCGTAGACGTCCGTCACGGGCAAATTCACAAATTCGCCCGCCGCGTTCGCCGTCCGGATGTTTCGGAGGCTGTTTCCGTCCGCGTTCCCCATAATCTCCGCAGGAATGAAGCGCACCGCCGCCACATAGCTTTCGCCGTAGCGCCGCACCTGCGCCGTGGGCGCCAGCAGGGGCGCCATCATGGATGGCTGATCGACGCTCGCTTGCCATAGCGCGGTTGCCACGTCAGTCAGGATTTCGTCCGGTGTCGCAGCGTTTCCGACTTTCGCATTCTCCAAAGCGGCGGCTACGCCCTCTACGATGCCCTTGGAACTGAATGTAGCCCCGCTCACCGCATCTATCCCCTCCGTGCTTTGTTTATCAATCATCTGCACGGTTACACCGTTCAGCGCATTTGCGAATTGGGCCGCAGTCTGATTGTGTGCGCCGGGGAAAATGTTCACAATGCTTTCTTTGTCAGTTTGCACGAATATCTGAACATCCGGATCAACAGAAAAATGACCCTCCTCTCCCGCAAAACCCTGCCCGACACCGCTGTAGATGCCGGGCACGTAGCCCTCGGGGTCGGGGTCGCCGCCAACCGGCTGCAGCGTGTCCAAATCGAATTTCAGCCGTATGAACTGGATCGAGTTCATCGGCGTGCCGACGTTGATCGCCACTCTCGGCATGTCCAGTGTGGACAGGGGGATTGTAACAGTTTTTGTGGCGGCTCCGGTTTCATCCGTCGTCACCGTTCCCGCGTCGCCAGTACCGATTTCGGGCGTACCCTCCAGCTCCGGCCACACTTCGATCACCGTGTTGCCGTCCACGGCGAGTTCGAATATGCTCGCCGGCACAAACATCAACGTCGCGGTCAGATCGCCGTCCGCTACGGAAAGTCTGGCCGTACCGCCCAGCACCGCCGCCATCATTGACGGCTGATCGTTCGTGGCGTGCCAGCCCTGGACGCCGATCTCGTACTCGCCGTCCGCAATAGGTTCGCCGCTTTCGTCCGCGAAGACTATCGCGGCCGGGAAGGCGGAAAACAGCATGAGTACGGCCAATACCGAGGCGAGGACCCGTTTTCTTCCGATGGATTTCATGTTGATCCCTCCATAAAATTAGTGAGAAACGCCAGCCGCCAATCGTATTATCTTAGGCTAACTATGAGTCAAGAGACATATTCCTCCTTCCCGCCTGCGCTTTTGTCGGACGAAACCGAGAATAATTTCCGCGTCCGCCGCGTCACCCCGGAGACCCCTCCGCCGCTTCGCGGCACCTCCCCTAAAAGGGGAGGTAGGGAAACACGAGCGTTCCCGGCCTCCCCTTTCAAGGGGAGGTGTCCGCAGGGCGGCGCCGACGCCCTGCGGACGGAGGGGTTCAAACCCAGACCCCGGTCCCCTCCGGCCGAATGTAACATTTTATCTAAAATGTTACATAATGGCTGAAACGCCCGGTCCGTCAGGCTTTCCCAAACGGCGGCGACATGCTCCGGGTGCTGAAAAACAAAAAAAATCGAGGCCCGCAGCCCTGATAAACTCAGCATCTTGACGGTTATGTAACATTTTAGATAAAGTGTTACATTGACGTGTCCCTTGGCGCTATCCTAACATGATTTTCAAAGTACGTCAATACCCTACGCTAACCAAATTATCTCCCGCGAAAATTTACAATATATGTAATTTTTCGCGTCATCGCGACGGCTGTATCCCTGTAAAATCAACGGTTTCAGCTTTGCGGCTCAGAGAGAAAAAGTGACAACCATGGTTGTCACTTTGACCGTTTTATCGCAAAAATATTTTTCCTAAAAATATAAAAATATATCGCAGCCCCCGCCCGTCATTCCAAGAGACATGGAACATGGATTCCGGCATGAAACCGGAATGATGGATGGAGACCAGTAACGACTGCGGGGTAGGGAAGTTGAGAGCAAAAACGTTCTTGTTGCATTTGCAAAGTATTAGCTGTATAATGGTGTGCAGGAAAGGACGTGATAAAATTGGCAACAAAAACAATAACCGTTCGAGTAGATGAAGACACCAAGCAGCAAGCGGAAGTCATCCTGGAAGACATTGGTTTAAATGTAACCGGACTGTTTAACGCTTGCTTGAAAGCCGTAGTGCGAGAAAAACGCGTGCCGTTCGCTTTAGTCAGCAGCGAATATGAAACGCAGCGGATGATTAGGGCAAAACTGGAGGAATCTGAGGCTGCCGCAAACGACGAGACAGCCAAACGCTATACGCACGACGAGATTTTCGCGCCGCTGCGAAAACAATATGGCTATGAAGTACAGGGTTGAGTATATCTCAACTTTCTACGCCGACATACTGAGTGTGGCGAATTTTCTTGCGGAATACCCCCATAAAGCCACGCGCATCTTTGGTAAAATAGACCACATTTTAGCTCATCTCATTGAGATGCCAGAAATGTACCTGATTTACCAAGACGTGCCGGCATGGATATACCCGCACACATACGCGAATTGAATTGAAATATGCAAAGCCGCTGAATCGGACGGTAGCCGCTCTTGTCTAAAACTCCTCGCTGATCGTGCCTGTGCCGCCCAGGGCCACCGCCCGCTTGCCTCGGAGTGACATGATGAGAGGTTGCTGCCGGCGTCAGGATGAGTAACGATCGCCCAAGCAAAAAGAAATACGCCCGGACGCGCCTTGCGCCGCAGGCGCTTAGGCGATCTTGCCAACGGTGCCCGCAGGGCGCGCCCTGCGGGCGGAGGGGTTAAGGGAGAACCAGAAGCCCCCCGACCCCCTCCGGCCGAATGTAACATTTTATCTAAACAGCCCCTAAATTTTCCAAGTGGCTCATGTTCACGCTTTATTACCCCTTACCCACCCTCGTCCGCGGATAAACCGGCATGTGGTCATAAAAAGTAAACGGTGATCTATACGAATGTCAATTGTATTGGACGAAACAGTAAAATGAGGAATCGAACCCCCAGGCTGTCCCGCGCCCACCATGAGTGATCCGTAAGGACCGGTGTTTCATGCCCGCTTTTATCGCTCGGACTACCAGCGCGAAAATCTCACTCCAATTCCGTCGTCCAGTTTATCCCTTGGATCTGCGCGTCCAGTTCCCGGAACTTTTGCGAAAACGCGTCAACTTGTTTTTGGATTTCCTCCACCGATACCGTCACATTCATCTTCACCTCGGCGTGCGTGAGGCGATAGTCTTGTTCCATGGCTTTAGCGGCGACCGCGGCGAGGAGGTTCCGTTTTTTCATCAGCATGTCCCGCTCGGTGATAGCCTCGGAAACTGTCTGGCCCGCCGGTAAAACCGCCGTATTGTTGCGGACGTTTATCTTCCGGATTAGCGCGCAAAGCCGCTCGCTCAGGTCAAAAGCTTCCCCGAGCAGCTCCCGCGGGTTCTCAAGAGGCTTCTCCCCGTCCTGGACCTTGATGTTCGCCAGAATCCTGCTTTGCAGATTCTCTATTTTTTTCTGGTATTCCGAGCGCAGCAGCAATGCTTCAGCCAGTTTCAAGTTAAACCCTCCGTTTCAATATCAGATCGCCGGGACGCGTCTGAACCAGTTCTCGCACTGCCCACATTATACATTTTTTTACGAAGTCCGTCAACGCGGATGAGTGCAGTTGCGTCCCCCGGATGTTGACACTTCTAAAAGATTGTTTGAAAATTTGAAAATGTACCGCTTGACAATGTTTAGGCGGCGGTGTATTATAATTTTTAGTTAGATAAATTAACTAACTAACTAGTTGTGCCGGAGGAAAAGCAGATGGAGCGGATGGAGCGGACGATCGCCTCGTTCAACGAATTGTTGACCGATTTTTACCTCAATCTTCTGCGCCTGGAAGAAAAAACTCTGCGCCGCAACCCGCGTATCGCCCTGTCTCTGCATGACGTGCTGCTGATCCACGCCGTTAAAGGCAGCGGCGCGGAAGGCGTCACCGTCAGCAGGCTCGCGGAAAAACTCAACATATCCCGCCCGTCAGCCACCGTGGCCGTGAACAAACTGGCAAAAAAAGGATGCGTGCGCAAGTCGAGTCACCCGACGGACGGGAGGGTGGTATGTGTGTATTTGACGAAGGAGGGGGAAAAAATCGACGCCTACCTCATGTACTTCCAGCGTTACCTGATAAGCGAGATGAGTCGCGCGTTTTCGCCGGAGGAGAGCGACTGCCTGGTGAGGGGCATCAGTAAAATGAACGAGGTTTTTGTCCAAAATATCGGAAATTAATGAGCGGAGGAAAATACAATGGTTTTTGAGAAACTGGTTTCTTTGCTGGCCAAACACTGCGATTGCGACGAAGCGGAAATAACCCTCGAAACGACGTTTGAGTCCCTCGGGATCGATTCGCTGGACACGGTGGAAATACTGATCGAGGCGGAGGACGTGCTCGGGTTTGAGGTGGAGCTGACGGAAAGAGTGGCCACCGTGGCGGAACTCGTGTCCTTTATCGAGGCGAGAGTGGTGGAGCAGCAGGAACTGGCGAAGACCGACGCGGAGCTGGCCGCGCGGCTGGAGGAAAAACTGGGCATAAAACTGAGCGAGATCGACTGGGACGCTTTTGGGAAACCGGGCGGCGACGGGAAGCCGGATGACGCCGACGGCAAGGACTGAAAAAATCGTTATGATAAAAACTCCTTTATGCGATCTGTTGGGGATCGAGTACCCCGTTTTCCAGGGCGGCATGGCCTGGGTTTCGGAATCCGGGCTGGCGGCGGCTGTTTCCGCCGCGGGCGGGCTGGGGATCATCTCCGCCATGAACGCCGGCGCCGAATATGTGCGCGAGCAGGTCCGTCTGGCGCGGGAGCTGACGGATAAACCGTTTGGCGTCAACATCATGCTCATGAGCCCGCACGCCGCGGAAGTGGCGCAATGCGTCGCCGAGGAAAAAGTGGCCGTGGTCACCACCGGCGCCGGCAACCCGGCCAAATACATGAAAGAATGGCAGGCGGCCGGCGTCAAGGTCATTCCCGTGGTGGCCTCGGTGGCCATGACCCGGCTCATGGTCCGGGCCGGCGCCGTGGCCGTGGTGGCCGAGGGCTGCGAGAGCGGCGGACATATAGGCGATCTGACGACGATGGCCTTGGTGCCTCAGGTTTGCGACGCGGCGGACATACCGGTGCTGGCGGCCGGGGGCATCGGCGACGGCCGGGGAGTGGCGGCCGCGCTGATGCTGGGGGCGCAGGGCGTGCAATTGGGCACGCGTTTTTTGGTCGCCCGCGAATGCAATATTCACCAAAATTATAAAAATATGGTCATAAAAGCGACTGATATCGGCACGATCACGACCGGCAAGCGTTTGGGTCACACGGTGCGCAGCCTGAAAAACGCCTTTTCCCGCAAGTATTTTTCCGCCGAGCTGTCGGCGGAGATCAGCGACGAAGAGCTGGAGGAGCGAGCCGTGGGCGCCTTACGTCTGGCGGCTGTCGAAGGAGACGAAAAAAACGGCTGTTTTCTCGCCGGACAGATCGCCGGTCTCGTGCATAAAGAGCAAACCGCCGCCGAGATAATCCAGGAGATCATGGCCGAGGCGCGGGAAGTCTTGGCGGGAGCGGGCCGATGGCTGAGGTAGCGCTGCTTTTTGCCGGTCAGGGCGCCCAATATCCGGGCATGGGCCGGGAATTATATGAAAAGAGTCCCGCCGCCCGCGCGGTGTTCGAGCGAGCGGAGGCGGAGCGGCCTGGTCTCATGGAACTCTGTTTTAACGGCCCGGCGGCGGAGCTGACCGAAACCGTCAACGCCCAGCCCTGCCTTTTTTGCGTGGATCTGGCCGCGGCGGAGACCGCGCGGGCGGCCGGCGCCGAGGCCCGTATGGCCGCCGGGTTTTCGCTGGGCGAATTGCCGGCGCTCGTTTTCGCCGGGGCGCTTTCTTTTGCCGACGGATTCCGTCTGGTCCGCCGCCGCGGCGAACTCATGCAGGCCGCGGCCGCCGGCCCGCCGAACGGCATGCTGGCCGTCCTGCGCCTTACGGCCGCTCAGGTAGACGATATTTGCCGCCGCCACCCCGGCGTCTACCCGGCCAATTATAACTGCCCCGGCCAGACCGCCGTTTCCGGTCTCATCGCCGCTTTCCCGGATTTCAGCGCCGCGGTCAAAGCCGCCGGCGGGCGGACGATGCCGCTCGCGGTCAGCGCCGCTTTTCATTCGCCCTTGATGGCGCCGGCCGCCGCCGCTTTTCGCGCGGAAGCGGCCACGGCTGTTTTTTCGCCGCCCGTGATCCCGGTTTACGCCAACCGGACGGCGGAGCCCTACGGCACAGGCGGCACGGACGGCGCGGATCATCTGAGCCGCCAGATTGACCATCCGGTGCGCTGGGAGGAAAGCATGCGCCATATGCTGGCCGCCGGCGCCGACACTTTTATCGAGGTGGGGCCGGGTAAGACTTTGAGCGGTTTTTTGCGAAAAATCAGCCCGGAGACCCGGGTTTTGGAGGAATTATGTTAAACGGAAAAATAGCGTTGGTCACGGGGGGGTCCCGCGGTATCGGCCGGGCGGTCGTCCTGCGTCTGGCGGCGCTCGGGGCGAAAGTGGCCCTGATCTACCGGTCGGCGGAGGAAGCGGCGGCGGCGGTGTGCGGGGAAGCCGGCGGGGCGGACGTCCGGGCTTACCGCTGTGACGTGTCTTTGGCCGAAGACTGCAAAAACGTGGTGGAAGCCGTCCGGGCCGATCTAGGCGACGTTGATATCCTCGTCAACAACGCCGGCATCATCCGCGACGGTCTCATGGCTCTCATGAAGGAGGAATCCTTTGACGCCGTCCTGGACACGAACCTCAAGGGCGCCTGGCACATGACGAAATATTGCGCCCCGGGTTTTATCAAAAAACGAAGCGGACGGATCATCAATATCACTTCCGTGTCCGGCCTGCACGGCAACGCCGGCCAGACCAACTATTCGGCGGCCAAAGCCGGACTGGTCGGCCTGACGCTGGCGACGGCCAAGGAATTCGCCGGGCGGGGCGTCACCTGCAACGCGGTCGCCCCCGGTTTGATTGAGACGGATATGACGGCCACGCTGTCCCGCAAAGACCAAATATTGGAATTTATCCCCTTAAAACGCTTTGGCCAGCCGGAGGACGTAGCGGCGGTCGTCGCTTTCCTGGCCGGGCCGGGCGCTGATTACATCACAGGCGAGGTCGTCCGCGTTGACGGCGGGCTGGCCATGTAAGGAGTCGTTATGAGAAGAACAGTTGTTACAGGCATCGGCGCCGTCACCCCGATCGGCAACACCGCGCCCGCCTATTGGGAGGCGCTGACGGCGGGGCGGAGCGGCATCGGCCCTATTACCCATTTTGAGCTGCCGCCCGGGTATAAGGCCACTTTGGCGGCGGAATTAAAAGGCTTTGACCCTCTCGATTATATGGACGCCAAATCGGCCCGCCGCAGCGACCCGTTCACCCATTACGCCATAGCCGCGGCCGCGGAAGCGATGGACGACAGCGGGCTGGCCGGACAGATCGACCCGGAGCGGTTCGCGGTGTATACCGGTTCCGGCATCGGCGGGCTGAAAACGATCACCGGCGAATGTGAAAAATACTATTACAAAGGCGCGCGCCGCGTGTCGCCCCTGTTTATCCCGATGCTGATCCCCAATATGGCGGCGGGTATTCTGGCGATCCGCTATCACGCGCTGGGTTCCTGCCTGACGAACGTCACCGCCTGCGCCACCAGCTCCCACACGCTGGGCGAGGCTTACCGCGCCATCAAACACGGTTACGCCGACGCGATCTTGGCCGGCGGTTCCGAGGCGGCGATCGAGCCGGTGGGCGTGACCGGGTTTCTCAATATGACGGCTCTCACCACCAGCGGCGACCCGGAAGCCGCCTCTTTGCCTTTTGACCGGCGGCGGGCCGGGTTCGTCATGGGCGAAGGGGCCGGGATGCTCGTTTTGGAGGAATATGAACATGCCAAAGCGCGCGGCGCGAAGATCTACGCGGAACTAGCCGGATACGGCACCACTTGCGACGCCTATCATATCACCGCCCCGAATCCGGACGGCAACGGCCCGGCCCGGGCGATCAAGGCGGCGCTGGCCGAGACGGGCCGGGATGAGGAAACGAGCCTGTATATCAACGCGCACGGCACGGGGACGCCCATCAACGATACGACGGAGACCCTAGCGATCAAACTGGCGCTGGGCGAAGAGCGGGCGCAGCGAACGCCCATCAGTTCCAGCAAATCCATGATCGGGCATATGCTGGGCGCGGCCGGCGCGGTAGAGGCTATCGCCGCCATTCTCGCCCTGCGCGGCGGCCTGCTGCCTCCCACCATCGGGTTGCGCGAGCCTGACCCGGAATGCGATCTGGATTATATCCCGCTGACGGCGCGACGGCAGGAGGTCGATATGGCCCTGTCCGTTTCGCTCGGGTTCGGCGGGCATAATGTTTGCCTTGCTTTTAATAAGGTAGATGAGTGATGAACAGAAGAACTGACGCGCTTCTATAGGGAGAGGAAAAGTCATGTATTGTGAAAATTGTGGCAAGGAGGTTCCCGCGCAGGCGAAATTTTGCCGGTATTGCGGCGCGGATACCGCTGTCGCCGCTGACGCCGCGAGTGAGGAAGCGGTTCCGTCGGGCGGGGAAACGCCGCCCGGCGGGAAATTGGGGCTTTCGCGCTCAGCAGCGGCTCTGTTCGCGGCGGCCGTCGCGCTGGCCGTTCTCATCGCGGCCGGGGTGTTTATTTTCCAGCGCTTTGAGGAGAACAGATATATTGGCATCGTGCGCGGCATATCGGTGTCGCCGGAGCAAAAACTCGGCGAGCTGGTGGATGAAATGCTGCCCGACAGCCAATGGGATACGGCCCTCGCTTCCGACGGCGAGCATTATGTGAATATACGCGGCACTATGAGTTATATCGGGGTGAGCGTCCCGGTCGTAATTCAATACAAGGTGACTTCGAGCGGACAGGCGCGCTATCATTCCACGCAAATTGACGGTCAGGTCGCGCTGAACATCGATCCCGTCGTTTTACTGGCGCAGGGATTGGACTATTTGACGGAGGCGCTTAACGTGGTGACGGACGTATTTGACGCGGTGACCGGTAATGACGAGGCGGCTCGTACTTGCGACGCCAACACGCGCGTGTTGAAGGGCATGGTCGTCATGATCGCGGCCGCGCAGGGCGTGCCGGCCGAGTGTATTGATATTGACAGCGAAGGCATACTCTATTTGGACGGGCCTGAATATTATACCCAAGTGGGCGGCATTACCGGCGACGGCCCGGACAGCTATATTAGAGCGTGGCCTTCGTGCGGCGGAACTCCGTTTGTTGTGGACGACGGCATAGTGAAAAACACTTGCGCGCATCTGCGCTCCGCCGATATTGACATAACCCGGACATACCCGGACGCGCCCTCCCTGCCTAATGTCTGATATTAACACGATCAACGGAAGGAATGACGCTGATGAACAAAGAGGAACTGATGGGCATCCTGCCCCACCGCGACGCCATGCTCCTGATCGACGAGGCGGAAGTCCGGGGCGGCGTGGCCCACGGCCTGTGCCATATTCGCGGCGACGAGTGGTTTTTGCGCGGTCATTTTCCGGTTTATCCCGTGGTGCCCGGCGTGATCCTATGTGAAATGCTCGCCCAGACGACGGGGGTGCTGGCGGCCGACCCGGAGACCATCGCCCGCTTCGCCCCGAAAGAGACCAGCTTGGACCGGCTGGCGAGCGAGCAGCTGCGCGGCATGAGTCTGCCCGACATCCAAAACGAGTCAATACTTCCATTATTTACCGGATTGGAAAAAGTGCGGTTCCGCCACAGCGTCGTCCCCGGCGACACCTTGCGCGTCGAAAGCGTCATCACCAAAGCGAAAAGCCCGTTTTTTTTCGCTTCCGGCAAAGGCTGGGTCGGAGAGATCCTGTGCGTCACCGCTGATTTTTCCTTTGCCCTGATAAAGAATCAATGAGGGAATACATTGAAACGCCCAAGGAAATGATCTATGAAAAACATTTTGAAAATGACAAATCGGGGTGACGGAAGGGGATTGATTAATGAAATCAGTATTAATTACGGGGGCGGACAAAAGTATCGGTTTTGAAACGGCTCGTCAACTTTTGCGAAAAGGATACTATGTTTATTTGGGCAGCCGCGATCCGCAAAAAGGCCTAAAAGCCGTGGAACAGCTGAAATCAGAGGGATTGACCAATCTGGAAACCATTCAAATCGATGTGACCGATGACGATTCTGTGAAAAACGCGCGTTTGGCAGTCGGTCAAAAAACCAATGTTTTAGATGTTCTGATCAACAACGCGGGAATTAACGGAGGAACGCCGCAAACGGCGCTGGCGGCAAGCATTGACCAATTTAAAGCAGCTTACGAAACTAATGTGTACGGTGTCGTCAGGGTCACGCAGGCGTTTATAGATCTATTGAAAAATTCTCCCGAGCCGCGAATTGTAAATGTAAGCTCAAGTCAAGGTTCACTTGCGCTGCACAGCGACCCTAACTATAAATATTATCCGTTTAAAGGCGCTGTATATCATTCGTCAAAAGCCGCGTTAAATATGTATACCATCAATTTAGCGTATGAATTGCGTGATACGCCGTTCAAGGTAAATGCCGTAAGCCCAGGTTTTATCAAAACAGATTTCAATAATCATCGCGGGACGGGCACAGTTGAAGAGGCGGGAAAGCGGATCGCCAAGTATGCTGTAATCGACCAAAATGGACCGACAGGTAAGTTTTTCTGCGAAGAAACAAACCCCGAAACAGGAGAAATTCCTTGGTAGCATGTTATGTTTAAACTACTATTAAAACGATTTAGAATTAGGCGCTTTTGATCTTGATGACACGGGGCTGAAATCAGTGGTTGCGCGGATTGGCGCAGCGTGCTATGATTGGTCGGGAGGGGGTGATTGCCGTGGCTGAGGCGCAGACCGCCGCAGGCAAACTTAAGATGCTGCCGATCGGGATCGAGGACTTTGAGAAGCTGATCCGTTCAGGGTATTACTATGTTGACAAAACCCGTTTTATCAAGGAACTGCTTGACAACCGGGCTGAAGTGACCCTGTTCCTCCGGTCTCGGCGCTTTGGCAAGACCCTGACTTTGAGTACCCTCCAATATTTCTTTGAGGACACGGGGGACGAGGCGCGGAACGCCGAACGCCGGGCGCTTTTTGCCGAGCTGGAGATTGCCGGGGCCGGGGAGGAATACGCGCTGTGGCAGACCTCCCGTCCCGTTATTTTCTTGACCTTGAAGTCCATGAAACAAACGGACTACGAAGAGGACGTCGGGATGCTCAAGGAGGCTTTGAGCGAAGCGTTCAGCGACCACGAAAGCATCATTGCCAAACTGAAGCCGCGGGATCGGGAGCGATTCGAACGCCACGCCGCCAGAACAGCCTCGCTGGGCTGTCTCCAGGCAGCGACGGGGAAAAAATCCATCATCCTCATCGACGAGTATGACGTGCCATTGGATGGGGCCTGGCTCAGCGGCTACTACGCGAAAATGGTCGCCTTGATCAGAGCTTTTTTCGAGTCCGGCCTGAAAACCAACAAAAACCTGGAGTTCGCCGTAATCACCGGCTGCCTCCGGGTCAGCCGCGAGAGCATCTTTACCGGCATGAACAATCTGAAAATTTATTCCGTCGCCGCCAATGATTATGGAGACAGCTTCGGGTTCACTCCAAACGAGGTTGACGCTATGCTGAAGTACTTCGGCCGCACAGCTCGGCGCGATGACATACGCCAATGGTATGACGGCTACCAGATCGGCGGGTTCGCCGTCTACAACCCTTGGAGCGTCGTCAACACCTTGTCAGATCTCAAAAATTATCCCGAAGCTGAACCCGGTGCGTATTGGGCAAACAGCAGCTCGAACGAGATCGTGCGGCGGCTGATCCGCCAGAGCGACGAGACGGCCAAAGCGGAAATGGAGACTTTGCTGTCCGGCGGCGCGATTGAGAAAACGATCCGCGAGGATCTGCCCTACCAAGACCTGGAGGCGGGCGGCAGCCACCTTTGGAACTTTATGCTTTTTACCGGCTATCTTACCATGACGGACAAACAAACGGAGGGCAGCCATTTGCTTTGCCGCCTGCGCATACCCAACCGGGAAGTCAAGGGAATTTATGAAGACCAGGTCAAGGACTGGTTCGCTGAAACGCTGAAAGGCGAAGACCGGACGCCTCTTTACGACGCCATTCTCAGGGGCGACGCCGAGCTGATGAGCAAACGGATCTCACAACTCCTGGAGTCCACCATCAGCTATTACGACTACGGCGAGGCTTTCTACCACGGGTTCTTGGCAGGCATTCTCCGCGGCATGCCGGGTTATTCCGTAAAATCGAACCGAGAGTCAGGGCTTGGACGCGCCGACCTGTCGCTCAGGCCGGTGAGCAGAAAAAATCCATATGTCGTCTTTGAGTTCAAGATCGCCCCAACCATTAAAACAATGGATACGGCTTGCCAAACCGCCCTGCGGCAAATCGACCGCAAACACTACTTAGCCGAGGCCGAGGAGGAGGGATACGCCGCCGTTCTTTACTACGGCGCCGCCTTCTTCAAGAAAGAGGCCTTGGTAATGGCAGGCTAAGGAACTGTTTGGGCGGGTCGCAGCGCGCCCGAAAGTTCCGTCGCAATTAGAGGTATCCTGAAGACATACAACAAAATTTGATATTTTTTGCAAAAACCTGTTGACAAATCGGTTAGCGCACGCTAAAATAATGATGTTAGTTTTTGCTAACCAAAATAAACAGGGATTTGTTGTTCAACAAGTCCGGAAGGGTCGGGAAAAAATGAGCGTCGTCATCATCGGCGGCAATGACCGCATGGTCTGCCGGTACAAGGAGATTTGCGAAGAACACGGGTGCAAAGCGAAAGTGTTTACCCAAATGCCGGGCAATCTCCGCGGACATATCGGATGTCCGGATCTGATGATTCTTTTCACGCATACCGTGTCCCACAAAATGGTGAGCGGAGCGGTGCAGGAAGCCACGCGCCGCAATATCCCCATCGAGCGGATCCACAGCAGCAGCGCCTGCGCCCTGAAAGGCGTGCTGGCCGATTGGGGCCGGCGCTGGAACGCCAAGTAAATATTGCAATTTCCCCTTGGGCGCGCTATAATTGAAACGAAGTTGGCTTCGGTTAAACGACCGTTGGACGCTTCTAAATACTCAGAGGCGTCCCATCAGAAAGGGGTTATTATGGCTAAGAAAATCTTGCTGCTGGCCGGTGATTTCACTGAGGATTATGAGACGATGGTTCCTTTTCAGGCCCTGCTGGCCGTCGGGTACGCGGTGGACGCGGTCTGCCCCGGCAAAAAAGCGGGGGAAGCGGTGCGGACGGCCATTCATGATTTTGAGGGAGAGCAGACGTATTCGGAAAAAAGAGGGCATAATTTCGCGCTGAACGCTGATTTTGACGCGGTAAAACCGGAAGATTACGTAGGTTTGGTCATACCGGGCGGCCGGGCGCCCGAATATTTGCGGCTGAATAAAGATTTGCTCAAAATAGTCGCGCATTTTTTCACCAACAATAAACCGGTGGCGGCCGTCTGCCACGGCCCGCAGATCCTCGTGGCGGCGGATCTGGTCAAAGGCCGCTCTCTGACGGCGTATCCCGCCGTGGGCCCGGAAATCACCGCCGCCGGCGGCAATTATGTGGATATCCCGGCGGATCAGGCGTATACGGACGGCAATCTCGTGACCTCGCCCGCCTGGCCCGGACATCCGGCCTGGCTGAACCAGTTTTTTAAGGTGCTGGGGGCGCGGATCGAGCTGTAAGCCGGCGGCGGGCGGCGGCAAAATGGCTTTGCGGGAACAACTGGCGGCGTATCAGCGCGGCGGCCTGACTTCTTTTCACACGCCCGGGCACAAGGGCCGGGCGGAACTGCTACCGGGCGTGCGCTTTCCCGCGCATGACCTGACGGAATTGCCTGGGCTGGATATGCTCCACGCGCCGGAGGGCGTGATCCTCGCGGCGGAGCGGCGCGCGGCGGAGATATTCGGCGCCGAGCGGACGTATTTTCTGGTGAACGGGGCGACCTGCGGCAATCAGGCCCTCTTGACGGCGCTGGCCGCTGCCGGCCGGCGGGGGCCCGTGCTGACGGACCGGCGGGCCCATCGCTCGGTGGCGGCGGGTTTTGTCCTCTCGGGCCTGGAGCCGCGCTATTTGCCGGCGATAGTGCATCCGGATTTTGGCTTGCCGCTGGGCTGCGCCATACCGGAAGAAATCGACTGGGAAAATTTGTCAGCCATGCATATCACCTCGCCGTCATACTATGGAACGGTCATGGATATCGCGGCTTTGGCCGGGCAAAGAGCGGCGCGGGGGGGGGATTGCCCCCTGTGCGTGGACGCCGCTCACGGCGCGCATTTTTTCGGGGAGTTTTTCCCGCCGTCGCCGCTCCAGGCAGGCGCGGAAATCGTGCTCCATTCGGCGCATAAAACTTTAGGCGCTCTCACTCAGAGCGCCTTTTTGCACGCGCGGGGGGCGGGCTGCCGCCTGCCGCTGGCGGCGTCTTTGGAAATGCTGCAATCGTCCAGTCCGAGCTATCTTTTGCTCGCCTCGATGGAAGCGGCGGCGGAGCAGGCGGCGCGGGAAGGGCTGCCCGCGGCGCTGCGGGAGGAAACGGCGGCTCTGCGCGCGGCCTTAGGCGATGATCTGCGCCTCTTAGGCGCCGGCGACGTCGGCACATACGGGATCAAGGACCTGGACTGGAGTAAATTGCTTATCAACCTGCGGCCGCTGGGGATCGGCGCGCCCGAAGCCGCCGAATGGCTGCGGACGCGGGGCGGCGTGGAGCCGGAACTCTGGGACGGCGAAAACATATTGTTCATGCTGGGAGTGGGCAGCCGGCCCGCGGATCTGCGTCTGCTCCGCCGGGCGCTGGAAGATCTGGTCCGAGAGGTCCGGCGCGGCGCCCTGCCCCGCGGCGCGAAAAAACAGGCCCCCTCTGCCTGGCGCGACCTGCCTCTGCCGCCGGCGCGCCTGACGCCGCGGGAAGCGTGGCTGGCGCCCAAACGCTCCGTGCCGCTGGAGGCAGCCGCCGGCCTCGTCGCCGGAGAAACGGTCTCGGTCTATCCGCCGGGCGTGCCGCTCATCATGGCGGGCGAGGAAATAACGCCGGACATCGCGGAACTATGGCGGGATCTGACGGATCGCCGCTGGCAGGGCTGGAGCGGGCGCGCCGCCGGAGCGGCCTTGGTTTTACAGAGTTAACCGGTCCGCAAAAACTCGGTGACAAAACCGGTCAGGACCCGCACGGAAGGCTCCACCCCGATGCTGCTGTCCAGACAAAGGTGATAATTGCGGGAGAGGCCCCATTTGCGCTGCGTGAAATACGCGCAGTAATCGCCGCGGCCCCGGTCCGTGCGTTTGATATAGGCGTCGAGATCGGAGCGCGTTTCGTTATAATGCTCCCGCGCGAAAATCACGCGGTATTCCAGGGGGGCGTGGATGAAAATATGGACGCAGCAGACTTTATCCCGCAAAACATAGTCGGCGTTGCGACCGACGACGACACAGGATTTTTCAGCGGCGAGGCGCTGGATTATAGCGGATTGCGCCAAAAAAACCTGATCGGTTATCGGCACGGACGAGCCGGGGGCGAAAGCGTTGAGGATGGGGAGGGTATGCGGGTGGAAAGTGAAACTGAGACGGGAAGTTTTCCGATGCTCCACCTCGCGGATATAATCTGCGGAGAACCCGGTTTCCGCCGCCGCCATCTCGATCAATTCCCGGTCGTAAAAGGCCACGCCTAATTCCCCGGCGAGCCGCCGGCCGATGAGCCTGCCGCCGGAACCGAATTCACGCGCTATGGTCACACAATACTGTTCCATAATTCTTCATGCTCCCGGCGCGGGCGTCAGCCGCGCGCCGCTTCTCCCTCAGGCAATGTGTCGTTCATGCTGCCGCTGCGGTAACCGAGCAAATCAACAGCCGCGTAAGTGAAACCGATCTCGCGCAGACGGGCGTATACTTTTTCGCGAATCGCGCGGTCATGCAGCAGGGAAAACCCGGCCTCGTCCGTCTCCAGCCGGGCCGTGCCGCCGTGATAACGCACGCGCACCTGCCTGAATCCCAAGTCCAGCAAAAACTGTTCGCTGAGGTCGATTTGCCGGAGGCGCTCAGCCGTGATTTGTTCGCCGTAGGGAAAACGCGAGGCCAAACAGGCAAAAGACGGTTTATCCCAAGTCGGGAGCCCGCGGCGCCGGGACAGTTCCCGGATATCCGCTTTGGTCAGGCCCGCCCGCCGCAGAGGGCTTTGCACTCCCTGCTCCGCCGCCGCCGTCAGCCCCGGCCGGTAATCGCCTTCGTCGTCAAGATTGGAGCCGTCCGCGATATATTTGATGCCGCGCTGGGCGGCTATTTTCCAAATTTTGCCAAATAATTCGTTTTTACAGAGATAGCACCGGTTAGGCGGGTTAAAGGCAAACCCGTCGATCGCCAGTTCCTCGGAATCGCAGATCACATGCTCGATGCCAGCGCCGGCGCAAAAAGCGGCGGCCGCCTCCAATTCCCTGGCGGGAAACGAGCAGGAGCGGGCTGTGACCGCCAGCACCCGGGGACCCAAAACGGCGCGCGCCGTATATAGCAGGTAAGTCGAGTCCGCGCCGCCGGAAAAAGCCACCGCGAGACTGCCGAAACCGCGGATCTGTTCTTTCAGTTTTTCCTCTTTCTGTTCCAGACGCACTATGTCTCCCCCATTAGGCCAGGCGCTGTTTTGGATCGCTTACGCTCATATTGTACAGCGCGGGCGCGGTAAAGTCAATCAGGGTATTTTTTTGGCATTCGGCGGCGCTTGCAATTTCGCCGCCGGGATGTTACAATAATCCCCGTAAATAATTCCCTGCTCTGTCCGTCAGGACAGGGCCTGAGTCCGAAGGGAGGTGCAGCAGATGCAAAATTATGAAGTCATGTACATCATCCGCCCCGATTTGGAGGAGGAAGCGGTTCAAGGCGTCGTGGAAAGGATGAGTGAAGTCGTCCGGAACACCGGCGGTTCCGACCTCAAGGTGGAGACGATGGGCAAAAGACGGCTGGCGTACGAAGTGCGCAAATTCAAAGACGGATACTATGTCCTGATGAATTTTACCGGCGAGGCCGCCGTCCCCGCGGAGCTGGAAAGGATAATGAAAATATCCGATTCGGTGATCCGCTTTCTCACTACGCGGGCGGAGTAAAATCAGGACGCCTCTGAACACTTAGAACAGAGGCGCCATAGTGAAAGGAAAGGCGATAGCCATGTTGAACCGTATCGTCCTGATAGGTCGTCTGACCAAAGACCCTGAACTCCGTTACACGCCCAGCGGCGTGGCGGTGGCGCAGTTTACCCTCGCGGTCGACCGTAATTTTAAGACAAAGGACGGTCAGCGGGAAACGGATTTTATCACCATCGTCGTTTACCGCCAGCAGGCGGAAAATTGCGCGAACTACCTGAGCAAGGGCAAACTGGCCGCCGTGGACGGCAGACTGCAGATCCGCACTTATGACGATAACAGCGGTCAGCGCCGTTGGGTCACGGAAGTAGTCGCGGATAACGTGCGGTTCCTCAGCCCTAAAGACGGCGGCTCTCCCGCCCCCGCCCCGAGAAGCGCCGCGCCGGGCGACGATTTTGGCGCTTTTGTCGAAGTCAGCGTCGAAGACGATATTCCATTTTAAGGAAAATATTCCATTTTAATGAAAGGAGGCTGTTCCGTGGCGAATGTGAACAGTGGCAAAAGAGACCGTTCCCGGCGTACGCGCCGCAAAGTATGCGAGTTTTGTGTCAACAAGGTGGAGCACATTGATTATAAGGATATAGCGCGGTTGAAAAAATTCATAACGATGGAGCGAGGCAAAATAATGCCCCGCCGCGTCTCCGGCAATTGCGCCAAGCATCAGCGTCAGGTGACTATAGCCATCAAACGGGCGCGGGCCATCGCTCTGCTGCCGTACATGATCGACTAGCGAGTAAGAGACTCGGCGGGCTGGAGGAAAAGAGAGGATACACCCTCTCTTTTTTACCCTTGCCGCCGCCGCGAATAGATCATGAACAGCCGGGCGTAAGGAGGGCCTATGGACACGGAAATAACCGCCGGCAAGATTTTGCCGGTCGAGATAGCGAAAGAACTCAAACAATCGTTCATGGAATATTCCATGAGCGTCATCGTCAGCCGGGCGCTGCCGGACGTCCGCGACGGGCTGAAACCGGTGCACCGGCGCATCCTCTACACATTGCATGAAGCGGGCATGACCGCGGCGAAACCGTACAGCAAAGCGGCGCGTCTGGTCGGCGACTGCATGGGTAAATATCACCCCCACGGCGACTCGTCCATCTATGACGCCACCGTGCGCATGGCGCAGGACTTCGCCTCGCGCTACCCCCTCGTGGACGGGCACGGCAATTTCGGTTCCGTGGACGGAGACTCGCCGGCCGCCATGCGTTACACGGAACTGCGCATGGCCTCTCTCACCACATATATGCTGGCGGATCTGGAAAAAGAAACCGTCGATTTCATGCCCAATTATGATGAAAAAACGGAAGAACCGACGGTTTTACCGGCCAAATTCCCCAACCTGCTCGTCAACGGCTCCTCCGGCATCGCGGTCGGCATGGCGACGAACATCCCGCCCCACAATCTGGGCGAAGTGATCGACGCGGCGGTCTACATTCTGGACGGGCAGGAAAACCCGGATTTTGAGCCGTCGTTCCGCGAGCTGCTCCGTCTGGTCAAAGGCCCGGATTTTCCGACCGCCGGCATCATCATGGGCACGGACGGCATAGAAAAAGCCTACGCCACGGGCCGCGGCAGCGTCAAAACGCGCGCCCGCGCCAATATCGAAACGATGGAAAAATCCGGACGCATGCAGATCGTCGTCACGGAGATCCCCTACATGGTGAACAAGGCGAAGATGGTGGAAAAAATCGCCGAACTCGTGCAGGAGAAAAAAATCGAGGGCATTTCCGAGCTGCGGGACGAGTCGAACCGCAAAGGCATCCGGGTGGTGATGGAACTGCGCCGCGACGCCAATCCCCAAGTCGTCCTCAACCTTTTGTACAAACACACGCAGATGGAAGAAGCTTTCGGCGTCAACATGCTGGCGCTCGTGGACGGCGCCCCGCGTCTGCTCACCCTGCCGCAGGCTCTGGACTATTTCATCCGCCATCAGAAGGAGATCATCGAGCGCCGCAGCCGGCACGACCTGAAAAAAGCGGAGGCGGAAGCCCATATCGTGGAAGGTTTGCGCAAAGCGCTGGACTGCATCGACGAAGTGATCGTCATCCTGCGGTCGTCGCGGGACGATCGGACGGCGCGCGACCGCCTGACGCAGGAATTGGAGTTCACGGAGATCCAGGCCGGGGCCATTCTGGATATGCGGATGCGCCGCCTGACGGGTCTGGAGCGGGAAAAACTGGACGAGCAGTACCAGAAACTGCTGGATGAGATCGCTTACCTCCAGGCCGTGCTGGCCTCGGAAAAAATGGTGCGCGGCATCATCAAGACGGAATTGCTGGAAATCCGGGAGAAATTCGCCGATCCCCGCCGCACGGTCATCGCCTTGGACACGAGCAAAATGGAGGTTGAGGATTTGATCGCCGATGAGGACGTCGTGATCACGATCACGAACCGCGGCTATATCAAACGCCTGCCGCTGGCGACTTATCGCAGCCAGAAGCGCGGCGGCGTCGGGGTCAAAGGCATGACGACCGGGGAAAATGATTTTGTGGAAAATATGTATGTCGCCTCGACCCACCATTATTTGCTAGTATTTACCAGCAAAGGAAAAGTCTACCGCCTGCGGGCGCATGAAGTGCCGGAAGGGGGCCGCACGGCCAAAGGCACGGCTATCGTCAATCTGCTCCATATTTCTCAGGACGAAAAAGTGACGGCGACGATGCCGGTGCGCGAGTTCGACGCGGATAATTACCTTTTGACGGCGACGAAAAAAGGCGTCGTGAAAAAGACCCGGCTGAGCGAATACGACACCCAGCGCCGGGACGGGCTCATCGCCCTGACGCTGGACGAAGACGACGAGCTGATCGGCGTGCGCCTGACGCGCGGTCAGGACGACGTGCTGCTGGCCACGCGCCTGGGCATGGTCGTGCGTTTCGCCGAGGAAGATATCCGTTCCATGGGCCGTTCCGCCCGCGGCGTGCGGGGCATCCGGCTTAAACCGGCTGATTTCGTCATCGCCATGGACACGGTAGAACCGGGCGACGCGCAGACTACGGTTTTGTCCGTCACGGAAAACGGCTTCGCCAAACGCTCCTTCCTGACGGAGTATCGCAAGACCAACCGCGGCGGCACCGGCATCATCGGCCACCGCCTGACGGAAAAAACCGGTCTGGTCGCCGGCATCAAACTCGTGCGCGGCGAGGAAGAACTGATGATCATCACGGACGTCGGCAAGGTCATCCGCCAAGAAGTGCAGGGGATCTCCGTTTCCGGCCGCGCCTCCCAGGGCGTCAAAGCCGTGCAGACCAAAGATAAGGACGAAGACGCGGCGGACGCGCGCGTAACCGCCATCGCGAAATTTATTTCCCGCGACGAAGATTGAAAAAACAGTTCAGGACGCGGTAATGCCGGGTTCTTCCATATCCTTGATGATTGTCACAGAAGCCCCTTCATTGTAAAATTTGGCGAAAGGATTCCGCACCACTCGACCTTCCTTCAAGGTGCGTTTTAGTTTTT
>JAISAH010000091.1 GCA_031266805.1 Gracilibacteraceae bacterium
ATCTGCAGTTTTGTCACTTGATTCGGGCATCGGATCGCGTCTCCTTCCTGCTGAGTATAGCACCAGCATACACGATCCCTATTGAATTGTAAATACATTATTTTTGTATCTACACCCACGGCCTGACCACCGTTTGACAAAAAGGGGTCTTTTATGCTATAGTTATGCCTGAATTTATTCAATACTTGTGAGGATATTACATGTTTGTCAATGAAAACCCTACGCGGGAACGCATCAAGTCCAAGGCCAAAGAACTGTTCAATCAGCGCGGCTACGCCCGCGTGTCTTTACGGGATATAGCCGCGGCCTGTCACATCAGCATCGGCAATCTGAATTACCATTTTCACCGCAAAGAATTGCTGATCATGGAAGTGCAGCGCGGAATTTATGATGAGTTTTATAGTTTCCTGGAAAGCATCGCGCAGACTATAGCCGATATCGTACACAAATTTCAAATGATCGACCGCAATCAACGGGAATATCCCTATTATTTCAAAAACATGCTGGAACTCGGCCGCTCCTATGACGTGATCCGCGCCAATCAGGTGCTTTTTCGCGAAAAGCTGTTCACTTACTATTTGCATTCGTTTACCGCTCTGACCGGGAAAGGGCTGTTCCTCTCCCATATCACCAGAAATCAATTCTATTCCCTCGCTTACTGCATCGTTTTTCAGCACACGCTCTGGTATGAAAACGACACGCCCACTTATGACATGATTTTCAGCGAAATAAACTATGTACGGCATTTGTGCGACCTGCTGCGGCCCTATCTGACGGCGGCCGGCCTGAACGATCTGGAACAGGCGCTGCAGACGGCGCGGATATGATAAAAACATGACAAATAAGCGGTCGTCAGCCGCCTTCCCGCGGCGCCACCAATATTTCCCCTTTGCGCACCAGCCCCAGCTGCTCCCGCGCCAGTTCCTCGATGTATGAAGGCGTCAGCAGATTTTCTTTTTCTTCCTGCAAAGTCGTCTGCACGCGCTCCAATTGCGCCTTTTCCGCCAGCAGCGCCTGAAAATGGCCTTCCGCCTCCCCTTGTTTTTCCAGCGCCGTGTACAGCCATCGGCAGGTGAGAAAAGCCAAACCAAAAATGATAGCGATTGCTACCAATTTGACGCCGATATTCCCAAATCCGCGCTTTTTCGATTTCGACCGAGACCTTTTCACCATATGATCCTCGTGTTAACAAGGGAATCTGCGTAATATGTTTTAATATAACAACGATTAATGAAAAAATCAATACTTGCCGGAAAAAAAGATGAAAAAAGTCGGTTTTGCGACTATCCGGTCCCGCTTAATGTAAATTTTTGGGAGTGAATGGTGATCGCGCGTAAACCCTTAATTATTTTAGCCGCTGTTTTGGCGGTGGCCGCTCTGGTTATTTCCATATTTCTCCTGTCAAAAGAGCGTGGCGCGGCCGTCGCGGAGACTGCGCCCCTGCTGCGTATCGAGGCGGAGAAAACCAGCGACGCCGGGCTGGAGCTAGGCAGCGCTTTTTTGATCACCGGCGAAGGCGGCGCCGTTTCACTGCGGGAGGCGGAGGATCTCCTCCGTCTGGAACCGGCTTTCGCCTATCATTGGGAGGAAACTCCTGCCGCGCTCCTGCTGCGCCCGGACGCGCCTCTGGCCCCGGATACGGTTTACCGTTTTTCCGCGCGGTACGGCCCGCCTCAGTCCTGGGCCTTTCAGACGGCGGGGCGCTTCGGCGTCTATTCCGTCCGCCCGTCGGCGAACGCGGATCATGTGCCGCTGGCCGCGGACATAGAGATATCTTTTTCCCGCCCCGCGGAAAACATAACGGCCTGGGCGGAAATCGAGCCGGCCGTCCCCGGCGGGTGGCGCCAAAGCGTCCTGACCGCTGTTTTCCTGCCGGGCGCCATGCTGGCCCCGGATACGCTTTACACCGTGACGGTGCGCGCGGGTTTGCCGAGCCTGACCGGCGAAACTTTGGCGGAAGATCATAGTTTTTCCTTCCGGACGGAACATTCCGGCGGCACATCCGAGGAGTTTCTGGAAGTAGCCGGCAGTTTCACGGAGTCCTTCCTGCCCGGCGATCCGGCGGCCATCCGCTTCACCGCCCTGAGCGGCAATTTTGCCGGCGCCCGGGTCGTCGCGGCCGTTTATCGCGTCGAAGACAGCGCGGCTTATCTGACTTTGGCTCTGACTCACGCCGGGCAAGTCGCGCCGGTGTGCGGACGGGACAGTGACGCGCCGGCGGAGCTGCCGGAGACCGCCGTCCCGGAAGCGTTTATCGAGGGCGTTTTGCAGGAAACAGCCGTTCCCGGCGCTCTCTACTTCCTGCCGGCGCAAACCCCCGCTCCCGGCTATTATCTGCTGGACATGACCGTCGCCGCCGGCGGGGAAAGCGCGCTGAGGCGGCAAAAACTCATTTGTGTTTCCGCGCTGTCCGTCTATCTGCAAAATCTGAACGGGCAGACGCAGTTCTGGTTAAACGACGCCGCGTCCGGCCGGCCCCTCGCCGGCGCCGAAGTCATGATCGGCCCGGCCGGGCAGGGATCTTCGCTGACCGCCGTTACGAGCGTGGACGGTCTGGCCGCGCTGGATACGGGCGCGGCGGCGGAGGCCGCGCCGCTTACGGTCAGAGCGGCGGACGGCCGTTCCTGGGCGGATCTGGTCCCGCTGGCCGCCGGCGCTCCGCTCTCGGAAGACACGCCGCCCTCCCGGCGTTATTATTCCTATCTCTATTTTGACCGGGCCGCTTATTTGCCGGCGGACACGGCTCACTTCTGGGGTTATCTGGCGCCGCGGCAGGAGATCCATGAATTGCCGGCGGAAGTCACCGTCTCTTTCCCCGGTCTGCCGCCTCAAACAGCGGCGGCGCTCCAGGGCGTTTTCAGCGGCGATTTCGACTGGCGCGGCCTGGCCCCGGGCGAGTATGACGTGACTGTGAGCGCGGCGGACGGCGTTATTTTGACCTCGCGGCTGCTGATCACCGACGAGCGAAAACCCGCGTATATCATCAAGGCCGCCGCGGCCAAAAATATTTACCGGCGCGGGGAAAAATCGGCGTTTACCGCCACCGCCGCTTTTTTTGACGGCTCGCCGGCGGCCGGTATGCGTCTCACGGCGGAAAACAGCGCCGCTTCCCAGTCGCAGGTCGTCAGCGCTTTCGGCGCCGCCGATTTTTCCCTGCCGGAACCGGAGCCGGAAACCTGGCGGCCGTACCGGGAGAATCTCTCTTTGCGCGCGGACGGAAATGAAAACGGCGGCGCCTTCGCCTCTGTTTCCATCTACCGCTTCCCCACCGACTACATGTGCGAGGTAAAAACGGAGGCCGCTCCCGGCGGTTTTTTCCTCGACGTCAGCACGGCGCGGATAGATCTTGCCGCGGCGGAGGCCGCTCTGGCGGCGGGCGGGGAGACGGCGCTTTCCGCCGCTGATTTTGCGGAGCGCATCCGGGGCGAGGCATACGAGCAATATTTTGACGCCGGCATCATCCGCTGTGAGTATTTGCGGGAGGAAACCGGCGAATATTACGATTTTCTCCAAGACCGCACAGTGCGGCAATACCGCTATGTTTACCGGGAAAGCATCGTGGACCGCCTGTCTTTTCGCACGACCGGCGGGCGTTACCGCTCCGAACTCTTGCCCTGGCCGTCCGGCGATCTCGTCTCGTATAAAATCAGTCTCGATTATGAGACGCCGGACGGGGTCGTGCTGAGAGAATACGATTACAGCGCCCCGCTCCTCCCCGCGCAAACCGAGTCCGAACCCGATCATTATTTTCTGGCGGCGGAAAAAACAAATTTTTCCATCGGGGAAAAACTGAGCCTTTCTTTGCAAAACCGGACGGGCTCCTTACCGCGGGGCGGCAGGCTTTTTTACGCGGTCACGCGGGATGAAGCGGTAATCACAGACGTGACCGGCGAAGCGGCATTCGGCGTATATTGCTCCGAGGCGCTTTTGCCGAATTTCAGCGTCTGCGCCGCCTATTTTGACGGCAAACATGTTTTTCCGCTGGACCCTCTCGCTTTTAACTATGATCCGGCCGAACGGGAGCTGCGCGTGGAGATCCTGCCGGAGGAAGAAAACTACGAGCCGGGCGCTGCGCTGACCGCGGAGATCCGGGTCACGGACGCGCTGGGCCAGCCGCGGCAGGCTTCTTTTGCGCTTAGCGCGGCGGATGAAGCGGCTTTTGCCGCGTTGGAACAAAAACCGGACGCGGCGGCGGCGTTTTACCGCCCTGTGTACGGGGAGGCCGCCGGCCAATTTTCTTCTTATACGCCGCACAGTTTCGCGACCGCCGCGACCGCCGGCGGGCAAACCCAAAACCAAACTCAGACCCAGATCCAAACCCAGGTCCAGGCGCCAAGCGAAGGCCGCCGGGAAGATTTTCGCCCCGCGGCGGCCTTCCTGTCCGGGCGCACGGACGGGAGCGGGCGGGCCCGGGTCACTTGCCCGCTGCCGGATGATATCACGACCTGGCGCCTGACGGCGGTGGCCTTTACGGAAGACGGTTATGCGGGAGACGCGCGCGCAGTGGTCGCCGCGACTCCGCGTCTGGTTCTCCGGCCCGCCCTGAGCAGCCGTTATACGGTCCAAGACGATATCGCCCTCGCCTTGCGCGCGGAAGGGATTCCGCCCGAGACCGCGGTCAGCTACAGCGCGCGGGCGGAGGGCGCGGGCGGCGAGGCGGCGGAGCGAACTGTCAGCGGCGAGGCGGGCGCCTATGCTGTTTGCGATTTTGGCAAACTGCCCGCCGGCGAGTATAAATTTTATATCACCGCCACTGCCGCCGGCGAGTGGCGGGACGAAGCCGTTTATCCGTTCCGGGTCACGGCGGGCCTTCAGGACACGCCGCTGCTGACGGAAAGCGACGCGGCGGATTTGGGGAAAACGGAGCCGCCCGGCTATCCGGTCGATTTGTTTTTCTATGACAGAAGTCACGCGCTTTACGGGAGGGCTCTGGCTAAACTGGCGGGGGCGGCGGGCGCGCGGGCGGACGAACTCGCGGCTGAGGAATTCATCCGGGTCTCGTTCCCCGGGATGTCCGCCGGCGCGCAGGCCCGCGATGGTCTGTCAACCCCGGAGACGGAGTCCGCGCCGGCGGGCGCCCCGGTCCTCCGGCCGGAGACCGGGCGCCTGCCGGCTGAGTATGTCGATGCGGGGGGCGGGCTCCGTCTCCTGCCTTACAGCGGGCCCGACAGCCTTTTGACCGCCAGGGCTGTCGCCGCCGCCCCCGGATGCCTGGATCCGGAGCGGACCCGGGATTATTTTTACGGGATATTACACAGCGACGCCACGCCGGAAGAAACAGCCGCCGCGTATCTGGGGCTGTCCGCTCTCGGAGCGCCGGTGCTGACGGATATTCGTCTCACGCTGCCCAACGAGCGCGCCGAATTTACGCTCCGGGACTGCCTGCGCCTGGCCGCCGGGCTCGCTCTGCTCGGCGACGGCGCGGGTGCGGCGGCCTGGTATGAGGAATTTATTGCTCCCCTGACCGTGGCCGCGGGCGGCGCGCTGCGCGTCGACGCGGGCGAGGGAGACGCGGTCTCTTATGCCCTGACGGCGGAGTCCGCCCTGCTGGCGCGGCTGATCGGGCACAGTCACGCGGACGCTCTGCTGACTTATGTGCTGGAACAAGATGGCGGCGACTATTCCCCGCTGCTTGATATCATCGCCGTCCTGCGTTTTATGCCGGCGCCGGCCGGCGGCGGAGCTTCCCTTCGTTATAATCTTGATGGAAAAAATATCCAGGTAGATTTAAGCGATATCCCGGCATCCCGCCTCCGGCTGGGACAAAGTCAATTCGCGGCGGCGGACTTCCGCGCCGAAGGCGCCGCCGGCGTCGCCGCGCTTTACCCCGGCGCCGAAGGCGGGCTTTCCTCCGATGATTCCGGCAAAATCACCATAGAGAGAAGCTACGCGGCGCATGGCGGTCTTGTGCGGGTGACCATCGACGTGCGTCTACAAAACAACGCGCCCCTCGCCCTCTATACGCTCACGGACACCCTCCCCGCCGGCCTGCGTTTTGTCAGCGCCGAAGCCGAAGAAGGGGATAATTGGTATTTGAGCGAAGAAGACGGGGGGCGCGTGACTTTTGTCCTGAACCGCGTTCGCGAAAACAGCGGCGCTCAAGTGGATATCCTGGCGGATTTTCAAGTGACATACTTGGCCCGCGCCGCTTTGACCGGAGAATTTCTCGCCGGCGGCGCCGTGGCGCGCCACGCGGGCAGCGGGCTTTGGGCGGCGACTCCGCCCAGCCTTCAGACGTTCCAGCTGGCCAGATAGCTTATCTGTTCCGGGGTCAGGACGTCTATTTCCAGCCCCAGCGCCCGCAGGCGCATAGCCGATACGCGGTCGTCCAGATCTTTGGGCACGGGGTAGACTTCCCCGCTTAAATCCGCGGCGTGATCCACCAAGTATCGCAGCGCCAGGGCCTGCAAGGCAAAAGACATGTCCATCACCTCGGCCGGATGCCCGTCGCCGGCGGCCAGATTGACCAGACGCCCTTCGGCCAGCAAAAACAGCCGGCGGCCGTCCGGGAGAGCAAATTCCTCTATGCCGGGCTTGATCGGGCGGCGGCCGGTCGCGAGGGCGGCGAGGGCCGTTTTATCCACCTCCACGTCAAAATGGCCGGCGTTAGCCAAAAGAGCGCCGTTTTTCATCAGCGGAAAATGCTCCGCGCCGATAACGTTCTTATTGCCGGTCACGGTGATAAAAACGTCGGCCACAGGCGCCGCCCGCCGCGCCGGCATGACTTCAAACCCGTCCATCCAGGCCTCGTTCGCTTTCACCGGATCCACCTCGCACACGACGACGCGGGCCCCCAGACCCTTGGCCCGGAGCGCCACCCCTTTGCCGCACCAGCCGTAACCGACCACGCAAACGGTCTTGCCCGCCACGACCAAATTCGTCGTGCGCATGACGCCGTCCCAGACCGACTGCCCCGTGCCGTAGCGGTTGTCGAAAAGGAACTTGCTCCGCGCGTCGTTGACGGCGATCATCGGGAAACGCAGGGCTTTTTCCGCGGCCATGCGCCGCAGACGCAAAATACCGGTCGTGGTCTCCTCCGCCCCGCCTTTTACGCCCGGCAGCAGATCCCGTCTCCTCGTGTGAAGCAGATGCACGAGGTCGCCGCCGTCGTCGATCACATAATCCGGCTTTATGCTCAGCGCTTCTTCCAGATGGCGGTCATATTCCGCGGGCGTCGCGCCGTGCCAAGCGTGTACTTCCACGCCGCCGCGCGCCAGAGCCGCCGCCACGTCGTCCTGAGTGGAAAGGGGGTTGCTGCCGCAGATCGCCGCCTGCGCCCCGCCTTCGGCCAGTATTTGGGCAAACCAGGCCGTTTTCGCTTCCAAATGCAGGCACACCGTGATCCTCAGACCGGCAAACGGCTTTTCCGCCAGGAAATTTTCCCGAATGGCGGCGAGTACCGGCATATGGCCTTTGACCCAGTCGATCTTATCCTGACCGCTCGCTGCCAAAGAAATGTCTCTGATAGTGGATACGGCTTCTTTTGATTCCATATTTATCCTTTTTCTCCTTTATTTACATATTCCTTTATAACCAGCAACGCCTGCCGCAGAGCCTTGCCGCGGTGGCTGTACCTGTTTTTTTCCGCCGGGGAGAGTTCCGCCATCATCATGCCCGCTTCCGGCACCCAAAAAAGAGGGTCGTAGCCAAACCCGCCCGCGCCGCGCGGCTCCGCGGCGATTATCCCTTCCGCGACGCCCTCGACCAAACGCTCCGCGCCGTCCGGGGCCACAATGGCCATCACGCAGCGAAACCGCGCCGTACACTCCGCCGCGGGCGTCTCCCGCAAAACGTCCAGCAATTTAGCGTTATTGCTTCGATCGCAATGCAGGTACGAGACTGCCGCTTTAGCGGCATAGTCGAGTCCGCACTGTGGCCTAGAGCGCCTTGCGCCGCAGGCGCTTAGGCGGTCTTGCCAACAGTGCATTTCGCCGGCAAAACGAGCGGAACGCACGCCGGGAGCGCCGGCCAGCGCGTCGACCTCCAGACCGGAATCATCGGCCAGAGTGATGAGGCCGGTGGCGCGGCAGGCGGCCCGGGCTTTCAATAAAGCGTTGGCCGCGAAAGTCTCGCCTGTTTCCTCGACTTCCGCCAGCGCGGGAAAATCAGCCAGCGATAAAACCTCGAACCCCTCCGGCCCGGCTAAATCCCTTATTTCCCGCAGTTTGCCGCTGTTGCGCGTCGCCAGCAAAAACAGATCAGGCATCGCCCTGCCCGCCCGGACCGGCCAGCGCCCCTTGCTGCACCGTCATCAGCCGGCGCGTTCCCTCCTCGGCCAGCAGCAGGAAACGCGCCAGCGTTTCCCGGTCAAACGGCTGTTCTTCCGCTGTCCCCTGAATCTCGACGAATTTGCCGGTGTCGGTCATCACCACGTTCATGTCCACCTCGGCGCGGGAATCTTCCCCATAATCCAAATCCAGCAAAGCTTCTCCGTCCACCAGACCGACCGAAACGGCCGCCACGCTGCCAATCAGCGGATTGGCCCGCAGCGAACGCCGGTGCAACAAACTTTGCACCGCCTGATATAAAGCGACATAGGCGCCCGTCACCGACGCGGTCCGCGTCCCCCCGTCCGCTTGCAGGACGTCGCAATCGATCCAGATCGTACGCTCGCCTAATTTGCTCGTATCCACCACCGCCCGCAGCGCCCGGCCGATCAGGCGCTGGATCTCCATCGTCCGCCCCGACTGGCGGCCCCGGCTCGCCTCCCGCTGAGCGCGCGGCTGCGTGGAGCCGGGCAGCATGGAATATTCAGCCGTCACCCAGCCCTTGCCCGCGCCTTTCAAAAAAGGCGGCACTCTATCCTCGATCGAGGCTGTGCAGAGTACCGCCGTTTTTCCCATTCTAATCAGCACGGAACCCGGCGCTTGCGTGTAGCCGCACACCATGCTGACGGGACGCAGTTCATCCTCGGTTCGGCCATCCGCTCTTATCATTTTACCAATCCGTCCTTTCTGAAAAACAGGGCGGCCCCGCCGGCTAACACTCCCGCTCCGCCGGCGCAAATCGTCCATAACCGCAATATCTCCTCCACCAGATCGAAAAAAAAGCCTTCCGGGAACATGACGATCATCCTGTCCGTCTCCGGATCCAGCAGCCAGAGATCATTCGTGAAAAACACCCCGTGAAAATTCGTCCAAAACGCCGTAAAATCACGCGTAATCACCGCCACCAGCACTAAAAAAACCCCGGCCGCCGCGGCCAGCGCCTTAAGATAGCCCCGGCCCCAAGCGGCGGCCCCCCGGCGCCAGCCGCGCCGCCAAACCAACAGTCCCGCGCCCAGCAGACCGAGCGCCGCCCCGGCGGCGCCGGCCCTGAGCATATGTCCGTACAACAGCCGCACATCGACCATATGCGTTTTTTCTCTTTCATTAAACATCTCTTGCGTTCGCCCGGCGATCACCGCCCGTATGTTCATGTCCGGCGCCTCGCCCCGCAAATAGGACAAGAGCTGCGCCGTCGCCGCCAAGAGATCCGGGCCGCTCATGCCCAGGGCGGCCGCGTTCCCGTATTTGGCATATTCAGCCGCGTAAAAATCCATATCCGCGGCTTTATAAGCGACGGCGCCGACGAGCAGAGCGCCTATCAGCGCTATCCCCGCGACAAAGCCGGTCAGAGCGGTCAAACGGCGCGTCAGCCCCCGATCCGCCGCCAATATTCCTTCTCGCTCATAACACACTGGCCGCGTAGGCGGCGATAGCCGCGTAGCCCTCTTTGCTGGGATATTTGGAGTTATCAGGCGCCGCGTACTGCGTAAGCAGTTGTTCGCCGTCGCCGCAAAGCGTCGGCTTGAAATCGAGCAGCATGATGTTTTTTTCCGCCGCGTAGGATCGGAGCCAGGCGCGATATTCCGCGATCCGTTCCGTGACGCCCGGGAAAGGCAGCGGCAGGGCGAGAATGGGTTTGATATGTGAAGCCTCCGCCTTATTTATCAAGGCGATCATGTCGCGCTGATAATCTTCCAGCGAGCGGCCCTCGTTATTATCCAGCGCGTCGCCGTTGCCGGCCAGAATAATCACCCGACCGGGCTGCTCCGCCAGCACATCGGCGTCAAAGCGCTCCAGCAGTTTATAACTCGGCTGCGCCGTCGCCCCTTTGTTGATCACTTCCACTTTGATCAGCGTTTGCAGGACCGCCGGCCAGGAATCTTCCGCCTGGCCCGGATACCCCAATGTAAACGAGTCTCCGAAACAAACTATTTTTGTGTTCACCGGTTCGACCGACGCGTCGCCGCCCTCCTGTTCAGGCGCAGAGGTCAGATCGCCTTCAGCCGCCGGTTCGCCGCCGCCGGTCCCTCCGACCTGTTCGGGCTCGCCCCGCCACAATTGGATCAGGCCGACCACGGCTATGATCAAAGTGATGAGCGCCGCCGTCTGTATGATTCTGATCGCCGAGCGATAAGTGCGCACAAAAAATCCTCCTTTACCTGTTTTACCTGTCTGCCGCCGCGCGAATGACAGCCAGTTCCGGCGGGATATCCCGCCCGGCCAGATCTTTCAGCCCGTGCAGCACCAGCCAGTAATCAGCGCCGGGGGTCAGCGGTTCGCCCGGCCGCAGTTCCAACGCGCCGTCGCTGTTAGCGGCGAGCGTATAAGGCAGGCGCCGGCCGGTTTGCGCGTTTATGAGTTCCACACGCTCCCGCGTCGCGGTCATCCAGTCCACCTCTAAACTGGCGCTTATGGTAAACACTTTATCGGGAAGAACATTGTTCAAAATGCCCGCGCTCCGGTAACCGGGGTAATAGAGATAATGCGAATGCAGTCCAGATGGAAGATATTCCCATCCGGCGGCCGTCCCTCGGTCTAGGGCGACGTCTTTCTCTAGGGCAAGTATCAGGCGGCCGGCCAGCCAAAAGTTTTCCGTACGCAAATCATCAAGGGAAACAGTGTAGAGACCGGCAGGCGTGTGTACGCGGATATAGCCGTCCGCCCCGCCGCTTGCCGCCGCGCTGTGCGTGTTCAGCAGCAGAGCGCCCACGTTCAGGGCTTCCTCGCCCGGCACCGCCAATTGCGGCGCTATGCCGACCTGATCAATGGCGCCGTGCTGCGGAGAAAAAAAGCGGTAGATCGTCATTTTCAGATAATCACCGTTGGAAAGACGGAATATTTGCTTCACTTTCCCCGATCCGTATGTGTTGCCGCCGACCAAGAGCGCGCGCCTGTAATCGCGCAGGGCGCCCGTCACCACTTCGGAGGAGCTGGCGGAATAGTTGTCGGTCAGCAGCACCATCGGCTCGGTGAAGCGCGTTTCCTGACTGACGGCGGGGACGGCCTCGCTGGACTGGTAATCTTCCATGATCATGGCGGTTTGGCTGCCGATAAAATAACCGAGCAGATCCAGCGCTTCTTCCGTATAGCCGCCCGTATTGCCGCGCAAATCCAGGATCCAGCAGTCGGCGCCCGCCGCGCGCAGTTCCCGCGCTTCCCAGATAAATTCTTCCGTCAGCGTCATGCCGAAAGAACTCAGGGCCACATAGCCGATATGCCCGTCTAAAAGCGTCCCTTCCGCGAGCGGCATGGAGAGAATCTTTCGCGTCAAGGTAAATTCCAGCGTTTCTTCCCCGCGCTGCACGGTTATCCGGATCTGGCTCTCCGGCTCCCCGCGCAAAAGGGCGGTGGACTCGTCCGTCGACATACCGGCCAGTCTCACGCCGTCCGCGGCGGTGACGACGTCGCCGGGCCGCACGCCCTGCTCATAGGCGGAATAACCGTTCAGCACGTCCGTCACCCGCAGACCGCTGTCCGTTCCCTCGATCACGATTCCGACCATGCCGGTCGCCGACTCATTGTCAATAGAACCGATGAAGCGGTCATACTGGTCATTGCTCAAATATTCCGTGTCCGGGTCGCGCAAAAGGCTGATCATGCTCTCCACGCTATTCGCGTTCAATACGTCCGGCCTCAGTTCATCCACATAATAGATCGTCAGCAGTTCGCGCACCTCCGTCAAAAGGTCTTCGCCGCTGTCAGCGGCGAGAACCGCCGGCTGAGGCAGAAGGGCAACTAAGAGCAGCGTCAGCGCGCATATCCATTTTGCCGTTTGCCTGATATAGTTCATGATCATTCCTTTCGTCGAGGTTCAGACCCGGCGTCAGCCGGGGCGTTTATTTTCACGCGCCGCGCCTCATATAAAAACCGAATCCGCGTAAGCTATGGCTTCCATATAATAGTCGGCTATTTCCTCTGATGATATCTTTTCCTTGTCGGTGATTTCAAAAGCTTCATCCCAGCTGCCCGCTTCGTACAGGAGCGTAAAGCGCAAGATCCGCCCCAGCAGATTATCGGCGCCGAGCAGCGCCTCTTTCACTTCCGGCGACATGTTGAGTTCTTCCAATACCAGAGACAGATTTTCGTCCAAGACCGCGTCTATCATGGAAAACATGCCGGTCGTAAAGGCTTCTTCCGGCGAAACGCGCGGCCCGATCTTCTGCGCCAGTTTTTCGGCGAACACGCCCCGGACCAAAGCCATGCGCGCCAATTCCTCCATTTCTTTATCCACCGTTTCCCTGATGAACAGCAAAGTCACCCAGCGGTTGATCTCTTTGAGCCCAAGGCGCACTAAAGCGTTTTCCAGGGAACTGGCGCGGTAGCCGGCGTAATAGGCGGCGCTGTTCATCTGGTTCAAAAAACGGAAACTCAGACTTATATCATTGCGGATGATTTTAGCCAGTTCGCTAAAATCAGGTTCCGGCCGGCGCAATTCCCGCATGACCCGCAGAAAAGTGTTGGAGGAAACATCCAGCGTCGCTTTGGACAATACGGTCGGTTTAGCGAAATAATAGCCTTGAAACAAAGTATAGCCGTCCGCTATGGCCCGGCGGAACTCCGCTTCCGTTTCCACTTTTTCCGCCAGCAGCGTGATTTCCCGGCGCAGCAGATCTCTGGCTATCTCGGTGCGCGCGGCTTCATCCAAAAGCTGGAAATCGACTTTGACGATATCGATATAATCAAATATTTCTTCATTTTGGACTTCGCCGATATAATCATCAAGGGCGATAATGTATTTCTGCCGTTTCAGTTCTTCGATCTGCGCCAGCACTTCTCCGTCTATTTCCACGTCTTCCAGTATTTCGATGACAAACTCGCTGGGATCAAGCAGCGAAGGCAGAGCGCCCAGCAGAAGCGAGCGCGTAAAATTGACAAACCCGTACTTGCCGTTCGTCAAATTATGCATACCAAAAGCCGTGACGGCGTCCGCCACCACAGCCTTGGTCGCTTTACTGCCATCCGTGTTCGCGCTGTAAGCTATCGCTCCCTCATCCCGGTACAACAGCTCATAAGCGCGTAATTCGCGATTAGCGTTAAAAATCGGCTGTCTCGCCACATGCACTTTCATTAATTTTTCCTTTGCGGCCAATACCCTTTTTCTCTTCTGGCGCCGGAAGCTTCCGCCCGCTCGGTGCGGCGCGGGCCGTAGCCCTGACGACGGCCGTTAAAAGAAGCGGCGCGCGGCCGCCGGCTCGGCAGTGGCATTTCTTCAGTCAAAACGACCGGCGTGGCGTCCGGTTCTTTAGTCAGCAATTTCAGCGCCGCGGCAAGCAGCGTCACGGAATCTGTTTCTTCCAGCAGTTCTTCCGCCAGCGGCTGATAATCAAAATATTGTTTGGCCGCCACGGCCTCGAGCAGGCGGTCCGCCGTCAGGCGCAGCTGCCCTTGCAGCGCGTCCGCCATGGAAGGCAGGGGCTGGCGTTTCATTTTTTTATTGGTAATGGTTTCGATCAGACGCAAATGCCCGATCTCCCGCGGCGTCACAAAGGTGACCGCCAGACCGCTTTTACCGGCGCGGCCCGTCCGTCCTATCCGATGGACGTAACTCTCCGGATCCTGCGGCACGTCAAAATTATAAATATGCGTGACGCCGCTGATATCCAGGCCTCTGGCCGCCACGTCCGTCGCCACCAGAATATCGACCGTCCCGTTGCGGAAACGGCGCATCACGCTGTCCCGCCGCGTTTGGGCCAGGTCGCCGTGGATACCCTCCGCCGAGTAGCCGCGCTTGCTCAAGGCTTCGTACAGCTCATCCACGCGCCGTTTTGTGCGGCCGAAAACAATGGCCGCGTCCGGCGACTGTATGTCCAGCAGGCGGCACAGCGCGTCAAACTTGAATTTTTCCGGCAATTCGATATACTGCTGCTCGGTGTTCGGCACGGTGACTTCTTTAGGCTGGATGCTGATGTACTGCGGCTCGCGCATAAAACGCCGGCTGAGTTCCTGCACGGCGCGCGGCATAGTGGCGGAGAACAGCATGGTTTGTCGCTCTTTCGGCACTTCCTGCAAGATGGTCTCAATATCTTCCACAAAACCCATACTGAGCATTTCATCGGCTTCATCCAGCACGACGATTTCGATCTGCTGTAAGCGCAAGGTTTGCCGGCGCATGTGATCCATGAGACGGCCGGGCGTGCCGACCACGATCTGCGGCTTGTTGCGCAGGGCCCGGAATTGACGCTCAATATCCTGGCCGCCGTAAATCGGCAAAGCGCGGATCCGTTTGTACTGGCCGATGCGGTTCAGCTCCTCCGCCACCTGGATAGCCAATTCGCGCGTGGGCGTGACGACAAGCGCCGCGATATAGCCGGCGTCCGCGCGCAGTTTTTCTGTGATCGGGATGCCAAACGCGGCCGTTTTGCCTGTGCCGGTCTGAGCCTGACCGATAAAATCCCTGCCTTGCAGGGCCAGCGGTATGGCGCGTGACTGGATGGGCGTCATTTCCTCAAACCCCATGGCCGCCACCGCCCGTTCCACCGGGCTGCTCAGGTTAAGTTCCGAAAAATTGGACACTGATTTCTCCTCGCTCCTATTCTGTCTGGGATGTTCCCAAATACGGCCTTACGCCTTGCTCGACATGCGCGCTCAACGATTGCAGCTGATCCTCGCCTGGGATATATTGGATCCGCACGCTGTCCAGCATCTCCACCCCGGCTTCACGCATGATCTTATCTATAATGCCCACACTCTGACCTCCCCAACCGTATGAGCCGAACGCGAACCCGACGCGGTTTTTCGGCGCCAGCCCGGCCAAATAGGTCAGAAATTGGGAAACCGTGGGCATGATGCCGTTATTTAAAGTGGGCGAACCGACAAAAATAAATTTGGAAAGGAGTACAGCCGTCATGATGTCCGATACATGCGTCGTCTTCAGATTGCACATTTTCGCCGGCACGCCGGCGTGCTCCAGGGCGTCGCCTACGCGCAAAGCCATCGTTTCCGTCGAGTGCCACATGGAGTCATACACCACGACCGCCTTGTTTTCCGGCTGGTCGGCCGACCATTTTTTATACCAGCCGACGACGGTTGGCACATCCCGGCGCCAGATCAGCCCGTGGCTGGGGGCGACGACCGCGATATCCAAACCGGCGGCCGCGGCCAGCGCCTTTTGCGTCTGCGCGCCGTAAGGCATGACTATATTGGCGTAATATTTGGCCGCTTCTTCTTCCACGACGCCGAGCGAAACCTCGTCGGCAAAACGCTCCGACGAGGCCAGATGTTCGCCGAAAGCGTCATTGGAAAAGAGTATCTTCTCCTCGGGGCAATATGTCAGCATATTATCCGGCCAATGCACCATCGGCGTGCTGACAAAAGCCAAATTGCGCCGGCCGATATTTAAGGAGTCTCCGGTTTTGACGGTATGGAAGTCCCAGTCCTGTTTATAATGCAAACGCAGACCTTTTTCCCCCTGCGGCGAAGTATAAACAGCCGCGCGCGGCAATTTTTCCATGAGCAGGGGCAGGGCGCCGGAATGATCCATTTCCACGTGATTGGAAATAACGACGCTTATTTTCGCCGGATCGACGATCTCAGAAACGCGCGCCATCATTTCATTAAAAAAGGGGGCTTTTACAGTATCGATCAAAGTGATTTTGTCGTCTATGATCAAATACGCGTTGTAAGTCGATCCCCGCAATGTCGAATATCCGTGAAAATTACGCGTATCCCAGTCCACGGCTCCAACCCACCAGATACCGTCCGCTACTTTAACCGGCTTCATGCCGCACCCCCATACAATACAATTTAGAGCAGCCCCAGGACATATTTTAGAGCAGTCCTCATTTAATTATATAGAGATTTCCTGATTCCACAAGGGCAGAATCAAGAAAAAGAAGAAGAAGTACAATTCTGATAATTCTGGTAATTAGTTCAAGAATCTGCTTCGCACGACGAGTGAGTATTTAGAAGTATCCTTTATAGGGAAGTGTCGCCCGCGTTCCCGATCCTTCTTGAAATATGGCGCGCTATGATATATAATGGAAAACAGCGAATCATACCTGACGGAGGCGGAGGCGAAACATGGACAAAAAAGTCGGGTTTTGGGTCAACCCTCACCGCGTCGGTGATTTATCCAAGCTCGATTCGATCAGGGCATGGTTTGCGGAGCGCGGCTGGCAAGTGCTGCCGGAGTGGCGGGGCGGACCGGATAAAATCGACTTCCTGCTCTCGTTTGGCGGGGACGGCACTTTTCTAGAAGCGGCGCGCGAAGCGGCGTCTTATGATATCCCGGTGCTGGGCGTCAATTACGGAAAACTCGGCTTTCTCTGCGAAGTGGAGCAGGACGGCGTTATCGCCGCGCTGGAAAAAATACTGCGCCGCGAATTTGTGATCGAACAGCGGCTGATGCTGCAGGCCGGTCTTGACCGTCCGGACGGCCGCCGCTATTTTGCCTTGAACGACGTCGTGTTCAACCGCGACTTGCGCGAATCCACGGTAAAATTCCAGGTGCGCCTGTCGGGAGAAGCCATTGCCGGCCCGCCCGGCGACGGCCTGATCATCGCGACCCCGACCGGTTCCACCGCCTATTCCCTTTCCGCCGGCGGTCCGGTCGTCAGTCCGGATGTGGAAGCTATCTTGATCACCCCGCTGGCGCCGCACGCTCTGTCCTCCCGGCCGATGGTCGTTTCCGCCGGGGAGGAGATAACGGTTTCCCTGGAAAAAGGCAGCCGCTGTCATGTGACGTTCGACGGAGGCAATCATATCGAACTGGCGCGGGGAGAGACTATCAGCGTCGTCAAAGCGCCGCTCACAGCGAAACTGCTGCGTTTGGAACTCAGGGGCTTCCAGCGGATGGCGCGGGAAAAACTGCGCGACGGATAGGAGGGAAAATTTTGCTGACGGAGCTGAATATCCGGGATTTCGGCTTAATGGAAAACATACATTTGGAGCTTGAGGGCGGTTTCAGCGTTTTTACCGGCGAGACCGGGGCCGGCAAATCCATGCTGATAGACGCTCTCAGCCTTTTGCTGGGCGGACGGGCCAGCGCGGACATCATCCGGCACGGCCGGGAAAAAACAAACGTGGAGGGCATTTTTTCCGCGCTGCCGCCGCAGACCTCCGCTTTTTTGGCGGAGGAAGGCTATCCCCTCGAAGACGGCCTGTTGTTTCTGGCCCGGGAGATAAACGCCTCCGGCCGGAATATCTGCCGCGTGCAGGGGCATACGGTCCCGCTTTCCCTCTATAAAACCTTTTGCGCCGATCTGGTGGATATCCACGGGCAGGCGGAGCACCAGTCCTTGCTGCGCCCGGAATACCACCGCGAACTGCTGGATAATTTCGGCGGCGCGGAGCATCTCGGCCTGGTGGCGGCCGTGCGGGAATGCGCGCTGCGCTATCGCGAATTGGCGGCCAAAGAGCGCGGTATGCTGCAATTGGAGGGCGATATCGCCCGGCAACAGGATTTTCTGCGCTATCAAATCAAGGAAATAGAGAAAGTGGCCCCCGCGGTCGGCGAGGAAGAAAACCTGGAACAGGAAAAAAAGCTGCTGGTGAACGAGGAGCGCATCCATTTTCTGGCAGATGAAATATACGCCGCCCTCTATGACGCGCCGGACAGGCAGGGAGTGACGGCGCTGGATCTCCTGAGCCGCGCGGACAAAGCCCTGTCGGAGCTGAGCGGCATCGACCGGGGTCTGGCGGAGACGGCGGCCGCCCTGAACGAACTGTATTTCGCTTTGGACGACATCGCGGCCCAGATCCGCTCTTACCGCGGCGGTCTCAGCTTTGAGACGGGCAGGCTCGATAAGATAGAGACCCGGCTCATGTCTTTGCAAAAATTACGCAAATACGGGGCCACGGCGGCGGAAGTTATAAAGAAAAAAAAGGAAATGAAGGAAAAGCTGGAGGAACTGAGTCTGCGCCAGGGGGAAAAAGAGTCGCTGCGCCTGAGCAAAAACGACGCCCGCTCCGCTTTCAGCCATTTGGCCGAGGAACTGAGCCTCAAGCGCGGCATAGTGGCCGACCGCCTGGAAAAAGGGCTGGCCGGGGAATTTGCCGGTTTGGGCATGGACGGCGCCCGGGTGGAAGTCATATTTACCCCGGTCGTCGATCCGGCGCCGCACGGGGGCGAACAGATCGAGTTTTATTTTTCCGCCAATGTGGGCGAACCCCCTCGGCCCCTGGCTAAAATAGCCTCCGGCGGCGAGATGGCCCGGATCATGCTGGCTTTTAAGAGCCTGCTCGCCCAGGTCGAGACAGTGGACACCTTCGTGTTCGACGAGGTGGACAGCGGCGTGGGCGGCGTCACCGTGCATAATCTGGCCGAAAAACTGACGCGCATCGCCGCCGCGAAACAGGTGCTGTGCATCACCCACAACGCCCGCGTCGCCGCCTCCGCCTCCGCGCATTACGCCATCGCCAAAAACGTGCGGCAGGAGCGGACGATAACCGGCGTGCGCAAATTGACAAAAACGGAGCGCGTCCGGGAAATAGCGCGCATGATGGGCGGCGACGAAGCGGCCCGCCGCATGGCGGAGCAGCTGATGCCACTTGAAGCTGAGGTATTTAAGGAGTGAGCGAGAATTGGAACAAAATCCTTTAAGCCAGTTCGCAGAATGGACGACCATCGGCGGCTATGACGTCGATGTGCGCGGGCGCTGGAGAACGGCCGCTATTTTGCGCCAGATGAGCCTGACCGCTCAAAATCATTGCCAGATAGTCGATCCGGACAATATCGTGTTTACGCGTTACGGCATGTTTTGGGTGCTGATGCGGGCGAAGGTGGAACTCGGCCGCAGCCCGGCGGAAGGGGAAAAAGTGGAGGTGCTGACGAAGGCCAGCGCGGAAAAAGGGCGCGTTTTCAACCGGCTTTTCCTTTTTCGGACGGAAAAAGGCGAACAGATCGGCGCGGCCTCGACGATATGGCTGCTGCTCAACATGACGACGCGATCAATCGGCCGCCTGCCGGATGATTCCGGCCTCACGCGTTATGTGGCCTCGGAGTTTTCCTGGCCTACCGCCGAGCCGAGATCCATCCGCTGCAACCTGCCCGTGACGGAAACCCAGACGCGCCGGGTCCGGTATTCCGATCTGGATATGAACCGCCATATGAACAACGCGCGCTACATGGAATGGGTGGTGGATCTCCTGGGGCTCCCCCGGCTGGAGGCGGCGTTCCTGCGGGAATTCCAGATCAATTATTTGAAAGAAGCGACCTGGGGCATGGAAATAGAGACGACTTTAATGGAAAAGGGCGAAGATTTTTGCGTGCGCGGCAAAGACCTGACCGGCGGAGCGGTGCTTTTTGAGGCTTGCGGCAAGCTAACACCCGAATGATGATTTTCTATTTTCTTTCCGGCGGCAGGAATTTATGGCTTGTCAGTCGAAAAACAGAAATCATAGTAAGTTCCTATAGAATAGGAGAAAAACGTGCAGGGGATAATCAGTGTCGTTCTGGCGGATGATAACAGGGAATTAGTAAATATGCTCCAGGAATATATAGAAAGCCAGGCGGATATGCGTCTGGCGGGCAAAGCGTATAACGGCAACGACGCCCTTACGCTGATCGAGCTAGAAAAACCGGACGTGGTCATCTTGGATATGATCATGCCGCATATGGACGGTCTCGGCGTGCTGGAGCGCCTGACCGAGCTGGGCCTGAAGCCGCGGGTCATCGTCCTGACCTCGTTCGGGCAGGAGACCATGACGCAAAGAGCCGTGCAAATGGGAGCGGATTATTATATATTAAAACCTTTTGATTTGGAGACGCTGGGAAAACGGATCCGCCAGCTGACCGACCCCGCCGGCGAGGAAACGGCGCTTCTGCGGCGCCAGCTGCGGAGCCTGGAGTCGGAAGCGGAAACGGAAAAAGAAAAAATCGACGCCCGTAATTTGGACATGGAAGTGACCAAGATGATCCAATTTATGGGTGTGCCGGCGCACGTCAAAGGATACCAGTATCTGCGCGACGCGATCGTCGCCGTGGCGAAAAACATGAATTTGCTCAGCGGCGTGACCAAGGAACTCTACCCGATGATCGCCAAACAGTACGGCACGACGCCCAGCCGCGTGGAACGCGCCATCCGCCACGCGATCGAACTGGCCTGGGACAGAGGGAACGCGGATTTTCTCAATCGGTTTTTTGGCTATACGCTGAATTTCGAACGGGGAAAACCGACCAATTCGGAATTTATCGCCATGGTAGCGGATAAAATGCGCGTCATTTAAGATATTTTATAAGGAGGATTCCCTTCCATGCGCTCTTTTTCGGTCAATATTGGGGTCTCCAACAAGCATCTGCATCTTTCGGCGGCTGATTTGGCCGCGCTGTTCGGCGCGGAACACCGGCTGACCAAGACGAAAGATTTAAGCCAGCCGGGGCAGTTCGCCTGCGCGGAAACAGTGACTTTGATCGGGCCCAAAGGCGCGCTGCCCAATATACGCGTTCTGGGGCCCGTGCGTGACGAGACCCAAGTGGAACTCGCCCAAACCGACGCGGTGCGGATCGGGGTAAGAGCGGAGCTGCGCGATTCCGGCAATCTGGCCGGCACGGAAGGCTTGACGCTCGAAGGCCCCGGCGGCAGCCGGGTCACGATCCCCCGCGGCGTGATATGCGCCCAGCGCCATCTGCATATCACGCCGCCGGAAGCGGCGGAGTACGGTCTCCGGGACCAGCAGATAGTTCAGGCCAAAGTGGACGGGCCGAGAGGCGGCGTGCTGGAGCAGGTGCTGGTGCGCGTCCGCGGCGATTACGCTTTGGATTTTCATATCGATACGGATGAGGCTAACGGTCTCGGCGCCAAAAACGGCGATATGGCGACCATCATCATCGACTGATGTCTGAGACAGTATCAGCAACAAAGGCGGGCAATCCTTGGCTGCGGATCTGGCTGCCCCTGGGAGCGGTGTTTGCCGCGGACCGTCTTACTAAATATTGGGTGCGCGGGCATTTGGACGTCGGAGACAGCGTGCCGGTGATCCCCGGATTTTTCCATCTGACCTATATCCTGAATCCGGGCGCGGCTTTCGGCTTCCTGCCGGAACAGGGCTGGTTATTCGTCGTCGCCGGCTTTGCCGTGGTCGGCGCCCTAATCGTCTGCCGCCGCCTGATCATGGCGCTGCCTGTCGCGGCCGGCTGTTGCGTCGGCCTCATCGCCGGCGGCGCGGCCGGGAATCTGTTTGACCGGCTGACTATCGGCGAAGTGGTGGATTTTTTGGATTTCAAAATCTGGTCCTATATATTCAATCTGGCGGACAGCGCCATCGTCGTCAGCGGGATTTTGCTCTGTCTCCTTCTCCTGCGGGAGGAAAAACCGGCGCCCCAGGCGGAGGAATAACCATGGTGGAAAAAAATGGATGCGCGGCCGGCCTGGAATATGACGTGTGGCGAGATGTGGCGCTGGAAGCCGGGCGGCGCCTGGACACGGCGCTGGCGGAGGGGACGGGGCTGAGCCGCAGTTTTATCCAAAATATGATCCATGCCGCCAGAGTGCGGGTGAACGGGCGGGAGGAAAAAGCCAATTACCGCCTGCGGCCCGGAGACCGGGCGGCGGTGCGCGTGCCCCCGCCCCCGGCGTCCGTCCTAACGCCGGAAAATATACCGCTGGATATAGTTTATGAGGACGGGGATCTGCTCGTGGTGAACAAACCGCGGGGCATGGTCACGCACCCGGCTCCGGGCGCCCGGACCGGGACGCTGGTGCACGCCCTGCTCCATCACGGCCGGGAGCTTTCCGCCCTGAACGGCGCCGCGCGCCCCGGCATAGTTCACCGCATTGATAAAGACACCTCCGGCCTTCTCGTCGTGGCCAAAAACGACGCCGCCCATCGCGGGCTGGCCGCCCAGATCCAGGAACACAGTATGCGGCGCCGCTACCGGGCCGTGCTATGGGGATTGGCGCCGGAAGCCTCCGGCACGGTGGACGCTCCCATCAGCCGCTGCGTTCACGACAGGAAAAAAATGGCGGTGCAGCCGGGCCGCGGGCGGGCCGCGATAACGCATTACTTGGTTTTGCGCCGTTTTCCCGGCCGAGGCCCGCAAAAACCCGCCTGCACGGAGATCAGCGCCGAACTGGAAACGGGCCGCACTCACCAGATAAGAGTGCATATGAACTATATCGGGCATCCGGTGCTGGGCGATCCTCTTTACGGCGGCCGCGCCCATCCTCTGGCCGCGCGGGGGCAGATGCTGCACGCGGAAACGCTGGGATTCCGCCACCCGCTCACCGGAGCGGAACTGGAGTTTCAGGCGCCGCTCCCGCCGGATTTCGCGGCGTTACTCGCGTATTTTTCCGCGCCGGACGGAGCGCCTATATGAAAATTGTCTTGGAAAAGGCATTGAAAAAAACCTTGGCTGATGGTAAGATAATGCGGGGGCCTTTGCGGTCATGACGGCTGTGAGTCTGGAGATCATCAAACGGGACGGCGCCTCCCGCGCCCGTCGCGGCAGACTGCGCACGCCGCATGGCTTGGTGGAAACGCCCTGTTTTATGCCGGTCGGCACGCAGGCGACCGTGAAAGCCATGACCCCGGCCGAACTGCGGAGCGTGGGCGCGGAGATCATCCTCGCCAACACTTATCATCTGTATCTGCGGCCGGGAGCGGATCTGATCCGCCGGGCCGGCGGCCTGCACCGTTTCATGCATTGGGACGGCGCCGTCCTGACGGACAGCGGCGGTTATCAGGTGTTCAGCCTGGGGGCGCTTCGCCGGATCAGTGAGGAAGGCGTGGCTTTTCGCTCTCACTTGGATGGCGCGTCCGTATTTTTGCGTCCGGAAGACGCTATGGCCGCCCAGCAGGCTCTGGGAGCGGATGTGATCATGGCTTTTGACGAATGCGCTCCCTATCCCAGCAGCCGGGAGTACACGGCGAATTCCGCCGCGCTGACGGCTCGCTGGCTGCGGCGCTGTATGCGGGCGGCGCCGGCGGCGGAAGAACAGGCGCTGTTCGGCATCGTGCAGGGCGGCGTGTACGCGGATCTGCGCCGCGACTGCGCCCGGGATCTGGCGGAGCTTGATTTGCCCGGATACGGGATCGGCGGTCTCAGCGTGGGGGAACCCAAATCTTTGATGTATGAGATGCTGGAGGCGGTCGTGCCTGAGCTGCCGGAACATAAGCCGCGCTATCTCATGGGGGTCGGTTCGCCGGACGCGCTGATTCAGGGGGTTTTGCGCGGCGTGGACATGTTCGACTGCGTTCTGCCGACGCGGATCGCCCGCAACGGTACGGCTATGACGCGGACGGGGCGTCTGGTGATAAAAAACGCGCGTTACGCGGAGGATTTTCTGCCGCTGGATCCGGCCTGCGCCTGCGAAACCTGCCAGCACTATTCCCGGGCCTATCTCCGCCATCTTTTCAAAGCGCGAGAAATATTGGGAGTGAGACTATTGACGCTGCATAATCTCCATTTTTTGGAAAATATTATGCGAGAAATGCGCGAGGCCATAAGCGGCGGCGGTTTAACGGAGTACGGACGCCGGTTTCTCGACGTTTACGGTTATTCAGGCCATGAGGAGATGAGTTTTTGACGGCTGCCTGAACGCAACATATATCTTAAAATCATTAAGGAGGAAAAATTTCATGGAAACATTAAATGCCGCAGCCAGCGCAGTTGACGCTCCCGCGGCGGCAGCGCCGGGTTTTGGCGGGCAAACCATAATTCTTGTCGTGTTGTTTATCGCGGTGTTCTATTTTATCGCGATCCGGCCGCAGAACAAACAAATGACGGAAAAACGCGCCATGCTCAGCAGTATTCGCCGGGAAGACACCATCGTCACCATAGGCGGCATCCACGGCATCGTGGTCAAAGTGGAGGAAGACGAGGATACCCTTTATGTGCGCGTGGCGCCGGGGGTGGAGGTCGAGTTTTTGAAAGCGGCGATCCAAACCATCACTAATCGCGATTGGCGCGAGGAATTTCCTCAGTTTCAGAAAAAAGGGCTTTTCGGGCCCAAGAAGTGACACGGAAGGAGTAGCACCAGAATGAATCGCAGGAACGGAGTGAGACTCTTTGTCGCGGTCGCCCTGGTAGCGATCATTGTTTATGTTTCGATCGCGCCGCTCACGCACGAGGAAACCGGCATCCCGCTGGGCCTGGATTTGCGCGGCGGCGTGCATTTGGCCTTGCAGGCCGTCCCGAATGAGGGGAGCGAAGTCACCGACGAAAACCTGAACGACTCGCGGGCGGTGATCGAACGCCGCATCAATGAGCTGGGCGTTTCGGAGCCGCATTTGGAAATCGATTACGCCAAAGATCGCCTGATCGTGGAAATCGCCGGCGTTGATAACCCGGACGACGCGGTGGAGATCTTGCGCACGACGGCTAAACTGACATTTCGCAACAGCGCCGGCGAGGTCCTCATGGACGGCACCCACCTCACGCGGGCGGACGGGCGCGAGGACCGGGATTACGCGACGGGCGCGGTCATCGAGTTCGAGCTGGACAGCGAAGGAACGCGGATTTTCGCTAATGTGACCAGTTCTATGGTCGGTCAGCAATTAGGCGTTTATCTGGATGAGGATCTTTTGACCAACCCCACGGTGCAGGAGGCGATAACAGGCGGCTCGGGCCGCATTACCGGTTACTCTTCGCTGGAAGCCGCGATGGAGCACGCTGTTTTGCTCAGATCCGGCGCGCTGCCGGTCAGTTTTGACATAGTAGAAAGACGGCAGGTGGGGGCGCTGCTGGGCAGCGATTCCCTGACCCGTAGTCTGCAGGCCTGCGCGGTGGCGGTCGGCCTCATTTTCCTGTTTGTGATCGCCATTTACCGGTTGCCGGGTCTGGTCGCCTCTTTTTCCATCGTCGTCTTTTCGCTCATCGTTCTCTGGCTGCTGAAACTGATAGGCGCGGTCCTGACCTTGCCGGGGATCGCCGGGTTCGTGCTCTCTATCGGCATGGCGGTCGATCTGAATATCATCATTTATGAACGCCTGAAGGAAGAACTGCGCATGGGCAAATCGCCGCGCTCGGCGGTGGACGCCGCTTTCAGCCGGGCATTCATCACGGTGTTTGACTCGAATATCACCACGCTGTTCGCGGCCGGCACGCTTTTCGTCCTCGGCACGTCGATGATAAAAGGATTCGCCCTGATACTGGCCATCGGTATCCTGACCAGTTTGTTCACGGCCGTCACTTTCTCCCGCATGGTCATGCGCTGGTGCGTGGGCCTCAATCCCCGCGTCAGCAAAATATGGTTCGGCGTCAAAGAGCGGCCCGCCGCGCAGCCCGTTCCGGCTGAACCGGCGCCGAAAAACGGCGGCCGGCGCAAGGGCAAAAACGAAACGGCCGCCCTGAGTGAAGGCGAAACATATGAGGACGTCAAAGCCGCGCGGAAACACTATTTCAATATAGTTTCCCGGCGAAAAGCCTGGTATATCATCGCGATCATTCTGACGGTCATATCGATAGGGTCGCTGGCGACGCGCGGTCTGAATCTGGGCATCGATTTCACCGGCGGCACGATTTTGGATGTCACATTCAATGAACCCGTTTCCCAGGAGGCGATATCCTCCGTTTTAGCTGATCAGGGTTTCGCGGGAACGGTGCAGCTCTCGGAAGGCGATACCGCGGCCCTCATCCGTCTGCCGGAATTGACGAACGATACGCGGGAAGAGTTTTTGACCGCTCTGGCCGGCGCCGGTGAATTTTTCAGCGAAAACGTGCAGGAAGACACGGTTGGGCCTTCCATCGGCGCTGAACTCAGGAGTTCGGCTGTGCGGGCCCTCATCGTCGCCACGATACTCATGCTGATCTACATCGCTTTCCGCTTCCGCCTCAACTACGCCATCGCCGGGATCCTGACCTTGCTGCAGGACGTTTTGATCGTGGCGGGAGTTTTCTCCCTGTTCCAGTGGCAGGTCGATTCCACCTTTATCGCGGCGGTGCTGACCGTCTTTGGTTATGATATCAACGACACGGTGGTCATTTATGACCGCATCAGGGAAAACGAGAAGAAACTGAAGCGGCGGGACAGCCTTGAGGACATGTTTGACAAGTCGATATGGCAAACGATGGGCCGTTCCGTCAACACGACTTTGGCCATGATGATCGCGCTTTTCTCCATTCTCATCCTGGGCGGCGAATCCACCCGTCTTTTTGCGGCGGCGATGATAGTCGGCGTGGCCTACGGCGCTTATTCCACCATATTCCTCTCCAGCCAGCTCGTGCTGGAACTGAAAAAACTGTTTGGCGAAAAACGAACAGCTTAGTGAGTGGAGAGTGGAGAGTTGAGAGTGGAGAGTGGGGAGCGGGGGAAGAGAAGCGGAGAGTGAGAATGGGAAGAGATGCTGCTTAACGGGGCGGAAATAGTCATAGAGTGTCTTAAAAGAGAAAATGTCGAATTCATTTTCGGTTATCCCGGCGGCGCGGTGCTGCCATTGTATGACGCCCTGTACAAGGACGGGTTTCCTCATATACTGCCGAAACATGAACAGGCCGCCGCGCACGCCGCGGACGCCTACGCGCGCACTACGGGCCGGACGGGGGTCTGCGTGGCGACCTCCGGGCCCGGAGCCACGAACCTGATCACCGGGATCGCCACGGCTTATATGGATTCGGTCCCCATGGTGATCATCACCGGGCAGGTCATCGTGCCGCATATAGGACGCGATTCTTTTCAGGAAGCGGATACCAGCGGCATAACCACGCCTGTCACCAAGCATAATTATCTGGTAAAGGACGTCGCCCAGCTGGCCCGCACCATGAAGGAAGCTTTTTTTATCGCGGGCAGCGGCCGGCCCGGCCCTGTGCTCGTGGATATCGCCAAAGATGTTTTCGTGGCGGCGGCGGAGTTTGAATATCCGGAAAACGTGCGGCTCAGGGGTTACAGTCCTTTGACGGCCGGCGACGAGGAAGCGGTCGCCGAGCTGAACTCTTTGCTCTTGGCTTCCGAGCGGCCGCTTTTCTTCATCGGCGGCGGGGTCAATTTGTCGGACACGTCGGCGCTCATGCGCGAAATAGTCGATTACACCGGCGTGCCGACTGTGACGAGCCTGATGGGCTATGGCTGCGTCGCCAACGATGATCCGAATTTTTTTGGCATGATCGGGATGCACGGCACTTATGCCGGCAATCTCTCGACCAAGGCCGCGGATCTCTTAATCGGCTGCGGCGTGCGCTTTGACGACCGGGTGACCGGTTCGCTGGAAGATTTTGCCTCTGGTGCAAAAATCGCCCATATGGATATCGACCGGGCGGAGATAAATAAAAACGTCGTGGCGGATCTTAAGATCGCCGGCGATCTGCGCTGGTCGCTTGGGTCCCTCCTCCGGCGCGTGCGGGAAACGCCGCGCCCGGAATGGCAAAGGCGCCTGACGCCGTGGCGGCGGCGACTGGAGACATGGCAAAAAGAGCAGCCGCTGAGTTTCACGCCCAGAGACAATTATGTGATGCCGCAGGCGGCGGTGCTGGAATTAAGCCGTCTGGCCGACCGGGACGCTATTCTGGTCACTGACGTCGGGCAGCACCAGATGTGGGCGGCCCAGTTTTTCGCTTTCAAAAACCCGCGCTCTTTTGTCACGTCGGGCGGGCTCGGCACGATGGGTTTTGGCCTGCCGGCCGCCATCGGCGCCCAGGTGGGCAATCCGGGCCGTCAGGTCGTCTGCGTTTCCGGCGACGGCGGTTTCATGATGAACTGTCAGGAACTCAGCACTTTGGCTGATCTGGATCTGCCGGTGAAGCTTTTCATCCTGAATAACCGCTATCTGGGCATGGTCGCCCAATGGCAGCGTAATTTCTTCGGCGGGCGGTACGCCTGCTCGCATATCCCGACCAAGACGGATTTTGTCCGTCTGGCGGAAGCGATGGGCGTGCGCGGCGTGCGGATCTCCGACCCGGACCGCCTAACGGAAACGCTGCGGGACGCCCTAACCTGCGCGGGACCGGTGCTGACGGAGATCATCATCCCGGAAGACGAGGACGTCCTGCCGATGGTGCCGTCCGGCGCCCGTCTGGATCAAATGATATTAGGGGGGCTGAGCCGATGAAATACACTTTGGCCGTTCTCGTGGAGGACAAACCGGGCGTTTTGACGCATGTATCCGCTTTGATCAGCCGCCGCGCTTTTAATATCGTCAGCATCGCCGCCGGTTATACGGACGAACCGGATATAACGCGCATAACTTTAGTGGTGGACGCGGATGATCAATACGAGCTGGAACAGGTCGTGCATCAGTTGAGCAAATTGATCGACGTGGTGAAGATCACCGTCCTGAACGGCGGTGAAAGCGTCCACCGCGAGCTGGCCATGATCAAGGTCACTTCCCTGCCGGAGCGCCGGGCGGAAATCATCAACTTGGTCAATATTTTCCGGGCCCACGTGGTGGATGTAAATAAAGAGGCGATGATCATCGAGCTGTCCGGCGAGGAAAGCAAGATAGACGCTTTATGCGAACTGCTGCGCGAATACGGCGTCAGAGAGATCGTCCGCACCGGCAAAATAGCGATCAGCCGCGGCGCGAACACCGCGCGCGAACAAATGGAGCAATAATTATCTGAAAATTCTTAAAAAGGAGTTTGGCATGTTAGATGAGCGTTTAGCGAAACTGGCGGGGAATTTGCTTACATATTCCGTCGCCTTGCAGCCGGGCGAGAAGATCCTGCTGGAGTTTACGGGAGTGGAGTTACCTTTGGCCCGGGCTCTTATCAGCCGGGTATACGCGCTGGGCGGTTTTCCGTACGTCGCCCTCGCGCAGCCGACCTTGCAGCGGGAATTGCTGCTGGGGCTGGGGGAGGAACAGGCGCGCGACATGGCGCGATGGGATCTGGCCCGGATGCGGGATATGCAGGCTTATATCGGCGTGCGGGCCGGTGAAAACGCAAGCGAGCTTTCTGACGTGCCGGCTGAAAAAACGCGGCTCTATGATCTGTGTTACACAGGCCCCGTCCATATGGAGCAGCGCGTGCCCCACACGAAATGGTGCGTGCTGCGCTATCCGAATTACGCGATGGCCCAGGCGGCGGGAATGAGTCTGGCGGCCTTTGAGGATTTTTATTTTCGCGTCTGCAATCTGGATTACGCAGAGATGTCCGCGGCGATGGAGCCGCTGAAAGAACGGATGGAACGCGCGGACGCCGTGCATATCCTCGGGCCGGGCACCGATCTCCGTTTTTCCGTCAAGGGGCTGCCCGCCGTGAAATGCGACGGCAAGATGAATATCCCGGACGGCGAGGTTTTTACGGCGCCCGTGCGCGACTCCGTGGCAGGGCATATCACTTTCAACACCCCGTCTCTCTATCAGGGCAAGACTTTCGAGCATATCCGCCTGGAATTTGCCGCGGGGCGGGTGACGCGGGCCGACGCCGGCGACGCGGAGGAGCTGGACCGCATCCTCGACACGGACGCCGGGGCGCGTTATATCGGGGAATTTTCGTTTGGGCTGAATCCTTTTATTTTGCAGCCGATGAAAGACACGCTGTTTGACGAAAAAATCGCGGGCAGTTTTCATTTTACGCCCGGCGCCGCCTACGCCGAGGCGGACAACGGCAATCAGTCGGCGGTGCATTGGGATCTCGTGCAGATCCAGCGGCCGGACTGCGGCGGCGGCGAGATTTGGTTTGACGGGGAGTTGATCCGAAAAGACGGACTGTTTGTGCCGCGGGAGCTGCAAAGGCTGAATTACCGCGAACATTTATGAGATCGGAGGATGAGACGATGATATGGATCTGCAATACCTGCGGGTATCGGCACGAGGGGCCGGAGCCCCCGGAATCCTGCCCGCTTTGCGGCGTGCCCGCTTCGGAGTTTGAGCCGGAGGCGGAGACCGAGGGCGGATCCGGAGAGACCGCGGCGGCTGCTCCGGTGATCGGCGCGGCCGCGCCGCCGGTCGAAGGCGACCGGCGGAAAGCCGTCGCGGCGCTGACGTACGGGCTTTATGTTATCACCGCCCACGCCGGGGCCGATAACGGCCAGACCGCGAACACCTGTTTTCAAATAACTGCGGAACCGCTCCGTCTCGCCCTGGGCATCAACAAAAAAAATTACACCCACGAACTGATCACGCAAAGCGGCATGGCCGGGATAACGGTGCTGAATGAGGATAATATCGAACTCGTGCGCAATTTCGGCTACAGCTCCGGCCGCGACCGGGATAAGTTCGCGGGCCTGAGCGCGAGCCGCAGCGCGGCCGGAATCCTGTATCCCGACGGCGCGCTGGCTTCCGTGGAGACCCGCGTGCTGAGCGCTACGGACGCCGGCACGCACACGCTGTTTTTGTGCGAAGTGACGGAGGCCTGGTACGGCGGCCGGGGCGAACCGATGACCTACGCTTGGTTTTTAACGCGCAAACGCGGTTAGGAACTGTTTGGAAATAATAAAGGCATCTGTCTGAAAAATCATGAGGTGATACATGTTCAAAAACCTGAGTTTGCGGACAAAAATTTTCGTTTTGGTTTCGATCGTGGTGATCGTCTCTTTTGGGGCCATGACGGGGATCGTGACCGGCAAGACCTACGAAATGGCGAAAAAAGACGCTTTCAATCTGGCGCGGGAAACCGCCGACAAATATAAAAATGAGATCATCGCGGAATTGCAGGGGGCCCGCATTACGGCGGAAACGCTTTCCACGGTGTTTGAGACGCTGAAGCGGCACGATCTCACCGACCGGGAGATGATGAACGATATTTTGCGCAGCGCTCTGGCGGAAAAAGAGTATATCACCGCTTTCTGCATAGCTTATGATCCGGACGCCCTGGACGGAAAAGACGCGCTGTACGCCGGTCTGGCCCCGGCCTATGACGAGACGGGCCGCTACGCCCCTTACTGGAACAAACTGGGCGGCAATATCGCGGTGGAACCTCTATACGACATCGATATAGCCGATTGGTATATCGTGCCCAAAACGGAGCGGCGCGAATATATCACCGACCCTTACCCCTATGAGGTGCAGGGGAATCCCGTCATGCTGGCCAGCATGGTTTTCCCTATCATGTACAACGACGAGTTCATCGGCATCATATCCTCCGACATCGTTTTGGATAAACTGCAGGAGATGATTTCCCACGTGAATCCCTACGGTCAGGGCGGGTATACGGAAATATTTTCCGGGGCGGGGACCGTGGCCGCCCATCCGGACCGGATCTATCTGGGCAAAGATATAATGGAAACGCAGGCCTATGAAATGCTGACCTCCGATCACGCCAAAGTCGGGGAAGCGCTGAGACTCGCCGGCGCCTATATCGCCGAAAACGCGCCGGACAGCCTAGAGGGCGAACAGGCGGAGATATACGGTAAATTGACCCTTTTTGCCGCGGGCCTGGAAGAATACGCGAAAAATTATGATAAGTCCAGTCTGGATCTTTCTTTGACGACGCCGGAGCTGGCCCAGGCTATGCTTCAGGCGGATCCCGTCCGGCTGCATTACGCGGAGGAAGCGAAAGAAGCCGTCTCGGGCGGCGCGATGTATATCTCCGACGGCGGTGATTTTTACACCGTATATATGCCGATCCAGTTCAGCGCCGTCACCAGACCCTGGTCAGTCGCGGTGAGCGTGCCGATGTCCGTGATTTTGGACAACGCCAACGATATCCGGAATTACGTCATTATCGTCTCCGTCATGGCCGCCGTCGCCATCGCCTTTATTCTTTATTTTATCGCCCGCAATATTACCAATCCCATACTCCGGCTTTCGGAAACCGCGAAAATACTCGGCGGCGGGAATTTTGACGCGGAGGTGCCGCTGATCCAAAGCAACGACGAAATCGGCGCTTTATCGAAAGCTTTCAAGTTTATGGCGGAAGAAATCAATGGGCTCATCAAGGAAATGCAAAAATACGCCAAAACCCTGGAAGAAAAGAATGTGTATCTGAACAGGCTGAACGAGTTGAAAGACGAGTTCCTGGCCAACACGTCCCATGAACTGCGCACGCCGATCAACGGCATTATCGGCATTGTCGAGTCCATGATCGACGGGGCGGCCGGTCCCTTGAGCAAGGAACAGAAATACAATTTGGCAATTGTTTCCAATAGCGGCAAGCGCCTGTCCAACATGATCAATGATATATTGGATTTTACCAAACTGAAAAATCAAGAAATAGTGTTGCAAATCAAAGCGGTCGATCTGAAAATGATTGTCGATACGGTGCTGATCCTGTCCAAACCGCTCGTTAAAGGCCGGGATTTGTCGGTAATCGACGAGATCGACGCCGCGCTTCCCGCTGTGAGCGCCGATGAAAACAGGGTGCAGCAAATACTCTACAATTTGATCGGCAACGCGATCAAGTTTACAGAAAAAGGAAAAATAACCGTCTCCGCCGAGGTTTTAGGCGGCGTGGTCGCCATCTCGGTGGAGGATACGGGCATCGGCATCCGGGAAGATAAATTCGAGCGGATCTTTGAATCCTTCGAGCAGGCCGACGGCTCCACGGCCAGAGAATACGGCGGCACGGGCTTGGGGCTTTCCATCACGAAAAAAATCGTGGAATTGCACGGCGGCGCGATAAAAGTGGAATCGAAACTGGGCGAAGGTTCCAAATTCACCTTCACCTTGCCCCTGGCCGGTGAGCCGAGCGCGGATAAGGCGGTCGGCGAGAGCCTGAAAATCATCGACATCGAGGATTTCGCCGCCGAGGGCGACGCCCTGAGGGAACAAACTCCCGCGGCGGCCGGCGGGGAAAACTGCCGGGTGCTGATCGTAGACGACGAACCCGTCAATATCCAGGTGCTGCGCAATCTGCTGACCATGCGAGGCTATGCCGTAACGGAGGCGTATAACGGACTGGACGCCCTCAGTCTGGTGGAGAAGGGCGAGGAATTTGATCTGATCCTTTTGGACGTCATGATGCCCAGAATGTCCGGCTACGAGGTCTGCCGCCATTTGCGGGAAAAATATTCCTCATTCGCTTTGCCCATCATCATGCTCACGGCGAAAAACCAGATCCAGGACATCGTGCTGGGATTTCAGTCCGGCGCCAACGATTACATCCAGAAGCCTTTTGATAAAGAAGAATTGCTGGCGCGGGTGAAAACGCTGCTGGAGCTGAAAAGCGCGACGGCGGCGGCTATGGCGGCCAATCAGGCCAAGAGTCTCTTTTTAGCCAATATGAGCCATGAGATCCGCACGCCGCTGCACGCGGTCATCGGCCTGACTGATTTGCTGCTGAAAACTACTATGGATGACCGGCAGCGGGACTATGCGGAAAAAATGCGTCAGGCTTCCGTAATTTTGCTGGACATCATCAACGATATCCTGGATTTTTCGCAAATAGACGCCGGCAAAATGCAGCTGGAGAGCGCCTCTTTTGATCCGCGCCGGATGTTCGCCGACCTTGAGGCTTTTTTCCGGGTCCGGCGGGACGATTCGGCGGCGGAGATGGTTTTTGAACTGGATCCCGGTCTGCCGGCCGCTCTGCGGGGGGATCAGCCGCGGCTGCGCCAGATATTTATCAACCTGATCGACAACGCTTTCAAATTCACGGAAAAAGGGACGATCACGGTGCGCGCCGCCGTGTCCGCGCGGGAGCCGGGTCAGATCACTTTGGATTTCGCCGTGGCGGATACCGGTATCGGTATGAGCCGGGAACAGCTGGACGAGGTGTTTTCCGCTTTCAATCAGGCGGACAATTCCGCCACCCGCAAATACGGCGGCGCCGGCATCGGCCTGACCATCACCCAGCGGATGGTTGAGATGATGGGCGGCGAGATCTCGGTCGTCAGCGAAAAAGGGAAAGGCACGGTTTTCAGTTTTTCCTGCACATTCCCCCTGACCGGCGAGACGGAGATAAGCGAGACGCCGGAGATAAGCGAAGCGGCCCCGGAAACGGCGGGCGACGAAAACGCCGTGCTGCGGGGAATTCGCGTTTTGCTGGTGGAAGACAATGAGATCAACGCCTTGATTGCCACGGAACTCTTAGAGGTCGTGGGGGTAGAGGTGACAGCCGCCGCTAACGGCAGCGAGGCTTTGACTCAATTGGCGGAGACGGCCCGCGTCAGGGGCTGTCCGCCCTTTGATCTCGTGCTGATGGATCTGCAAATGCCGGTCATGGACGGCTACGAGGCCACCAAGGTCATCCGGGAAACGCCGGAATACAAGGACATGCCTGTTTACGCCCTGACCGCCCACGCTTTTCCGGAAGAAAAAGAGCGTTGTTTCGCCTTGGGCATGGAGGGGCATTTGACCAAACCGATCGACGTGCAGACCTTTTATGAAGCGCTGCGGGGCGCGGTGACCGGCAAGAGGGCCAAGGCGGGTATGTAACCGCGTGCCCCGTCCTCGACGCTCCGCCGCTTGGACATGCCGTTGCATTATGGCAGCGTTTCCTCGTTCATCCCGCGGGCTATGGTCAGAAACAGAATCCGGATATCGAGGCTCAGCGACCAGTTTTCAATGTAATACAGGTCATGGTCAATGCGGCGGGGGATGGACGTATTGCCGCGCAGGCCGTTGATCTGCGCCCAGCCGGTGATGCCGGGGCGCACCTGATGTTTTACCATATAACGGGGGACGCTTTCCTTGAATTCGCGGGCGAAATGCGGCAATTCCGGGCGCGGGCCGACCAGACTCATGCTGCCGGCTAGGACGTTGAAAAACTGCGGCATTTCATCGAGGGAAAATTTGCGCAAAAACGTGCCGACCGGCGTGCGCCGGGAGTCGCTGTTCGTGCTCCAGCCGGTTTGTTCCGCGTCGTTCACGACCATCGTGCGGAATTTGTACATGGTGAACGGTTTTTTTCCGCGCCCGAGCCGCTCCTGCCGGAAAATCACCGGGCCGGGCGAAGACAGGCGGACGAGCAAAGCCGTCGCCAGCATGACGGGCGAAGTCAGCACTATCAAAAACAAGGAGCCGCAGATATCGACGGCCCTTTTCAGCAGAGCGTTGCCGGTGTTGTCCAGCGGGATGCGCCGGATATTGATCAGCGGCAGTCCGTCGATCTCGTCCACGGCGGGCCGCGTCGGGATATACTCCGCGTAAAAAGGGATGAGGGAAACCTTCGTCCCCGTTTTTTCACAGAGACGGATGACGTCGCGCATGTAGGGAAAATCTTCCATTTCCAGGGCCGCGACCACTTCGTCCGGCACGAGCCGTTCCAGGAGGGATTCCAAATCGGCAAAACCGCCGAGTTTTTTTACATCCGGCAAATCGGCGTCCCCGCTCACACAGCCGATGATCTGATAGCCCAAAGCCTGATTCTGGGCCAGCACCGCCAGATAATCGCGGGCCAGCGGACCGGCGCCGATCAGGAGGACGTTTTTGACGTTGTAGCCTTTGAGCCGGGCCTGACGCAGGACCAGACGCAGCAGCAGCCGTTTACCCGTGGTGAGCAGCACGCAGAGAATGAAGAAAAACAGCAGGACCAGCCGGGAAAAATTAACGGTTTTCAGCAGAGCGGACACGGCCAGGGCGGCGGCGAACCCCGCCAGATTGGCCTGGGTGAGCATGATCACTTCCTCGCCGACCGAGCGCGAGCGAAACGACTCGTACAATCCCCACACGCTGTACAGGATGAGATAAAACGGGGTCAGCGCCAGACCGACGCGCAGGTAAAAATCGAAAGGCAGATGCGCCTCCGCGCTGGGCAGAGCGAAGAATCGCAGTCCGTAGGCCGCCGCTAGGGCCAGCATCACGCAAAGGCCGTCTGTGAGTATGTGCAGGTAATTGAGGACGCGCTGGTTTTCCTTTATCATAGCCATATTGTACACTTACCGGCGGCAAAAGTAAATGGGAACCCGCGCCAGTGTGGAGTTGAGAGAGATGCGCCGTTACAGTTCACACCCTAACCTAAAGTCATCCGCTTTCCCGAAGATCTCTGATATGCTCTGGTAAAGGTTTTTTCCTTCCGAGCGCAACCCGGCAATGACGGACAAAGCGTTGCAAAT
>JAISAH010000095.1 GCA_031266805.1 Gracilibacteraceae bacterium
GCGGCCTTTTTCGAATCGTTTTCATCTGCTCGATTCTTTTGCTCGCTTTCGCCAGCGTTTTGTGTCCAAATTGACGTGGTCCTTTGTTTGTCTTGTCTGCTGTTCAGTTTTCAATGACCTGACCCTCAAAAGGGCGCTCAATTAGATTACCACAATAGCGTCTATGTGTCAAGGAAAAAAACGAGTTATTTTGAAAAAAACTGAAGCGCGTAAAATTACCAATAAATCCCATCTTGCGCGGTAAAACCCGATAGCCTTCTCCCGTGCCGGGGGACTTCTGGTTCTCACTTAACCCCTCTGCCCCTAATTCACCTTACTCGGTGGTGACGGTTTTGGCCAGGTTGCGGGGTTTGTCCACGTGATTGCCCCGCCGCACCGCGGCGTAGTAGGCGATGAGCTGCAGGGGGACGACGGTGATAATCGGGGCCAGGTCGTCCGATACCGGCGGCAGAAAAAACACCTCGTCCGCGGCGGCGGCCAGCTCTTTGTTCTCGGCGCGGGTGACGGCCAGCACGCGTCCCTCGCGCGCTTTCACTTCCTCCACGTTGGAAAGGGTTTTTTCATAAAGGGTCCGCTGAGTAGCCACGGCGATCACGGGCGTCTCCCGCGTGACGAGGGCCAGCGTCCCGTGTTTCAGCTCGCCGGCGGCGTAAGCCTCGGCGTGGATATACGATATTTCCTTCAGTTTCAGTGCTCCCTCCAGCGCTACGGCCCAGTCCAGGCCGCGGCCGATAAAAAACGCGCTGGAACTGTCGCTCAACCCGGCGGCCAAGCCGCGCAGCTGCTCCTTGCGGGCGAGGATATCCTCTATTTTGGCGGGCAAAGAGCGGAGTTCTTTCAGCAAAGCCGCGCTCCGCTCCGCGGCCAGCCGCCCCGCCCGCGCGGCCAGAAACATGGCCAGAAGGGCCATGATCTCCAATTGAGTGGTATAGGCCTTGGTCGAGGCCACCGCGATCTCCGGCCCGGCCCAGGTGAAAAGCACTTCGTCCGCTTCGCGGGCCACGGTGCTGCCGACCACGTTCGTCACGGCCAGCACCCGCGCGCCTTCTTTTTTCGCTTCCCGCAGCGCCGCCAGCGTGTCGGCGGTCTCACCCGACTGACTGACGGCCACGACCAGCGTGCGCGCGTCCACCAGCGGCTGCCGGTAGCGAAACTCCGAGGCGATGGCCGTCTCCGCCGGGAGCCGCGCCCATTGCTCCAGTAGCTCGCGCCCGACCAGACAGGCGTGATAAGCCGTGCCGCAGCCCACGAAGGCGACGCGGTCCACATCGGCAAAAAAATCCGCCGCGATGCCCAGATCTATCACGCCCGATTTGTCCGCGCGCCCGGACAAAGTGTCCCGCAGGGCCTGCGGCTGTTCGTCGATCTCTTTCAGCATGAAATGGTCGTAGCCGGCTTTTTCCGCGGCCGCGGCGTCCCAGGTCACCCGCGTGACCGTTTTGGGGCGCGGGTCGCCGGCAAAATCCGTAAAACAAACGCCGGCGCGGTCCGCGACCGCCATTTCCCCGTCTTCCAGCACATAGATATCCCGGGTTTCTTTCAGCACGGCCGGGATGTCGCTGGCGATGAAAAACTCGCTCTCCGCCCCGACGCCGACGATCAGCGGCGCGTTCCGGCGGGCGGCCGCCAATTGACCGGGGTGGCGGCTGCTCATGACGATCAGGGCAAAAGAGCCCTCGATTTCCGCCAGCGCCCCTCGCAGCGCTTCGGCCAGATCGCCGCTGTAATGCCGCGCCAGCAGATGGGCGACCACTTCCGAGTCCGTTTCCGAGCGGAAAACATAACCCTCCGCCCGTAGACGCGCGCGGAGCGGCATATAGTTTTCGATGATGCCGTTGTGGGCTATGGCGAATTCGCCGGAAGCGTCCAAATGCGGATGAGCGTTGATATCCGTCGGCCGGCCGTGCGTGGCCCAGCGGGTATGCCCGATCCCGGCGGAGGCCGCCATCGGCAGGGCGCCTATTTTGCCGGCCAGGATCTCCAGGGCCATGACGCCCCCGTGCCCGGCGTTTTTGACCATCCGGATCCCTTCCGGCGTGAGCAAAGCGATGCCCGCCGAATCATAGCCCCTGTATTCCAGTTTTTGTAATCCGTCAAGGAGAAGGGGGGCCGCCGGCCGGCCGCCGGTATAACCTACGATCCCGCACATGACATTTCCTCGCTTTCTAAGGTGGTCCCCTAGGCGCTGACGGCTTTGACGCCGGAGATCCCGGCCTGAGCGTCCGCGATCACATCGATGATGCCGGCGCCCAGACGGCGCAGCACTTTTTCATCCCGGCCCTCGAGCATGACGCGCACCAGCGCTTCCGTGCCGGACGGCCGGACCAGCACCCGCCCTTCGCCGCCGAGATATTCTTCCGCGGCGCGGATCTGCGCCAATACCTGCGGCGCGTTCAGCACCGCTTCTTTATTTTCCACCGGCGCGTTGAGCAGGATCTGGGGAAACCGCTCCATCTGAGCGGCGAGGGCGGAGAGGGGGCGGCCGGTCTGCCGCATCACCCGCAGGAGTTCCAGAGCGGTAAAAATGCCGTCGCCCGTCGTGTGGCGGCGCGGGAAGATGATATGGCCGGATTGCTCGCCGCCCATGACCGCGCCGGTGGCGGCGATCCCCTCCATGACGTAGCGGTCGCCGACCCGCGTCTGGTGGACGGTGAGACCGGAGGCGCACAAGGCCCGGCGAAGGCCGATATTGCTCATCACGGTCACGACCACGGCGTCGCCGGCGGCAGAGCGCCGCCGCCGCGCCAGAGCGCAGACCGCCATGATGTGGTCTCCGTCCAGGATCCGGCCTTCTTCGTCCGCCGCGATCTGGCGGTCGGCGTCGCCGTCAAAAGCCAGACCCGCGTCCGCCCCCAGCCGGCGCGCCGCGGCCGCGAGCGCCTCCGGCTGCGTCGAACCGCAGCCGGCGTTGATATTGACGCCGTCCGGCCGGCAGTGGATAGGCTCGACCCGCGCGCCCAGCGCCGTGAAAAGTTCCGGCGCTATGTGGCTGGCCGCGCCGTTGGCGCAATCGACCACTATTTTCCATCCGGAAAGGTCGGGGGCGCGTTCGGTGAGAAAATCCCGGTAGATACCGACGAGTTCCGGCCTTTGCTCTATGCGGCCTATGTTTTGCCCCGCCGCCGCCGGCAAAGAATCCGCCTCGGGCAGGGCGGCTTCGATCTCCGCTTCCCATTCATCCGGCAGTTTATGACCGGCGCCGTCAAAGAATTTTATGCCGTTGTCCTGGTAGGGGTTATGCGAAGCGGATATGACCACGCCAGCCAAGCCCTGCCGCCGCCGGGCCAGACAAGCGACGCCCGGCGTGGGGACGACCCCGGCGCATACCGCGTCCACGCCCACGGAGCATATGCCGGCGCAGAGCGCCGCTTCCAGCATGGGGCCGGAGAGACGCGTATCCCGCCCCACATAGATCACCGGACGGGCGCCGGTCTTGCCGACGGTTTTTTGCCGCAATACATGGGCGCCGGCCCGTCCCAGCCGATAGGCCAGAAGCGGAGTCAGTTCCACTCCCGCCAGACCGCGGACGCCATCTGTACCAAAAATTTCCAATTAATCTCCTCCGTTTTATTTAGATCTTTTTTCGTCTGTTTTGGATTCCGGGACAAGCCCGGAATGACGAATGAATTTTCTAACATCACCTCAACCTCTTATCACTATGCGGTCAATGACATCATCATTGATTTCCCATAGCTCGCTCGGCCCAGTCCGTACAAGCGACCTTGCAATTTTCTTAAAATTATAATAATTAATTGCCACCAGACGCACTTCTTCGGCGGTATTCCCCCAGTACTGCACCACCTTACGCTCATCTTCCAAATATATGGCGTCGCCTATTTGGGCGGATTGCGCCCATTCCCACACCTCGCCCTCATGAGGATAGTAATAAGCACGCACATAAAAAGAAAGGCCGGCCTGATTCAGATCAGGAGAGGCGTAGCCGGGGTAGCCGTAGGTGAACAGGTTGTTGCCATCCTGCAAATAACGCAGCACTTCCTCCGCGTCTATGTCTCTGTATGGTATTCGTAAACCAGCTAACAAAAAGTATTCTTCTTCTATTTTCTCCTCATAGTCGGCGATTGCTTCTTCAGCGGGAAAATTTTCATCATAAAAGATATGGCAGTTCAGGGCGGTGAACCGCCGTATACTTTGTTTTACATACTCAGAGTCCACCCAGTTTTTCAAAGCATACAAGCGGCGGGCTTCTTCCGGGTCGGCGCTCAGAGAAGCAAGTTCCGCGTCAACTGCCGCCACCCCATTAGCCGCCATTCCCTCGGCTAAAACGCTTGGCGGTCCGTCCCAGCCGATCCATCTGTCGTCGAGCCTGTAGCTGGGGTCAAACAGACTGACCATGAGAATCTCGCGGAGTTCCTCTTTATTCGCCGGTGTAAATTCGCGGTCTATATAAGGCATAAGATCACTTAACGTCACCTTCCCACCTCTGTATGACGCCAGCGTTACGTTCTCAAAACTCCTGACGTCCTCATAAGTAAGATCATCCCAATCAATGACGATTTCCGGCGCCGGCGCGCAAGCGGCGCAAATCAGGGCGAGAAGCAACAGCGAAGCAAATAATCTTCCAAATAAAACCATTCTACTCATTCGGCGCTATCCTTTCCCGTCCGTCTGTTTCACCGCCTGCCGCCGCTTCTCCCGCTTCCCCTGCTCCCGCCTCCTCCGGGCCGGCGGGCGGCTCACCCGTCGAATCGCCCGGCGTCTCATCGCCCGCGGGCGCGAGGGGGCGCAGCACGAGATTCACGCTGGGCAGCCGCGTCAGCTCCACGCCGGGGGGCAGATCGCGGGACGGCGTCACATATTGGCTTCCTTCACTGTAGGTCGAAGCGTCCACCCAAAACGACATATCCTCCGGCGTGAGGCCGCCCACCCATTCGGGGTAACCGCTCACCTCCACCTCGATCTCGCCGATCGGCTCGGCGGTAAACCCGGCGGGGACGCCGCGGACGTCCACCCGGACGGCCACATTCCGGCGGACAGCCGCGTCGCCTATGGTCACCAGCACCCGGATCCGGGCGGGGGCGGCCGTCCGCACCTCCGCCGGCAGCTCCAGCTCAGCCTCGGTGACCTCGATCGTTCCCGTGCTGTTCCAGCCTTCGACACTTAAATCCCGCAGATGGACCGCGTCGATATCATCTAAAACTTCCTTCATGCCGACGAGCTGCACGTCCGCGGGGACCGCGCTGACGGAGCGCACGACCAGCCCGGCCTGCGGCGCGCCGGTCAGGGCGGCCGTGACCGGCACGGTGCGGAGACTTTCTTCCTCGCGGTAGATAGGCACCAAAATATCCACGGTTTCCGGATAGGCCCGAATACTGGTTTCGGGCAAAGCCTGCAACCCGGTAAACTGAACCGGGCGGTTAAGCCGGACGGTGTCGCGCGCCCCGTCCAGATCGGCGGCGACGGTGACGCCGGTCAAATCGGCCAGCAGCGACTGGGGGCCGCGCACGCTGACGACGTCCGGCGTCAGGATCGGCGTTCCCGCCGTGAAAAACTTGGCCGGCGCGCCGGAAATATTCGCTGTGACCGGCACCACTTTATCCGCGACGGCATCCAGCTTGATCATGAGGTACTGGGGGCTCAGATCGCTGACCCGCACGCCCGCGGGCGCGTAGATCTGCACCGGGTAGCTGCTCTCGCCTTCCGAGGCGTTTTGCATCTCCACATAAGCGTAAACATCCGAAAGATCGATATCGGCGGTCGCGTCCGAATCAACGGTCAGCCGGACGGAAACGGGGTTGACAGCGGAAATGACTGCCAGATTGGCGGGCTGGTCACGCAAGGTCAGCGGCACGGTGACTCTTTGCTCCCCCCAAAGGGTGATCGGCGCGGATTGGTTCGTGATCCACATCCAAAAGCACAGGGCCAGCAGCAAAGCGATAACCTTATATTTCCAATTGTGCTGGAAAACTTTTTTGAGCAGATCCATGGCGCTCACCTCCGAAACAGGGACTTGGCAGGCTGTTCCGCCGGCAGGAGCGTTTGCCGCAGCAGGGCGTTCAGACTGTTTTCGTCGTGAAAACGCTGCAATTTTCCCTCCAGCACCGAGGAGATTACTCCCGTTTCCTCCGATACGACCAATACCAGAGCGTCGCAGACCTCAGACAGGCCGATAGCCGCGCGGTGGCGCGTGCCGAGGTTTTTATCCAGGCTCTGATCCTGCGTCAGCGGCAAAAAACAGCCGGCGGCCGCCACCCGGTCCCCGCGGATGACGACAGCCCCGTCGTGCAGAGGGGATTTGGGGATAAAGAGGTTGACCAGAAACTCGGAGGAAACGACGCCGTCGATTTTGACGCCGGTGTCCACATATTCCTGGATCCCCGTCGATTTTTCCAGAGCGATCAGAGCGCCGATCCGGTTCTGGGACAGCACTTTTGTGCAACGCAGGAGTTCGCTGATCAGACGCCGCGTTTTTTCCGCGTCCTCCCGCATATGCGGCAGACTGAACAGGCGGCCGCGGCCTATCTGCTCCAGGGCCCGCCGCAGTTCCGGCTGGAAAACGACCGGCAAGGCGACGATCATCATCGTCCACAGTTTATCCAGCAGCCAGGTCAGCGTTTCCAGTTCCAGCTCGCGCGAGAGCATGGAGACGATGAGCAAAACAAAGATGCCTTTGATAAGCTGCACGGCGCGCGTGCCCTCGATCACCAGGAACAGATTATAAAATATCACGGAAACGATGACGATGTCAACTATCGCCATCCAGTTCAAATCAGCCAGTAAGGCGGCGAAACTCAACGCGGCTTTCCTCCGAGGCGTTATGTCCACCTCTATTGTACATGCAATCCGGGATATTGTAAAGGAGGCTTTTTACAGCGTTATCGTCTCGGTGGCGATATTGTCGCGGAAGGCCCGGTCATGTTCCACGAAAAGCAAGGTCGGCCGGTAAGTGAGGATCAGTTCCTCGATCTGCATCCGGGAATACAGATCAATATAGTTGAGCGGCTCGTCCCAAACGTAGAGATGGGCCCGCTCGCAGAGACTGGCGGCAATCAGGGCTTTTTTCTTCTGGCCCGCGCTGAAATCCCGCAGATCTTTTTCCAGCTGCTCCCTGGGGAAATCGAATTTGCGCAGGATGGTAAAAAACAAAGTGAGGTCAACGCCCAGCCGTCTGGCGTAATCCCGCGGGCTGCCCGTCAGAAAGGCGGTGTCCTGCGGGACATAGGATATTTTCAGGCCGCTGCCGACATGGATCCGGCCGGCCGCGGCAATGCGCTCGCCCGTTATCAGGCGGAGGATACTGCTCTTGCCGGCGCCGTTGCCGCCCTGGAGCGCCGTCCTCTCGCCCTGACGCAAGGTGAAGCTGACGTTTTGGCAGACGCGCTTTTTGCCGTAGGATAAAGAAACATCGTCAAAGGCGACCAGCTTTTCGGCGTGATAACGCAGCGGCGTCAGTTTGAGCGCCTCCGCCGTCTCGGCGTTTTGCAGCAGCGCCGCTTTCTCGTCAATGGCCGTCTGCCGCCGCTTTGCCGCGGCCTGGGAGCGTTTCATCATCTTGGCGGCCTTGTGCCCGATATAGCCCCGGTCGCAGGGCGCCTCGCCTCCGCTGCCCCGGGCGTATTTTGACTGCTCGACTTTATGCGACCAGTCGGCGGCCCGGGCGGCGGCGGTTTTCAGACGGCCGATCTCACCGGCGAGGCGTTCGCTTTGCGTCCGCTCAAAAGCCTCCCGCCGCCTTTTTTGCTCTTGCCAGACGGAAAAATTGCCGGCCATGACCTCGATATCCGCTTTGCCCACGGAAAGTATGTGGTCGACGCAGGCGTCCAAAAAGGCGCGGTCATGCGAAACAAGGATGAAACCCGATTTTCTGTTCAAATATTCCGCGACGGCGGCGCGTCCCTCGCTGTCCAGATGGTCCGTCGGCTCGTCGATCAGCAAATAGTTATGCCCGCGCAGAAACAGCCCGGCCAGCAGGGCCTTGGTCCGCTCGCCGCCGGACAGGGTTTCAAACGGGCGATATAAAACATCCTCGCTGAGCAGGAGTTTGGCAAACTCTTTCCGGATCTCCCACAGCCGCGCGGCGGGCGCGGCGGCCGCTACTATATCCGCCGTGATCTCCGCGGGGTTGGCCACCGGATAAGGAAAATAATCGAATCGCTCGTTGGACAGGATCGAGCCGCTATACTCGTATTCCCCCAGCAGCAGTTTCAGGAACGTGGTCTTGCCCCGGCCGTTGCGCCCGCAAAACCCCAGTTTCCACGCCGTATCCACTTGGAAGGACACATCCGTGAAAACGTTTTCACCGCTGCCGTCGTAACCGAAGGTGAGATGCGATATTTTGATCAGCGCCATAAAGCCTCTTTCCGCCGCCGGAAAAGGACGCAATATCGCCAAAGCAAAAAGACGGCCGCGCCGCTGACGCTCAGCAGACATTGATAACCAATTCAGACGGCAAACGAACGCGGCTGTGCGCGTTCAAATTCCCCAGTAGTCTAAACGGTTATCTAATGCGCATCCTTTCGCCCCTCTCAATTGATTATGTAAGAATTATAACACAGTCTGAGACGTTCGCCAATAATTTTTAGTCACACCAACCGCCGTAGCACTATCTGATATTGACACGAACAAATGCGACCAAATAATCCACTACAAACGCGCCGTAAAGACGCAACCCAAGCATACCACGAAGGCACAGGAATTGCAAGCCAACGATAAGGAAATTTGTGGCAAACGCATGTACCCGCAATATGAAGACCAATCAAGCATTGTCGGCAAACGCCGCCAAGCACAAAAATGGCTTACACCCGAAGAAGTTAAGCAAATTGTTATTGCTTACCAAAACGGCGCGAATATCTATGAGTTGGGTGACCAATATAATTGTGACAGACAAACAATCAGCAGAAACTTGAAAAAACAGGGCGTAAATGTCACTACCGAAAAACTTACGTCTGAAACTGACATTCAAAATTTGATTAAATTATACACAGACGGACTAAATACCCT
>JAISAH010000109.1 GCA_031266805.1 Gracilibacteraceae bacterium
CCAACTCGTACTCTCACCTCGCCACTCCCCCCGCCCCCCTCTCGCAACTCTCAACTCTCACCTCTCAACTCTCACCTCCCCACTCCCCCCTCCCTCCCCGCCGCCAGCACGAAGGCGAAAACCTCTCCGCTCCCGGCGGCGCGCAGGGCTTCGGCGCAGGCGTCCGCGGTCGCGCCGGTCGTCAGCACGTCGTCGATCAGCCAGATCCGCCGCCCCCTGACGGGGGAGGCCGGATCGCAAACAAAGGCGTCGCGCACATTCTCCAAACGCTCCGCCCGACTCAGGCGGGACTGGGGAACCGTCAGACGGGCGCGCTGCAAAACGGAACACACCGGCAGGCCCAGTATCCCGCCGAGAAAAGAAGCCAGCGCTTCGGCCTGATTATAGCCGCGGCCACGCAAACGGTGATCATGCAGAGGGGTAGGCGCCAGGCAGTCCGGGAGCGGCAGCCGGCGCAGAGCGTGGCGGGCGGCATAAGGGGCCAGACGGGAGAGGGTGAAAGGCTGTCCCCGGTATTTGACCCGGCGGAGCAGATCGCGGTAAGCTCCGTCATAAAAGCCCAAGGCGGTCGCGCCGGCCAGAGCCCGCGGCCCGCGGCCGCCGGCACAGTCGCGGCACAGCTCCCCTTCCGCCAGCAATTTGCCGCATGCGGCGCATCGCCTTAGATCCGGCAAAAAATAACGCTCCCGGCACTCCGGGCACAGCGCCTCCGCCCGCGGCTCGCCGCACAGCAAACAGCGCTCTTCCTCGCTGTACCACAGATCCCGCAGCGCGGCGCCGAGCAGCGGCGGCAAAGCGGGAAGCGCCGCGGCCGGCCGGCGGCGCGCCGGCCCTCTTGGCGGCCCGCCGGACGCCGCGCCCGGTTCGCTGTTCGGTGCGGCGTCCAAGAGCCCGAGGCGCGCGGCCAGTTCGTTTTGCTCCGCGATGAGCCGTGTCGCTTCCCGCATGGCCCCGCTCGCGCGAGCGGCCAGAAAAATCACCCGCCCGGTCGGGCAGGCGGCGGTGCGCCCGGCCCGGCCGGCCAACTGGACCAAGGTGGGCGTGTCATAATTGCGGTGATCCGCTTCCGTCACCAAAACCTGCACCGAGGGCACGGTAACGCCGCGCTCCAAAATCATCGTGCTGACAAACAGGTCATATTCTCCCCGTTTCAAGGCCTCCACCTTGGCGGCCCGCTCCGGGTCGGCGCTGTGGCTGCCCTCGGCGGCGGCGTCCGGGTAAAACTCCCGCAGCCGCTCCACCCATTCCGCCACGGCGGCCACGGTGGGCACAAAAATCAACACCGGCCCGGCCGGCCGCAATTCGTCCGCCGCAGCCCGCCACCCACCCGGCGCTTTGCGCTCAGGGACCGGCAACGGCCGGCGGTGATGGCGGGCCGGCAGACGCACGACCTGTTCGCCCGCCGCGGCCATCTCCCGCAGAATGGCCGCGCCGGGGGTGGCGGAGAGCAGGGCTCTTTTGCAGCCGGGGCGGCCGGCCTGCGTCAGCCCGTGCCGCAGGGCGGCGTCATTCTTATAGGGGAAAGCGTCGATCTCATCAAAAATGACGAGGTCGAAAGCGTGGTAAAAGCGCATGGCCTGATGGGCGGTGGCCGCCACCAGACGGGCCGCGCCCAGCGGAGCCCCGAGCGCGCCGCTGAGCGCCAGGATCTCCGTATGCGGAAAAGCCCTCTCCAACCGGGGCAGCACATCGTGGACGACGTCCCGGCGCGGGGCGGTGAAAAGCACCCGGGCCCCGGCGGCTAACGCCGCGCGCAGCAGCGGAAAACAGACTTCTGTTTTGCCCGCGCCGCAGGCCGCCCAGAGGAGGATCTTTTCCGGCGGCGCGGGCAGCCAGCCGAGGAAATCCCTCGCGGCCCGCTGCTGCGCCGGCGTGAGGACGAGGCCCCCGGGCCAGTCGTGCAGGAAAGCCTCGTCCTCCCCGGCCAAGCCCCCGCCCGCGTTTCCGCCGGGCGGGGGCGGGCCGGCAGCCGCCGGGTTAACGCGGAATAAAACCTGGAGGGAGTTCAGTGCCCCCAGGCTCTCGCAGGCCAGGCAAGTAGCCGCCGGCCCGTGGACGGAAGGCCAGAGGACAGCCTCGCTCCCGCAGCGGGCGCAGATCGCCCGACCGCGGACCGGGCGGCTTACCGCCTCCGTCCAGAGCGCGTCGCCCTGCAGGACGCCCGTGTACAGAAAAGCGGCCATGGCCGCCGGGGTGAGATCCCAGGCCCGGCGCCACTGCTCCCATTCGGATTCGCCCGCCTGCCGCCCCTGCAGCAGCGGTTTTTTTTCCAGCCACAGAGCCAGCGCTTCGCCCTGCGCCACGGGATCTCCCGCCGCAGATGGAAATTTTTCCCACAAATAGCCCGCCGGCAGCTTCGCCGCTCCCCGCAAAGCGAGCGCCGTCCCGTAGGGCAAGGACGGCTGCAGCACTTCCTCCCGCCCGGAGAGAAACGCGGGCAGCGCCTCCTCCGGGCAGACCCGGTAAACCGGCTCCCCCGAATCCGTTTGACGCAGCAGATGAAACAACATCGCAGCCCCTCCAAAGAAGCAATCCCCTCCCGTCATTCCGGGCTTGTCCCGGAATCCAAAGAGACGGATGGCGAAGAATGGTATCCAAAATAAACGCAGATTTGCAAGTCCGGCGGAAACAGGTTATTATAATAGTGTCCTATAAATAAGACGCAAAGGAGCGGGCATGCCTTACAAGGTTTTGCATTTAATTGGCGGCGGAGAGATCGGGGGAGCGGAACTGCACATTCTGCGCCTGTTTGAATATTTCGACCGGGAGCGGGTCTCTCCGTCCCTCATCTGTTTGGCGAAAAACTCACCGCTGGCCGCCCGGGCCGCGGCAGCCGGCTGGCAGGCGCTTGTTTATCCGATGGCTTTTTTCATGGACCTGCGTCCGGTGCTGCGGATCACCGCTTTTTGCCGGCGGGAAAAAATCGACCTGATCCACGCCCACGGCGCGCGCGGCAATCTGCTGGGCCGTCTGGCCGCCGACCGTCTGGGCCTCCCCTGCGTATCCACTATCCACAGCGACATCCTGCATGATTACACTTCCGGCGTGAAAGGGCGGCTGGCTTTTTTCATTGACGACCGGACCATTTCCCGCTGCGCGGGTCTGATCACCGTCTCCCGCAACCTGTACGAATCCACTTTGCCGCGTCTGCAAAAACCGCTGCCGCTGACGGTGATCTATAACGGCATCCCGACCCTTGATTTTTCGGACGCCGCCGGTCTGCGGCGCCGCTTCCGCGAGCTCTGGCGGATCGCGGACGACGCGGTCGTGCTGGGGACCATTGGCCGCCTTCATCCCGTCAAGGCCCAGTCCACGCTGATCGAGGCCGCCCTCCCTTTGCACAGCGGCGGTAAAAAGATCCATCTGCTGATCATCGGCGAAGGCCCTTTGCACAGCAAACTTCAGAGCGAACTGGACGCTTCCGGGCTGCCCCATACGCTGCCGGGCTACCTGGACGACGCCTGGCAGGCCTTGCCGGCGATGGATCTTTTCGCTCTGCCGTCCCTGAAAGAGGGCATGGGACTCGTATTGCTGGAAGCGGCCCAGGCCATGATACCGATCGTCGCGACCCGCACGGGGGGGATCCCGGAGCTGTTCCCCCGGCAGGAAGCGATCCTGACGCCGCCCGGCGACAGCCTTTCTTTTGCCGCCGCCTGCTCCACCTTGCTGGACGACCCCGCCCTGTGCAAGCGCTTGACCCAGAAAGCGGCGGAGCGCGCGAAAAATTTCACGCTGGAAAAGATGGCCGCCGCCACTTATCATTTTTATGAGCGCATACTCACTTTCAGAGAGTAATTGCTGGCGGAGTCAGTATCCAGAGGCGCCCCTATACATTATCCTATATAGTAAGGAAGGAAAAAACATGCGAAAATTACCCATCGCTATCGCCATGACTCTGGTTTTGACCGCCTCCTGCGCGCCCGCGGCCGCGCCTACGCCCACGCCCGTTCCCGGTGAAACCGCGCCGGCCGCGGTTTTCCGCGCCGCGCCCATCGCCGCCGCCGCGCCGCTCATCGCCCCGGCGGAGGAATCAGAGGCCGCCGCCCTCGTGGCCACCGGCGCGAACGATTTCGCTTTTCGCCTGAGCGCGGCCCTGGCCCGGCAGGCCGAGGGCGAAAACCTGATCTGCTCGCCCTTTTCCGTCTGGCTCCCTCTGGCCGCTCTGGCTAATGCGACTGACGCCTCTCACCGGGACGCGCTGATGGCGGCGCTCTCCGCGGCCGGCGCCGGCGCGGACGACATCAACGCGGCGGCTTCGCGTCTCCTGTACAGCCTGACGAAAGAGGAGGCGCGGGAATACGCGGAAGAGGATTATCCCGACCCGCTGCGGATCGCCAACGCCATTTTCGTGGCCAGCGGCGTCACTTTGAAACAAGATTTCGCGCAAATTTTCATGGATCACTATCGCGGCAGCGTCGCGGGTGTGGACTTCACCGCGCCGGAAGCGGTGGAAGCCGTCAATCGCTGGGCCGCCGAGGGCACTCAGGGGCTGATCACGGAAATTATTCAGGAATTTGACCCGGACACCGTCGCCGCGCTGGCCAGCGCCATTTATTTTTCTGACCGCTGGTTCACGGAATTCGACCCCGCGCTCACGGCGGAAGGCGTTTTCCACGCGCCGGGCGAGGAAACTACGGCCTTCTACATGACGCGGGACGCCGATCTGCCGTACTATGAGGACGACCTGATTCAGGCTCTGCCCCTGCGTTTTGTGACGGACGGCGCCCTGTACGTCTTATTGCCTAAGGACGGCGACGCGACGGGCCTGTTGGAGTCCATGACCGAGGAGTATTTTCGGAAAATTCAGGAAAATTCGACTCTCGCGACGGGCAAATTGCTCCTGCCGCGTTTTTCCCTCGCCAGCGACGTCATAGATCTGAAAGAGACGCTGACCGCGCTGGGCGTCCCGCTGTTCGATCAGGCGGCCGCGCCGCTCACCGGCGGTCTGATCGAGGAAAATATTCCGGTATTCCTGTCCGACGCCGTCCACAAAGCGGTGATCGAAGTGGATGAAAAAGGGACCACCGCCGCCGCCGTGACGGTGATGACGGCCAGAGCCACGTCTATGCTGCTGCCGTCCGAGACGTTCACCATGATTTGCGACAAACCGTTTGTTTTCATCCTGTGCGACAGGACGCGCGACGGCGGCGAGCAGGTACTCTTCACCGGCGTCGTCAACCGGCCGTAAGGCGGGGGGGCTTCCCCTCCCGTCATTCCGGCTTCATGCCGGAATCCATGTCTCTTGGGGATGGTTCCGGCTTCATACCGGAATCCTCTCCTGCCCCGTAGGGGTTCAAAATTTTGAACCCCTACCGTGTTCCCATTTCGTCATTCCGTACATATCTAACCGATCACTGCTTGAATTCTATGACCGTTTTGATGATGTTCAGCAAGATCTTTTGCTCTTTTTCTGAAAGAACAGCGATGATATTATAACATTCGGCAGCGATTTCGCTTTTTCTTTCGCTGACGATAATGTTGGCAAAGAGGATTTCAAAAGGCAGATCCAAGGCCCGGGCGACTTTTTCGATGCTCTCCAGCGTCGCGTTTTTTTCGCCGCGCTCCAACTGACCGATATAAGTATTGTGCAAATTGGCTTTTTCTGCTAATTTCTCCTGGCTCAACCCGGCGCGATTGCGATAGACGCGCAAACGCTCCCCGATAATTCCGGCTATTTTCGCCATGCCCTTATCCTCCGTTTTGGAACGCGGCCGCTCGCGGCTTTGGCTTCCGAAACGCCCTTGTTCAAATACTACTAATATTTTATCTGGATATAAATAGACTATTGATATAATGTTCCCCTATTGGTATACTATAGATATTGGTTTTGCAATAATGCTGTCTATTGATACTGAAAGAGGATCGTTATGCAAATGGCTAATGGTCTGTTTACGGCGGAATGGAACAGCGTCCGCGCTTTAGGCGAGAAAAGATCCTTTTGCGCCGGAGAATTTCTATACTTACAGGGCGAAAGCGATATCGGCCTGATCTGCCTGGTCAAGGGGCGGATCCGCAACAGTTTCTCTTTCGCGAGCGGCGCGGAAAAAACGATGTCCATCGTCGAGGGGCCGGCGATCATCGGTGAAACGGCTGTCATTGACGGCGGCGCCAGCATTTGTTCGCCGCGGGCGATGACTGATGTGGAAGCCGTGATGATCCAGCGGGACGTGGCCAGAACATTCATTGAATCTCATCCTAATTTCATGCTCTTATTACTGCAAAATTACACGAAAATCATCCGAGGGCTGGAACTGCAAACGGAAAGCCTCATCCTGAACACCACGCAAAAATTAGCCCGGCTGTTGGTCAATTTTCGCGCCTATGGCTTTTATTACCCTCATCCGGACGACGAAAACATTCAGGTCACTCATGAGATCCTCGCCAGTTTTCTGGGGGTCAGCCGCACCAAAATCACGGAGGCTCTGGTCCTGTTTGAAGAAAAAAAGCTGATCCGTAAAAGCCGCGGCCGGATAGAAATATTGGCGCGGGATGGTCTGAAAGCTCTGTACGAGTGATAGACCCGTGCAAGGCAAAATGTTCGGAAAATTTCATTTATTTTTGTCTCATTTGGGACAGAACGGGATCCCGCTTATCCGTATAATTTTTTCAGAGGCGCCTTTTGAGTTTTCCCGCGCGGGGAGTTTTCCATTCTACTCTACGATACGAGGAGGAATTGACATGACACATGAAAGGATCCGTTTTCCGATCCCGCAAAGGGAATTGGAACGCCGCTGGCAAGCCATCCGCGCCGGCATGGCGCAAGAGGGGATCGACGCGTTGATCGCGCAAGACGGGAATCAGTGGCTGGGCGGATATGTGCGTTATCTGACCGACATCCCCGGTGAGAACCAGTATATCATGTCCGTCTATTTTCCCGCCGATGAGGAGATGACTATAATCACCAGCGGCGGGGATCCGCTGCCGCCGGCGCCGCCGGAATGGGCCGTGCGGGGAGTGAAAACACGTAAAAGCTTACCGTATTTTAGGTCATTGAACTATACCGACCCGTTTGACGCGGAGGAGATCTGCCAGATCATCAAGGCGCGCGGCGACAAAAAAGTGGGCTGGATCGGGCTGGGCCATTTTTCCGCTTATTTTTATCAATATCTGAAAGACCATCTGCCGCAGGTGGAATTTGTGGACGCCACGGATATGGTCGACGGGATCAAGGCGGTCAAGAGCGAGGATGAACTGATTTACGTCCGCAAATGCGTGAATATGCAAGACGTCGTCTGCGCGGCCCTGCCGAGCATCGTGATCCCCGGCAAATACGAGTATCAGATCCGCGGTGAAGTGATAAAGATCCTGGAGGAATTAGGGAGCGAGGAACAGCTGATCATGCTGGGCGCGGAAAAAATGGGAGCGCGCACGGGGCATTTTCCGCCTTTTTACCACAATCGCCGCGTGGACAAAGGGGATCAGTTTTTCATCATGATCGAAGTGAACGGGCCGGGAGGCTATTATGGCGAAATCGGCCGGACCTGGTGTTTGGGGGAACCGAGCCGGGAACTGGTCGCTGCTTACGAGACGGCGTTTGAGGCGCAGCACCGGGCCGCCGCTCTCCTGAAACCCGGCGTGGTCCCGGCTCAGGTGTTGGAGGCTAACAACGCTTTTATGGTGAGTCAGGGGTATTTGGCGGAAAACAGGCTGTTCGCGCACGGGCAAGGTTACGACCTCGTGGAGCGCCCGGCTTTCCGGCATGAGGAAACCATGCTTCTGCAAGCCGGCATGGTGGTGGCCGTGCATCCGATCGCCTTTAATGATAAGGCTTACGCCTTCGCCTGTGATAATTATCTGGTCACGGAAAGCGGATGTGAACTTTTGCACAAGACGCCGCAGGAAGTTTTGCTGATCGATTGTTGATCCGGTGAAAGGGGGAAAAAGCTGATGAAAAAGGCGATCGCCATATCGGTGATATTGATTTTAACAGCGCTGGCGGCGGCGGGCTGCGGCGGCGCGGGCGCGAACGGAAGCGGAGGGGCGACCGGCGCGGCGGACGCGGATAAAGTGTATACGCTCAAACTGGCCCATCAAGCCCAGGAAAACCATCCCTGGCAGCCGACCTGCCTGGAGATCAAGCGGATCGTGGAAGAAAAAACCAACGGCAAAGTGCTGATCGAGATATATATAGGCGGTTCTTTGGGTTATGACCGCGATCTGATCGAGGGGATGCAGGCGGGCACAGTGGAACTGGCCTTCATCACGACCGCGCCGCTGAGTGGGTTCTCTCCGGCGCTGGGGGTTTTGGACCTGCCATATGTATTTAACGATTGGGATCATTTGCAAAAATTCATGGACTCGGAACCGGCACGGCAGTTAGATGATAAGATGCAGGAAATCGGTCTCCGCAACTTGTCCTTTTACCCTGGCGGTTTCCGCCAGATCACCAACAGCGTCCACCCCATTGTGACTCTCGCCGATCTGCGGGGCCTGAAAATCAGAGTGATGCAAAGCGATGTGTTTATCGACACTTTTTCGGCGCTGGGCGCGTCGCCCGTGCCGATGGCCTGGGCCGAGGTGCCGACTTCGCTGCAGCAGGGCACTATTTCCGGCCAGGAAAACCCCAACCTCGTCAACTATTCGAACAATATCTGGGAGTACCAAAAATATTATTCTCTGACCAGCCATTGCGCCTATATGTCGGCTCTGGTGGGAAGTGACAAATTGCTCGGCGAGCTGCCGGATGAATATCTGAATATTCTGATGGAAGCAGCCAGAGAAGTTTGTACGACGGACGTGCAAGGCGTGCGGGAAAACGAAAAAGTCCTGATGGATGAGATCGTCTCGCACGGGATGGAGGTAAACGAATTAGACACCGCCGATTTCGCCGCGGCGACGGCGCCGGTGCGGGAAGCGTTTGCCGCCCAAAACGGCGGGGAGATCATGGAAGCGATAATGGCGCTCGCGGACTAAGGAAGTTGTGGTTGCCAGCGCCGGAAAAAACGGGGAGGATCGGATGTGCTCAGAATACTCAATAAAGGCAGCGAGGGTCTCAACAGACTATGCCAAATATTGCTTGTGCTGTCCATAACCATATTAGTGGCTGCCATGTTTATCCAAATTTTGCGGCGGGTGTTCATCGGCAGCACTTTCACCTGGGTCGACGGCGTAGCCAGATATATGCTCATCTGGGGCACATTTTTAGGCGCCGCCATCGCCGCCAAGGAAAGCGAGCATATTTCCCTGACTTTTATCGCGGACAAACTGACCGGAAAGGCCAATCAAATCTTTGAATGTCTGCTGTACCTGTGTTTCGCTTTTTTAGCCTGCTACGCGGTCTTTGCCGGCATACAGGCGGTGCAGCTGGTTTTGCCCCAGAAATCCGACTCGCTCCCAATCAGCGTGGCCTGGATCTATGGGGCGATCCCGTTTTGCGAAGCGATCATCGTTTTTCATCTGGGTGTGAATTTCATCAATAAAGTTGCGGCGCTGGCGGGTTTTAGCGCGCCAAACGGAGGCTGACCATGGCGTTACTGTTCTTGACCTTATTGGGTTTTATGATGTTCGGCGTCCCCATCGCGGCTTCCATCGGCCTTTCCAGCCTGGTGTACATCTTGGCGCACGATATAAATATCATCATCCTCGTACAGCGGATGTTCACGGGGATCGACTCCATCGTGCTGGTGGCCATTCCCTGTTTTATCGTGGCCGGAGCGGTGATGGAGGTCGGCGGGCTGGCCAGCCGGCTGATGAAAATGGCGGATTCTTTCCTGGGCTTTATCACAGGCGGTCTGAGCATCGTGACGATCACCACCTGCATGTTTTTCGCGGCGATTTCCGGTTCCAACGTGGCGACGACGGCGGCGGTGGGCGGGATAATGGTGCCGGAGATGAAAAAAAGAGGCTACGATCCCGCGTATTCCGCCACGATTGCCGCCGCGGGCGGGGTGATGGGGGTCATCATCCCGCCGAGCCTTTCCATGGTGCTCTATTCCTCCATCACCGGCACTTCTCTGTCGCAGCTGTTCATGGCCGGCATTCCCGTCGGCGTGCTCATGGCCATCGGTATGTCGGCGGTCTGTTATATCAACGCCAAAAGATACGGTTATGCCGGCTCGCCCCGGAAGAGCGGGCGGGAAATGCTGAAGGCCACGGCGGAGGCGCTGTGGGCGCTGGGAACACCGGTGATCATGATCGGCGGCATCATGGGCGGTTTTTTTACCCCGACGGAAGCGGCGGTGGTAGCCGTGATATACGGCGTCATCGTTTCCATTTTTGTCTATAAAGAAATCAAAATCAAAGACCTTTACGGCATTTTCTTAAAAGGCGCCGTCACCTCGGCGAAAATCATGTTCATCATGGCTAACGCCGCGGTATTTGGCTGGCTGATGGCCTCGGAGCAAATTCCGCTGAAGATATTCACGGCCATGAACACGGTTTCGGATAATCCCATTATTCTCCTGCTGATGATCAACGGGATTTTGCTGATCGCGGGCTGTTTTATGGAAACCGGCGCCCTGCTGATCATCATCACCCCGATTCTCATCCCCTTTGTGGCGGCGCTGAACCTGAATCCTGTGCATTTTGGCCTGATGGTCATTCTCAACCTGTCCATCGGCAATCTGACGCCGCCCCTGGGAGTTTGTCTCTATACCGGCGCTATGGTGGCCAAATGCCGTGTGGAAGATGTTTCTAAAAGAGTTATCCCTTTTTTGATCGTGCTGATCGGTATTTTGCTTCTGGTCACCTATATACCGGAAATAACCATGTTTTTACCGCAATTTCTGGCCAATTGATCGGCCGGGAAAACAAGGAGGGCCATTATGTCCCCAGAGTTTCACGAACGACTGAAATCACCCGTGCCCACCGAGGAGCTGGAGCGGCGTTCGCGCGCTCTGCAAGCCGTGCTGGAGCGGGAAAATATAGATTGCCTGCTCGCGCAGAACCTCACCCAGTATATGGGAGGCTGCAACCGCTGGATGACGGACACCACGGCGGAAAACAACTATCCCCAATCCTCTTTTCTGCCCCGGGGCGGCGAAGTGCGCTACATCGCCTGCAGCGGGCCGCCGCTGGATCTTTACCCGCCGCCGCATTTGCTGCGGATCGGCCAGCCCTGGGCCGCGGCCCCTTATTTTTCCGTTTTTAACTTCACCAACGACTGGGAAGGCCGTCTTTTTGTAAAATGGGCCAAGGAAAACAACGCCAAGCGGATCGGCGTCGCCGGCCTGCAAATGATGCAGTGGAACTACTACGAATATATCGCCGCCCATTTGCCGGAAGCGGAAATCGTGGACGTTTCCTCGTATTTTGACGAATTGCGAGCGGTGAAAAGTCAGAGCGAAATAGATTTTTTGCGGAGATCAGCGGCCGTGCAGGATAAGGCGATGGGCTACCTCGGCGCTTTTGCCCTGTCCGGCGCGCGCGAATATGAGATCCGCTCTCAGGTCATGCGCCTGCTGACGGATTGGGGCGCGGAAGAAATGATCGTGACCATCGGCAGCGCGCCGCGCGGGGAAAGCTTCGCCCTCTTGCCCAGTTTTTACCAAAACCGGGAGCTGGCCGCCGGCGACCTGCTGTATGTCAAGCTGCAATCCAGCGGACCGGGAGGTTTGTTCACGACTTTGGGCCGGATGTTCTCCGTCGGGCGGGAGCCGTCCGCGGCCCTCATCGCCGGTCTGGAGGCGGCTCGGGCGGCGCAGGAGAAATTGACCGGTATGCTGGAGATCGGGATGAGTCCCGCCGATATTTACGCGCGGTATAACGATTATTTAGCGGCGGCAGGCTGGCGAAAAGAGACGGGTTTATTCGCCCACGGCCAGGGTTATGACCATGTCGAGCGCCCCAGTCTCCAGAGCGGCGAGACGCTGCCGCTGGCCAAAGATATGTGTCTGGCCGTAAACACGAATCTCGTCTCCGCCGCCGCGGCGTTTTACCTCGCCGACAGTTTTCTGCTCAAAGCGCGGGGCGCGCAAAAACTGCACGATACGCCGCCGGTCGTCGTGCGAACTTGATAAGGAGGGACGGTATGAGCATCAGGGAAAGGGTCCGGCGGCCGATTTCCGAACGGGAGCTGGACCGGCGCTGGGCAGCCGCGCGGGAACTGCTGCGCGAAAACGAGCTGGACTGCGTGTTCACTCAGGGCAATAATATGCATTTAGGCGGGTATGTCCGCTGGTTTAGCGATATTCCGGCGGAGTACAACTACCCGATGACAGTGCTGTTTCCGCTTGAGGGCGGCCCCTCTTTGATCCGCAGCAGCGGCTCGCCCCTGCCGGAGTGGGGTCTGACGAGGATCAAAGAAGTGTTCTCCGCGCCGTTTTCCGCCGGTTTGAACTATACGGGCGCGGCGGAAAGCGGGTTTGCGGTCGATTATCTGCGGAAAAGAAACTCCAGGCGGGTCGGTTTCATCGGCCGCGCGTCCATCGGCGCCGGATTTATGCTCGAACTTCGCAATAAATTACCAAAAATAGAATTTATTGACATCACGGATGAGTTTGACCTGATCAAGGCCCGGAAAAGCGACGAGGAAATGGAGCTGATCCGGGAAACCGCCCGCATCCATGACGCGCTGTGGGCGGCCCTGCCGGCCATAGTGAGGCCGGGTATGCTGGAATACCAGATCCGGGCGGAGGTTACGCAACTCCTCATGAATATGGGCAGCGAGGAACATCTGCTGTTTATGGGCACCGCCGAACCGGGCGGGCCTTGCGGCATGTCCACTTTCCAATACGCCAACCGGCGCGTGAAGGAAGGGGATTACGGCGTGCTGCTGGTGGAAGTGTCCGGGCCGGGCGGTTATTACTGCGAATCCGCGCGTAATTTCTGTTTCGGCGAGCCTTACGCGGCTATGCGGAAAGCCTGGGACACGGCGGTGGAGGCCCAGCAGCTCACGGCGGATCTGCTCACGCCCGGCCGCCCGGCCAAAGAAATTGTGGCCAAGTATAACGAGTTCGCCGCCAGCCGGGGCTATTGCCAGGAAGGGCGGCTTTACGGGCATTCGCAAGGTTATGATTTGATCGAGCGGCCGGCCTTCATGGCCGCGCATGAATTCGGTGAGGAAACGATGTGCATCCGGGCCGGCATGAACGTCTCCTTGCATCCCTATTTTACCGATGAAAAACAAACCGTCTATATCAACGACAATTACTATGTAAGAGAAGACGGCGCAGAGAAGCTGCACCGCACTTTACCCGAGATCATTCTGATTTAAAACAAAACAAAGCGCCGTAGGGGTTCAATTTTTTTTGTTTTTTGATTTTGTTTTTGAGGCCCTATCTGTTACCCCGTCACGTCACCCGGCGCAAACCCAAACGCAGTCCGGCCAGGGCCGCCGCGGCCCAGACGGCGAGCACCGCCGCGAAAAACGGGGCGAAGGGCAGAGCGTCAGGCGGCTGATCAGCCGGGGCGGGCGGCGCGGTCAGCCCGGCCCCGCCCGCCGGCGCCGCGGTCAGCATGAAGGCGATATCCACGGTCTGAGCGGCGAAAACCGCGCTGAGGACGTGGCGGCCACCCGCCATCTCCGCCAGCCGCTCCGCCGGCACCGTCAAAACCGTGCTGCCGGAGCGGGCCGCGTAGTCCGCGCCGGGCGTCCAGAGGGCCTCGTCGCAATACAGATCCAGGAATTCCTCCAGCGGGATGTCGATCCGCACTTCCAGCGGCCCGCTCACGTCATAGCTGATTTCGTATTCGGCCGCGCCTTCCCCCGGAGCGGGCGGCAGGAAGGTCAGGGCCGGCCCCGCGGGCGGAGTGGTATCGGCGGCCGGGGCGGCCGGCTCCGACGAGGCGGGTTCAGGCGGGGCCGGATTCGTCTCTGTAGTAGGCGTTTCCGTCGCGGATCCCGCCGGTTGACCGGCGCTGAGGATTATGGAGCCGCCCTCATCTCCGCCGCCGGGCTGTGCTGGAATGACCGGCGTTGCGGGGTTAGCCGGTGGTTCCGGAGTTGGCTGTTCGGGGATGGCGGGGGTTTCCGGGGTATTTGGCTGTTCCGGAGTTGCCGGTTGTTCAGGAGTGGCCGGTGCTTCCGGAGTAGTTGGCTGTTCGGGGCTCGCCGGCTGTTCCGGGGTGGACGGCTGTTCAGGATTGGCCGGTTGTTCCGGGAGGGTTGGCTGTTCAGGACTCGCCGGTTGTTCAGGAGTAGTCGGTTGCTCGGGACTCGCTGGCTGTTCGGGAGTAGTCGGTTGTTCCGGACCCCCCGGCTGTTCCGGGCGGGTCGGCTGCCCGGGATCCGGTTCATCAGGGTCAGATTCTTCCGGATCAATCGGTACGGCGGGATCGGGCGCTAAGTCCACCGTGAACCGCTGGGCCGACACCTGCTGGACGCCGTCGATACTGAACTCGGCGGCCCCCGTATGCACGCCGTTTTTATCCAGAGACGGCAGCACTTGAGCAAAGAGCGTAACCACCGTGCTGCCGCTGTCGGCGTCGTAATAGGTGGTCGCCAGTATGGCTCCGTCCAGCCAGAAACGCTCGAAGTAGGGGAAATTGTTGTCGGCAGCGTCGATCACGCCGTCGCCGTTCATATCTTTGTCCGCCGCCGTGAAGAACTGGAGGGCCAAAAGCGTGACGATATACTCGCCGTCAATGCCGGGTACGGCGGGGTCGCCGATCGTACTCGTCACCTCGTAATCGTTCGTCGCCGCCAGACCGGCGTCGTCCGCCTCGTTAACCGTGACGGTGAGTTCCTGAATATCGAGCAGGTACTTCGGATACTCTTTAGGGCGCACCTCTATCGTAAAAGGAAACTTGCCCGTCACCCGCGGCGCGCCGTAAAACTGGCCGCTCACCATCAGCAGCCCGTCGTAATCGTCGCCCTTCTGCATCAGGTTCAGCCCGAGGGGCAACCCTCCGCTGACGATCTCGAATACCAGCTCCACATTATCCGGCATCACCGTCTCGATGATCTCCTGATACGGCACGAGACGCCAGGCGTTGCCGTAATCCCACCGGGTGATTGTTCCGTCTATCTCCACGCATTTGACATCGTTCGCGTCCGCCCAGTCCACGATGAAGCTCTCTGTAATACCGTAGATGGTGGTCTTGGTGGAGAGCGCCGTTCCGTCCGGCAAGGCTGTGGAAAAATATGGTTCGCCGCCGACACCGATCACGCTCATAGGCACGTACAGGTCCACCTCCGGTGCCATATCCGTCTCGGTCAGGAAGTAGAGCGGCAGGTCGATCATGCCGTGGGAGATGGTGATTTTGCTCAGAGATCTGCAGTATTGGAACGCTTTATCGCCGATGGTGGTCAGACCGGCCGGAATCGTTATGCTGGTCAGTTTAGAGCAACTTTTAAAAGCTTCATAGTCGATACTGGTAACGCTGTCAGGGATGGAAACGCCGGTCAAACCAGAGCAACCATAAAATGCAGTTTGACCGATGTTGGTCACGCCGTCCGGAATGATTAATTCGCCAGCAAAGCCAGTGCAACCGTCAAACGCGCTATCGCCGATGCTGGTCACACCGCTTGGAATAATCAATTCACCGGTCAAGCCAGTGCATCGGTAAAACGCATTACCGCCGATGGTGCCCTAGTGGTATAATAGCACCAAATCCAGAAATCCAGTAATATAGCGGGATTGCGGGTTTGGCGTTATTCTTTTCCACTCATTTCCCAACCAAAATGAGGGCAGATTTTTCCGCTTTAAATATTAAGCGTTAAATTATCGACAAAAGTTTTGCCCTCGAAAAAAGGAGGAAAACTATGGGCAAAACGATTCTCGTAGCGGCACGGAAGGGCGGCGTTGGTAAAACTATGACTGCCGCGAGTCTCGGTGTTGGGCTTGCCCGGCAGGGCAAAAAAACGCTCATCATCGACGGGGACAGCCAGCACTCGCTTACTGTCAGTCTCGGCGTAAGAGAGCCGGACAAACTGCCGTTCACACTCGCGACGGTAATGAGCCACATCATCAATGAAACAGACTTTGACTGGACGGCGGAACTGATCCGGCA
>JAISAH010000120.1 GCA_031266805.1 Gracilibacteraceae bacterium
TTATTCCGATTTTGCGGTATTACAACAGTTGCAGGCAAATACCAAAATGATGTGCAATTCCTCCCAGAGATTTACAATTCATGCGTTCCCATTTTACCAGCTAAAAATATCTACACCCGTGAAGGCACATGTTTGATTGCTTTGTGACATTTCTTCTTGCCATCGGAGCGGGCATAGTCAACCACTATCTCTGCAAATGGCTGGATGGCAAGACAACCAAAGAGCGCCAGCCTTAGAACCGAAAACGGAAACCCCCCGGAGGCACAACTCCGGGGGTTTCCGTGTGAAAGCACATGCTTTGTGACGCTTCTTGCACTCACATTGTAACCCGTACACACCCCGGATGTCAATATTATTTTTGAGATTGGGTGTGCGACAAATTTGTAGAAATGCGAGCGGGCGAGGGGAAAGTGGTTGACAAAGTGGAATAATAGCAGCATAATATCATGGTATATGCACCATAATATTATGAAGGGCGGGGAAAATCATGTTGCGACTTGCAGAAATCATGGCAAGGCGGTGCGAGATTGCTCAGGAAATCAGCGGGATCCAGAGCATGAGGAAAGGCGTCCTAAATGCCACATACAAAAAGGTAGCGCACAAAAATGGGGAAGTGGCTGTAAAAGGGCCGTATTACGTGCTGTCGCGAAAAGGCGCTGGGGGTAAAACGGTGTCCCAGTCAATTCCCGCCGCAGAGACCCCCCGTGTGCAGCAAGAGGTGGACAATTACAAGCGATTCCGCAAATTGTCGGATGAATTTGTGGCGATATGCGAAAAAGTCTCCGTTTTCAACGGCGCCGCTGAGGATGAGTGTAAAAAAAACTGAATCTCCCGTTCGAATATGAATTGGAGATATGCCGATTTGCCGAAGGCGTGCGCAAGATGCTGGCAGAGGGCAATATGCCGGACATGCGCTCTATTGAGGAAGGACTCCGTAAAGCGGCGCTTTCGGCGGCGAGCGCCGTACTCGTCCAATTGCTTGATAGTATACCGGAGACAGCGCCCACATGCCCGTGCTGCGGGAGGCCCATGCGGAATTTAGGGAAGAGGTCGAAAAAGATTGTGAGCCTGCTCGGCAACGGGGAGATTTCAAGGAATTATTACGAATGCGAAAGCTGCCACAAATACGCTGCGCCGAAAGACGCCGTACTCGGCATTGAAGATACGATGTTCACACCCGGAGTTAGACGCGTCGCCGCAAAGTTGGGCAGCTGCGATTCATTTGAGTCCGGCAGCGCGACAATGGACGAATTATGCGGAATCGTCGTTTCAAGCAAGGATATCGAAAGGATCTCTGAAGCGATTGGGAATGAATTTGAGAACCGCAACAAGAAAGACATCCAATCTGCGCTTTCCGGCGAACTGCACGAGCCGCGCGCAGAGCGCGTCCCAACGATGTACATTGAGTTCGATGGCACTGGCATACCTATGACAAAACGCGAGACTGAGGGCAGGCGCGGCAAACAGGAAGACGGCGCCTCAAAGACGCGCGAAGCCAAAGTAGGGTGCATCTTTACACAGACCGCCACCGACAGCGAGGGCAGCCCTGTCCGCGATAAGGGCAGCACTACGTATTTTGGCGCGATAGAAACTTCGGAGAATTTCGGCGACCGGCTCTATAGCGAGGCCGTGAAGCGAGACGTCAGCAGCGCCGAAAAGGTCGTGATCATAGGCGACGGCGCAAGGTGGATATGGAATCTGGCAAATCTGCATTTCCCCGGCGCAATCGAAATCGTTGATTTATTTCATGCAAAAGAGCACATCTGGGAACTCGTCAAACAATTTGTGCGGGACGAAAAATCACGTGCCCGTTATAAGAAAAAATGGTATACGTTGCTCGAAAAAGGCAATATCAGCGCCCTCACAAGAGAGTTTGCATCTCTTAAAGCAATAGGCGATGAGCAGAGAAAACAGATAGACAGGGAAATCGGCTATTTCAACGACAACGCCAACCGTATGCAATATGCAAAATTCAAAGCCGAAGGTCTGTTTGTCGGCAGCGGCGTTATTGAGGCCGCTTGCAAGAATGTCATCGGCAAGCGCCTCAAACAATCCGGTATGCACTGGTCCCTCAGAGGCGCCAATGACATCATCGCTCTCCGTTGTGCCGTTTTGTCCGGGCGTTTTGACGCTTCCTTTGACTCCCTTGCCGCCGCTTGACTTGTTGCTACCTACCTACAAATTTGTCGCACACCCTTTGAGATTTTTTACATAATGCCCTCCTCCAGTTTGCCCAGCACCCGGCCGAGTTCCGCTCATGTCTCTCGCCGGAATCCAAACCCGCCGCTGTGCGGCGGAGCGTCGAGGACGCCGCTCCCTACAAGGGGGGCTTTTGTGGGGCGCAACCCGTCTCGTCCGCCACACTTTTTCTCCCGTCCCGTCATTCCGGGCTTGTCCCGGAATCCAAAAATTGTAAAGAGGCGGGGCGGGTTTGCAATAAACCCGCCCCGCGAAACCGGATCTTATGAGGGATGCAGAGGATACATAACTTTAGTTAACGATCAGGGTTTCAGAATTCTGATGGATTTTGTCGCGATATTTTTGTTGGAGCCGAAACTCCTCACCGCGAACTGGATGGATTATAACCCGTACACACCCCGGATGTCAATATTATTTTTGAGATTTTTTACATAATGCCCTCCTCCAGTTTGCCCATCACCCGGCCGAGTTCCGCTCATGTCTCTCGCCGGAATCCAAAAATTGTAAAAAGGCGGGGCAGGTTTGCAATAAACCCGCCCCGCGAAACCGGATCTTATGAGGGATGCAGAGGATACATAACTTTGGTTAACGGTCAAGGTTTCAGAATTCTGATGGATTTCGTCGCGATATTGCTGTCCGAGCCGAAACCTTTCACCGCGAACTGGATCGTCTTGTTAGCCGTGAGACTTATGTTATCGACATAGATCTCAATCTCAGCCGGGTCGTCGGTCGGCCATCCCCATCCCATGAAGGTTACGAAATCCATGCCCGCCGCGTTGGTGAGTATGCGGCCTACCTCCTGCCGAATCGTTCCGGCCGCGTTCTCGTAATAGAGTGCTACATAACTATCCCAGCCCCACAAGCTTATGACTTCAGCCCGCAGTACGCCGTCGCCCATCGTCTTGTCCGTGATGATATTGTCGAAACTGAGCAGTTCATCCAAAGTGTAAACACCGCCGCCCATTTCGTCGATATCCTCATACGTGACTGCCGTAATCTTGGCGGTCGTGTTCACGACGTTGATGTTTTGTGACTTCGTCGTCACGCTTTCGCTGCCGGGCTGTTTGATTTTAGCCTGCAGTTGGACGGATCCGGTTCGGAAGTTTTGATACTCATCCGGAATTTCCACGCTCACATTGATGATATCACTGTTAACTCCGCTGAAGACGATAGGCATGTCAGAATAAGCAGATCCATCCGTCGGCTGCTGAATAAAGCCCACGCGATCTGTACTCAAAGTGAAAGCACCGTTTGGTCTTGCGGCGCCTACGGCCATAGTACCGGTATTCGTGTCATTCCAGACGCCGTTGTACTCCGCCACGGTGAAAGCGCCGAGAGCGTAACCATTACCCGTGTACTTCATCAAGCGCAGATGGATCGTTCTTTTTGCTGTCTCGAATACGTTTTGGTCTACAGTGAAGTCCAGTGCGTCTGGGTCGGCGGCCGTAAACCTGGATTGAGCCGGGTCAAGGGTTCCGGTGGGGCCGACGTCCAAGTTTATTTTGCCGATTTCCTTAAAAGTAGCCGCGCCGTCAAATTCATAGGCGTAAAAACTGAGTGCTTCGGTCGCGGCAACCAAGTTGGCAGACTGGATCCTCAGCAGCAATTCGCCCTTGGCGTTCATTGCTTCCGCATCGACAGCCGCTACAGGCGTGGGAACACCACTGACCGTCTTTTCGACTTGGAAGGTATAATTATCTACAGAACGGCCATTCTTGTCATAGAAAATTTGATTCCATTGCGCGAACGGATCGCCGTATTGATCCGTGAATTTAACGCTCGTGTAATCGTACCCGCCTCCCGCGGCCAGTTTCAAGGCGCTGTCCGCCAATACGGCGCGCGCGGCGACGCGACCGGTGTCGTCAGCCGGATCAAGCACGGTGATCGTGAAAGATTCGGTCACGGCGCCGGAAACGATTGTGATCGTGGCTTTGCCTTCACCGACCGCGCTGAACCACTTCGAGTACGCTCTTGTCGCATACGAACCTAGGCTTGTCGAAGTTAAGATGACATTAGCATTGTCGTCATTGACATCCACCACAAATGGATTGGAGGTTCTGAGTTTTATATTATTTGTGATGTTCACATCTTTGCCGCCGGCGATCGTGTCGGCCGTGACATTCCAGAAACCGGCGGATTCACCAAGAATCAGCGTGTTGCTCTCAAGGCCCTGACCCAACACAGGTTGACCGTACTCAATCAGATCAAGACGGTAACCGGAGATGGCGCTGGCCGCCGTCGCGCGCCCGTCAATCAAAGTCACGTCCACAGGATCAGATTCATCGATGATTGCGGACTTTTTGCTGATGGTGATCGTATAGTCGAGCGTATCGTCACCGCCATTATAAACGTCCATAAGATCGCCTTGATCAAGTTCTCCGGTATCCGATTCGGAAGAACCGCCAAACACGTCAAAAGCAGCCGTAAACAGTACGTCATAGCCGGCGGCGTCCAAGTCGGAGACGGTGACGCGCTGATTGCCGCCGTTGATCTTAATGCCGAGAGACTGACCTTCAGCGCGAACGTCAAAGAAGTCCTCGACGCCCTGCACCGAGGTCACCGTGGTGATGGTCTGAGTCGGCGCCTGCGTGACGATCACAGCCGCGTGCCCTGTGGCTGTGCCTTTCGTGAGCGCGACTGTGTAAACACCCTCCGTATAGGAAACGGTGGCGGTCGCGCCGTTGGCGGTCATCGCGCTGACCCGCTCTTGCAGCCAATTGGTTTTAGCCGTCTGGCTGCTTTGGGCGGAACGGGGGATATAATACACACCGGCCTCCAGCAGCGCCTTATCAGCTTCCAAATTAAACCAATCGTGGGCAGTCAGATATTTTGATGTGACAACAGAGTTGCCAGACCTCACGATTTTAGCTTGCAATTGACTGTAATTTGTATAGGATGGATCTATTTCCACAGTGATGATATCACCAACAATAACGGCGTCCGGTCCAATACGCGCGTCACTCGCCGTCAACGTAAACGCTTCTTGGAAACCAAAATTCATTGAAAGGTCTTGATTCCATCCTTCGTATTCCAAATCGGTGAAGGCGCCCAACGCGTAACCGTTGCTCGTGTACTTCATCAGGCGCAGGTCAGCCAGATATTTTGTCTCCGCCGCGTTGAGGGAAGGAGCGCCGGCGACGGGAACAAATTTAGACTGACTGGGGTCGATTGTTCCGGTTGAGCCGATATCCAGCCGTATGGCGGTTAGTTTCCGGAGCGCAGCAGAGCCATCAAATTTATGACCGTAGAAATTGAGATGCTCAGTCATTGTCCGCACATTGTCAGAGTAAACTTTTACCCACAGTTCCCCTTTGGCGTTCACCGCCGCCATATCGGCAGTCGCTATAGGCATATAGGCGCCGCCGACCCTCTTTACAACAGTAAACGGACCTCCGTCTACAGAAGAACTGTAATCATCCTTGTCATAGAAAACCTGATCCCACCGGGCGAATGGGTCGCCATACTGGTCGGTAAAGCGGACTCTGATATAGTCATAACCGCCGTTTACCGCCACTTTCAGGCTGCTTCTCTCCGGCGCGGCGTGCGCGGCGACGCGTCCTGGGTCGTCAGCCGCACTCAGCACCGTGATCGTGAAAGATTCACTCCGGTCGCCGTGAGTTATGGTGACAGTGGCTGTGCCGGCGCCGACCGCCTTAATCCATTTACCGTAGTTTCTGGCGCCTGTATTGATTGCAACAGCGTTATTGACCGTCACTACTGACGGATTAGATGTGCTGAGGGTCACAGCGCCCGTGACATTCGTCCCGCCCTCCAGGTTTATGATATCCCAGAGACCGGCGGTCTCGCCCAAGATCAGGATATTGCTCGTCATACCCTGACTCAGGACAGGCTGACTATCTTCTATCAGATCCAGCCGGTAGGAAAGCTCCTGTGGAGGCTTTTCCGCGTCGCGGACTGTGATCACCGCGCTGCCCGCCGCCGCGCCGTTGGTCAGCGCCACGCTATAGACGCGGTCGCTGTAGGAAACTTCGGCCACCGTGCCGTGGGCGATCCGTTTCACCAATTCGCTCTGCAGCCAGGCAATCCTTGTCTCCGGCGTCGTCTGCGCGGAACGAGGGATCACATATTCCTCGGACTCGATCAGTATTTTATCCGCCGCCAGACTGTAAGTGGCCGCGTCCGTGTCGGAGCGCTCAATTGCGACATCCACTGTATCACCGTCCACGGTCGCCACTTGGAAAATACTGCTAATATCGCTCAGAAATTCCTCCGCGTCGATGTTCGGATATTTGGCGAGGAAGGCGGCGACGAACTCGTCGTTCAAGGTGAGAGTGATGGAAGGCGCCTCGTTTGCCGGCGTCTCCACTATGATCTCCTCGGTTTCGGCGTTAGCGGCCAAAGTTATTTTCGCCTCGTTGACGGTTTGCAGTGTGGTGACAGGAGCGTCAAGGATCACGTTGTCCTTCGTCTCCACGGTCAATTGATCAATGCGGGGGGCGTCCGCCGCGGCCGATACGGTGGAGACGCTTTGCAGCACGACCTTCGGCACGGCGGAGTTTCGGCCGCCTATATGCAGGCGCGGCGCGGTATCGGGCGCGTTGACATAGACAGTGCCTTGAAAAGCCATATTGTGGAAATTAATGGAATGAGAGCCGCCGCCGTTGATATGAGTTTCGCCGGTGACGGTCAGGCCGGCCAACCCCGCGCTGCCGTTACCGACGCCGCTGGCCACGGTCAAAGTCTCATATTCGGCCGCTTTCAGCGTCGTGACAGACGAAACGCCAAAAAATTCCGCCGCGGCCGCTTTGGTCGCGTCGTCCGCGCCCGCGCCGATCAAATACGCGCCGTCGCGCGTGACAGTCAGCGCACCGTCCGCTTCAGTATATCTGGCGGGCGCTCTGAGACCGCTGCCACCGCCCGTGACCGGCGGAACGACCGCCGCCGCGCCGACCGCGGAAACCAGATTTTGCAAAACAGCGGCGGAAGTCACAGCCGCGCCGCCGAGACCGACCACGCGCGTAAAGGCTTTTCCGGCCAGAAATGTCTTCGCCGCCTCGGAAAGCGCGCCGTTATCCGTCAGGAAGAGCGGCGCTCCGGCGATATAGGCCGCCGCGGTCAGCGCGTCCACCAGATGGTTGTTCGCACCGTTGGCCACAAACAAGCCCTTGCTGTAATCCCAGCTCTCCTCAAACTGTTTCAGCACCGCCAGATTCGTCTCATAGCGCGTCGCCCCGCCCAGACGCACCGCCCCGCCCAGACGCACCGCCCCGGGCAGCGAGGCCAGAAGACCGGCGCTGATCACGCCCGTGCCGCCCACGGCGTAAACCGCGCTGACATTATGGGCGCTGATAAAAGCGGCGGCTGAATCCGGCAGAGCTTCCGCGCCCGTGAGCAAGATGGGCCAGCCGCTTGCCGCCGCGACGGAGGCGATGGAGAGGGCGTCCGCGCTGCCGTAAGCTGTGACGACGACGACAGTGCTCACCGTCGTTCGCTTGGCTATTTCGGCGGCGATGTTTGCCGCCGTGGCGAAACGGTCAGCCCCGCCCAGAGGCAAGGTCGCGGCGCCCAGAGCCCGCGCGGCTTCCTGCACCGGCGGAGTGATCACGCCGTCGCCGCCGGCCAAGTAGATGTTTTTCGCGCCCAAACGCTGGATCTCAGCGGCGGTGGCCGGAGTCAGCCGTCCGCTTTCCGTCAGCAAAATCGGCGCGTTCAGGAGTTTCGCCAGCGGCGCCGCCGTTAAGGCGTCCACCAAATTGGCGTCCGCGCCCCCGGCTAAAATAACGTTTTCCGCCGCCGTCCAACCGGCCCGGGAAATGCTGACCGCCGTTTCATAGCGGTTATCGCCGGCCAGCCGCTCCGTCCCCACTTCGGCGGCGCTCAAGGCCTGCATGGGCTGCAAGAACAGCAGGAGCAGGCAGAAAATGAGTACCGCGCATGTCTTTTTCGATTTCGATCGCCTCATCTGTTTTGTTTCCCTCCTTGTTTTGATTCAATTCAAAGCTGCAGCGCGCGCTTTGACAGACAAGTCTCGCCTGGTAAGATCATCCAGCCAATGTAACATTTATACATAAGTGTTACATTCGCCGCCAAACCCTTGACAGACAAGGCTCACAGAATATCAAGCAACAGCGTCAGCGCCGTCGGAAAGCAAAAAAAGAGGGGGCGAGAAAGGCCAAAAACAGCGGATCTTCGCCGTTATGTAACTTTTATGTATAAATGTTACCTTTCGCCCGATTTTCTCCAGTATATCATACATTGAGGCAAATTTGTGAATTATTATTGGACGCCTCTAAAAACTCACTAAGTATTTGTTACAGTTCAGAGCCGTCATTGCGAGCGAAGCGAAGCAGTTCGGTTCCAACAGCTTATCTGCGCCGCTGTGCGGCTTGATTCGCTGGGAACCTGTTGCATGGCTCCTACCACAGTTCAACTGCGCTCTGCGAGCTTGTTTCACTGGGTAGGAGCGAAGCAATCCAGACCCGCGTTTACGCCCCAACTCCCGTCATTCCGGACTTGTTCCGGAATCCAAAGACAGGGAACGGGGATGGATTCCGGCATAAAGCCGGAATGACGGCGGGAGTGTCCATTAGAAATATCAGTCTCCCAAAAGGCTGACGCTGCCGTCGTCCCCGCAAACGCTGACGACTCCCTGCGCGTCCACATAGACGCCGCTAAAACCATATTTTTCCAGCAAAACCTCGCTCTTTTCCCATCCTAAGATGAAGGTCACCGTGGATAAAATATCCGCGTCCAGCGAGCGCGGGGCGATGATGGTGGACTGCCGGGCCGCTCCGGCCGGATAACCGGTGCGCGGGTCAAAAATGTGGTGATACCTGACGCCGTCCGCTTCAAAATAACGCTCATAATCTCCCGAACTGACTACCGCCTCGTCCGCGGCTTCCACCACGCCGATGATCTCGCCTTCCCGCCGGGGGTCGCGGATGCCCACGCGCCAGGGAGCGCCGTCCGGCTTGCTGCCGAGGGCGTACACATTGCCGCCGGCGTTGATCAGCGCGTGTTTTATACCGCGTTCTCTCAGCACGTCCGCCGCCAAATCGGTGGCGTAACCTTTGGCGATGCCGCCCAGATCCAGCGACATGCTGGGTTCCATGAGCATGACGCTGCTCGCGCCCGGGTCAAAACTTATTTTCTCCGTCACCAAAAGCGGCAGCACCGCCTCTATTTCCGCCGTCGCCGGCGCCTCGACGCCGCCGGAACCGATCCCCCACAGATCGACCAGCGGCCCGATCCCGACCCGGAAGGTATCTTCAGAGTCTTCCGTGTAAGACAGGGCTTTGCTCAGCATGAGGCTGATATCCTCGCTTACCGTGACCGCCGCTTGACCGGCCGCGGCGTTGATCTTCTCCACCTCGCTCTCGCCCGCTCCCTGCTCGTTGCCGTAACGGGTGGCTAGGCGGTGCACTCGCTCAAACTCGGCAAACGCGCCGTCCAGGGCCGCCCCCGCTTCCGCCTCCCCGGCGCTGTACACCGTGATGCTAATGATGGTGTCCAGCAAAAAACGCTGGTCGCTGAAGGCGATAAGCGGCCCTGTTTTTTCTTCCGTGACGGAAATCACCACCTGTTGCGGCAAGCAGATGATAGGCTCGTAAACATGCTCCGCCCAGCCTTGTTTCATGCAGAGTTTGTCGGGGCATTGAGCGGAAAGCATCCGCACTTTGCCGTCACGCGCCTCCGCTACATATTCGCCGGCTGAACCGGTAAAACGGAGTTCCCCGTCCAAGGCGTCCAAATCGCCTTCATAGATAAGCTGTCCTTCCTGTTCGATGCGCAATACGCGGACAGACGGCTGAACCGGCGAGGCGCCGCTCGCGTCCCCGCCCCGTTCGCCGGCGGCCGAGCCGCAGCCGTTTATCAGCGAGAGGATCAGGGCGAAAATCAGGGCCGTTCTGGTTTTTCTCACCGCCATCCCCCCCACCGCCTGAGTTCAGGCAGCAGCGCCCGAACGCAGACGCCGATGATAAGGCCCGTGACGACGCCTGCCGCCGCCAGCGCCGGCAAATAGTAAAACACGCGCGCGCTGCCCAATATCAGCGCGGCCGTTCCCAATTGCCCCAGATTATGACAGACGGCGCCTATGACGCTGACGGCGGCCACCGGCAGACGGGGACAGGCGACGGCCAGCGGGTACATGACGGCGAAACTGAGCAGCGAGCCGGAGAGGCTGTACAGGAACACGGAAAAGGATCCGAAAATCCAGGCGGTCATCACGCATTTTAATATGACCAAAGTCAGGGCCTGCCGGAATGACAACAGGTAAACGCCTGTCAAAATCACCAGATTGGCGAGACCGAGTTTTATGCCCGGCACGGTAAAACTCAGCGGAATAAAGCGTTCAAACCAGCTGAGCGCCGCGGCCAGGCAGACGAGCATGGCAATAAAGGCCAGCCCTCTGATTTTGAAATATTCGGGACTGTGGGTATTATCATCACCCATCGGTTGCGCGCACCTCCCGGTCGACGAGACTTGCTAAATCAGGCGAAAAACATGAAAACCGTTGCGGCCAGCCCCAGGGCGAGCAGCAGAAAATCCGCCGCGCCCAGACGCAAAGGGTAAAGACCTGTGCGAGGGCCATCGCCGTAACAGCGGCTCATGAGCGCTACGCTCAAATGTTCCGCCCGTTCCGTCGCCCGGCGGAAAAGCGGTATGAAAAGCGTCGCCAGCGCCCGCGCTCTTTGCGGCGGCCCGCCTTCATCCCAGCGGGCGCCGCGGGAGATTTGCGCCTGCGTGATGCGCTCCGCTTCCTCAGTCATCAGCGGCAAAAACCGGAGAGCCAGAGCGAGCATAAGGGCGACGTCGCCGGGATCAAGCCCCAGGCGGCGCAGCGGCGCGAGCATGGCCGCCAGACCTTCCATAAGACGGATAGGCGTCGTGGTGTAAGTGAGTAAAGAAGAACCGGCGAGAAAAAATATGATCCGCGCCGCCCAAATCAGACCGGTGAGCAGCCCTTCCCGTGAAACACTCAGACTGCCCGCGCGCCATAAGGTTTGGCCGGGCAGCGTCAAGGCCGCGATGCCGATCATGAACAGCAAAAAACCCGTAAAACCGCCGAGCCCGCGCAGCATTTTCCCCGGCGGCAATCCGGCCAGCGCCGCAAGGATGAGAGGCCAGGCCGCCAGCACCGCGTAAGCGGCCGGTGTTCGCGCTCCGGTCAAAGCGATGAGATACAGCAGCGTCAATGTCACCTTGACGCGCGGGTCGAGACGGTGGATGAGGGAATTGCCGGGCAGGTACTGCCCCAACGTAATATTAAACATTTTTTCACAGTTCCTTATCGGGCGCAAATAAGGCGGAAAGATGCGCCGCCATTCCATCCACGGTCGGGATGTCCTGCCGGACCGGAACGCCCCGCGCGGCCAGCCCCTGAGCGAGCCGAGTCATGACCGGCGGCGGCAGCCCGGTCTCCGCTTGCAGGAGCGCTTGCGGCAAACGGCCTGTCAGGGCGGTTTTTTCCGTCCGTAATACCAGCAGACGCTCCGCCAGCGGCGCGGCTTCCTCTATATCATGAGTGACAATGATCAGCGCCCGCTCCGCTCCGTCCCGCCATTCCCGCAGCCGGACCAGCAAACGCCGGCTGGTCAAAGGATCCAGGCCGGCCAGCGGCTCGTCCAAAGCCAGCACGGAGGGACGCGCGGCGATGATCCCCGCCAGCGCCGCCCGCCGCTTTTCCCCGCCGGAAAGCGTCTGGGGAGACCGGGGCAAGACCTCCGGCGGCAAATCCGCCATCAGCCGAGCTTCCTCCACGCGCTCCGCCGTCTCCTCCTCGTTCAAGCCCTGGCGGCGCGGAGCGAACGCTATATCTTCCCCTACGGTAGGCGCGAACAGCTGCTGTTCCGGGAATTGGAGCGCCAGACCCACTGCCGCGCGGGCGGCCCGCAAAGCTTTCTTATCCCGGTTTATATCCGCGCCCCGCAGCAGCACCCGGCCGGCGGTGGGACGCAGCAAGCCGTTCAGGTGGCGGAGCAAAGTCGATTTACCGGCGCCGGGTACGCCGGCGACCAGCCATGTTTCCCCGGCCCGGATCTCCAGGTTCAGATCCCGCAGGGCCGGCGTGCCGTCGGGATAAACGTAACTCAGGTTTTCCAGACAAAGCAGCGTCTCAGAAGCCATGATCTTCCTTGCGCTCCCGCCGCGCCCACAGCGCGGCCAGAGCGCCGGCGCAGGATTCAGGCGACAGCGCCGGCCGCTCAGGGGCTAGGCAGCCCGCCGCGGCCAGTTTTTGCAGCAATATGCCGCAGGGGGGCGGCAATATCCCGTAGCCGGCTATATCCGGGCGGCTCAGTATCTCCGCCGGGGCGCCGTCCAGGGCAATAGCCCCGCCGCGCAGCACTACCAGCCGCTCCGCCCGCAGAGCTTCTTCCGCGCGGTGAGTGCACCAGAACACCGTCAGGTTTTTCCGCCGCCGCAGCGCGCAAACCATATCCAGTATTTCGTCCCGGCCAGCCGGATCCAGCATGGCGGTGGCTTCGTCCAGCACTAAGGCCTTCGGTCTCAGCGCCAGAGCGCCGGCCAGAGCCAGTTTTTGTTTTTGCCCGCCAGAAAGCCGCCCGACGTCTTTGAAGCGCAGAGATTCCAGCCCCGTCAATCGCAGCGCCTCATCCGTTCTCTCCCGCACCTCGGTCGCGGGGAGTCCCAGATTGCCGGGCCCGAAAGCCACGTCTTCCTCCACGGTCGTAGCGACGATCTGGTCGTCCGGGTTTTGGCTGACCAGACTCACCCGGCGCCGGATCAGCGCTCTGTTTTCCGCCGCCGCGGTCGACAGGCCGTCGATGAGTATTTCGCCCGCCTGCGGCAGCAGTATCGCGTTCAGCAATTTCGCCCAGGTGGACTTGCCGGAGGCGCTCGCGCCCATGAGCGCCGTGAAACTGCCGGCCGGAGCGCTGAAAGTCAGGCCGCGCAAAGCCGGCGGCCTGTCGGCGCCATATGAAAAAACCACGTCATTCAGCGCAAACATGCCGCTCGCCCCGCTTATCCCGCAAAATATTAGCCTGAGCTAATCACTTGATTCTACCATTCCGCCCGCCGTTTGTCAACAAGTTTAATCATATTACCGCAGCAGCCAGTCTATCAAATTAACATGTTTTATGCCTTCGTGATCCCCGGTAATGGAATCAAGCGTCAAAAGGTATTTAGGGTAATTGTCGCCGACCTTCATGAGCGGGGCGAGTTCACGTTCTTTGACCGCCTCGTCGAGGACGGACATAGATACCTGATAATATTCTTTTTTGTTTTGCCGCGCCGCAACGAAATCGATCTCCCGCTCATCAAGCTTGCCGATGTTTACACGATAGCCGCGGCGGAGCAATTCCAAGTACACAATGTTCTCGATCTGATGACCGACATCGGAATTTGACGAGGAAAGCAAATGATTGCGCAAGCCTGTATCCACGATATAGTACTTGCCGAGAGTTTTGAGAAGGTTTTTCCCTCTGATATTATACCGCTCCACGCTGTAAAATAAAAAACTGTCAGCCAGAGCTTTGACATATTTATCAACCGTTTTTTGCGTGATTTTCCTGCCGGAGTTATTGATATAGCCTGTGATATTGGCGGTTGAAACAGTGCTGCCTGCATTGCCGCAAAGATATTTAACTATATTTTTCAGCAGCCCGACGTCGCTCACTCCCTTACGGGCGACAACGTCTTTAACGATGATGGTGCTGTAAATGCCCTCCAGATATTGGTCGAAAAGTCCCGTGTCGCCGCCGAGCTGTGTAACGACAACGGGAAAACCGCCCATGTTCAGATAATCCATAAACGCCTGGTTTTTATCTTTATTTTCGCCGGCGGCGTAAAACTCCGCAAATGAAAACGGCAGCAGCTTGATCTCTACATAACGGCCCGAAAGCAAAGTGGCGATCTCCCCCGACAGCAAATCGGCATTGGAGCCGGTTATATAAACATCCGTGTTTTTCTTGATATATATGCTGTCGACCGCTTTTTCAAACTCCGCGCACCGCCCCGCCTCATCAATGAAGATGTAGGTCGTCTTCTCTTTTTGCAGTTTGGAGAGCAAAAATTCGTGCAGGGCTTTGTAGTTATGCAAAGCCTCCATAGCCACGTCTTCCAGGTTGATATGGACGATTTGGCTTTCATCGACGCCTTGAGTTTTCAGGTATTCGATATACAAGTCGAATAAGGTCGACTTGCCGCAGCGCCTCACGCCTGTTACGACCTTGATCACATCGACATCGCGGAATTTGATCAGGTTTGCCAAAAAACGCGGGCGCGGAATCAGTTTGTCCATTAAAACCACCTCCCTCTTAGACAGGATAACAGAAAGTCCAGAAAAAATAAAGTTATTTTCCGCACGGAAAATAACTTCGTTAAAATGTTTAGAGACGCCCCTCTCAAATGATCGCGGCGGACGGGACCCCCACCCGCTCCAGCACTTGCCCGACGGCTTGTTCCTGAGAGACGAAGCTGCTCTTGCCTTTCGGCGACAAAATAAGGCGGTGGGCGATCACGACCGTCGCGACCTCTCTCACATCATCGGGGATAACATAATCGCGCATATTGATGTAAGCCATAGCTTTGGCGGCGCGCTGCAGGGCCAGAGCCCCGCGCGGACTCACTCCCAGGCGGATATTCTCGTCATGGCGCGTGGCGTTGACGATCTCCCAGATGTATTCCTTGATAAGCTGATTGGCCTTCACATTTTGCGTTTCTTGCTGCATCCGCGCAATATCCGCGGGACCTAGAACTTCGTTCAGATCGTTCAACGGGTTATCGCCCTCTATCTCACTCAGGATCTGCATCTCTTTTTCCTTGTTGGGATAGCCCATGACAATTCGCATCAGAAAACGATCCATCTGCGCTTCCGGCAGGTGATAAGTACCGTAAGTCTCGACCGGGTTTTGGGTGGCGAGCACCATAAAAGGGCGGGGCAGGAGGATGGTGCCGCCTTCCACGCTGATTTGCCGTTCTTCCATCACTTCCAGCAAACCGGACTGCGCTTTGGGGGAAGCGCGGTTGATCTCGTCCGCGAGGAAAAAATTGCAATAAACAGGCCCCTTTTGGTAAACAAGTTTTTTGCTCTCCGGATGGATCATCGAATATCCCACAATATCCGCCGGCATGAGGTCGGGCGTCATCTGCACCCGGTGAAAAACCCCGCTCACCGAGCGGGACAGCGCGGACACCAGCTGAGTTTTGCCGACGCCGGGCACGTCTTCTATCAATATGTGACCGCCGGCCAGCAATGCCGCCACCGCGCGCAGAATGACCTGGCGCTTCCCGATGATAGCTTTTTCTATGTTTTCCACCAGAGCGATGATTTCCCGCTGCGCTTGCATAAAATAAAAGCCGTCCTTTCTCCGTCTCCCTCGCTCTCCGCCGCCGTAAAACGAGCTGTCCTACATCGTTTCGTAAGAGATCCATTCGTCATTGGTTTCGCCGCAGGAACCGCCTGCTCAATCGGCGGCGGCTTTACGCAAACGGTTCATGAACGCCGCCCCCAACCCGGTTTCTTCGGCGGCCTGCACGAGGATCAGGCCGGCGCCCTGTTCGTCCGCCAGGCGCAGTCCGGCGAAAAGGCGCGCCGCCCCCTGGGCCGGCAGGCGCGCGCTGCCGAGGGAGTATATCACGGGGATTCGCGCGCGCAGCGCGGCGTCCACCCCGGCGCGCGTGTCGACCGAGGCCAGGAGGGCGACCCGCTCGCCGGGCTGGAGGCCGCGCAATCGCTCCGCGATCTGCCGGCCCGGATCAGCCGGGTCAAGCGGCACTACGCGCCCCGCGGGCGCGTAGTGCCGGTATTTCATGCCCGGCGCTTTCGGCCCCGCGCCGGCGGCGCTCTCCCCCGCCGTCCGAACTGGTCGGCCCAGCGCCGCCGCCAGATCTTCCGCCGTCACGGCGCCGGGCCGCAAAATGACCGGCCCGGCCGCCGTAATATCCAGCACCGTCGATTCCAGACCGATCGGGCAGGAGCCGCCGTCCAAAATGAGCGGAACGCGCCCCCGCAGATCCTGCCATACATGGGCGGCGGCGGTCGGGCTGGGCTTCCCCGACAGATTCGCGCTCGGCGCGGCCAGCGGCAGCGCGGCGGCCCGGATCAAAGCCAGAGCTAGCGGATGGGCCGGCATCCTCACCCCGACCGTATCCAGCCCGCCGGTCACTTCCGGCGGCACCGCCCGCCGCCGGGGCAAAACGAGAGTCAGCGGCCCCGGCCAGAATTTGGCCGCCAGCAGCCGGGCTTCCGGCGGCCAGGCGGCGCAAACGGTTTCGGCCTGCGCCATATCCGCGATATGCACGATGAGCGGGTTGTCGGCCGGCCGGCCTTTAGCGGCGAATATCCGGCGGCAAGCCGCAGCGTCCAAGGCGTTCGCCCCCAACCCGTAGACTGTTTCGGTGGGGAACGCCACTAGGCCGCCGCCGCGCAGCAGCGCGGCGGCGGTCTGGATCGCGCCGCCCGGCCCCTCGTTTTCCTGCCAATGCAAGCAGGTTGTTTCCATAATTTACCTCTGACTGATCAGATCCTTGACTACTTCCCCGGCCAAAATCAATCCCGCCACCGGGGGGACAAAAGCGTTGCTGGCCGGTATTTGCCGGCGCTCCAGGCAATGACGGGCGGCGCCGGGCGGGCAGACGCAGCCGGAGCGGCAGCTGGGAGCCATATCTTCCAGCGGCGCCGTGGGTTTTTCCGTAGAATAAACGACCTTCAAAGCCGGCACGCCGAGACGGCGCAGCTGCCGGCGCATGACGCGGGCCAGCGGGCAGACGCTGGTCTCGTAAATATCCGCCACGGTAAAAGCCGTCGCGTCCAATTTATTTGCCGCGCCCATCGAACTGATGATCGGCGTCCCCGCGGCCTGAGCCCGGCAAACCAGTTCCAGCTTGGCCGTGACCGTGTCCACCGCGTCCACGATATAGTCATAACAGGTCAGATCCACGCCGGCGGCGGTTTCCGGGCCGTAAAACACATGCCGGGCCTCCACGGCGGCCTCCGGGTTGATCTCCAGCACGCGGGCTTTCATCACGTCCGTCTTATACCGGCCCACCGTGGCGTGAGTGGCGATGATCTGCCGGTTGATATTGGTCAGACAAACCGTATCGTCGTCAAAGAGCGCGAGAGCGCCGACGCCGCTGCGGCAAAGCGCCTCGACGCAGTAGCCGCCTACGCCGCCGATCCCGAACACCGCCACCCGCGCAGCCCGGAGACGGGCCAGGCCGGCTCGCCCGAATTGCAGGGCGGTGCGGGAAAATTGGTCAAGTTGTTCCGCGGCCATAATATTCTCTCATCACCCGCCAGACAAAGAGGGGCAGCACCCACTGACGCCGGAAACGTCCCGGTTCGCGGATCAGGCGGTACAGCCACTCGCATCCGGCCCGCTGGATCCAAAGCGGCGCCCGTTTTTTGCGCCCGGCCAGCACGTCAAAAGCGCCGCCGACCCCGATGGACACGGCGGCCAGATCCATATGCGCGTCCAGCCAGATTTCCTGTCGCGGCGCTCCGAGACCGGCCAGCAAAACCTGAGGACGGAAGGCGCGGATCCGCTCCGTGAGCGCTTCCTCCTCCTCCGGCGTAAAATATCCGTGCGCGTATGCGAAAATAAGACCGGGATAAAGCTCACCTTGGCGCTCCGCCGCCTCGGCGGCCACGCCAGGCCGGCCGCCGAGCAAAAAAACGCGCCAGCCCATGCCGCCGCCCAGCTGAAACAAAGCCTGAACGAGATCGATGCCCGTCACCCGTTCCCGCAAGGGCTGCCCCAGCCGGCGCGCCGCCCACAGCACCCCTACCCCGTCCGCCGTCACCAGATCCGCCCCCGCCACCGCGGCCCGGAGCCCGGTTTCCGACGCCGCGCGGCAGATTATCTCCGGGTTGGCCGTGACCACGCGCAGACGTTTGCCGTTCAGCACGGCTTCCCGCGCCGCCGCCGCCGTTTCCGCCAGACTGACGTCGTGTACCGGCACGTTCAGGATAGAGACACGCTTTTTCATCGTTTTTTCATCGGCCCAGCAATTTTCCCGTGCCGCGCGCCACACAGGAAATGGGATCTTCCGCCAGAAAAACGGCCAGATCCGTTTCCTGACTCAGCCGTTCCGGCAGGCCGTGGATCAGCGACCCGCCCCCGGTCAGCACGACTCCCTTGTTCAGGATATCCACCGCCAACTCCGGCGGCGTGCGTTCCAGCACGTCTCTGACGCCGGAAATGATAACGTCCAGGATCTCCTCTATCGCTTTATAAGCGGAGCGGGAGTTCATGGACACGACTTTGGGCAGTCCGGAAATGAGATCCCGGCCCTTCACGTCTACTTCGCCGCTGTCGGGGCATCCCTGGGGCAAAGCGGAACCGATGCGTATTTTGATGCTCTCCGCCATGCGCTCCCCGATCAGCAGATTGTGTTCGGCGCGAATATAGCGCATGATGGCCTCGTCCATTTTGTCGCCGCCGACCCGGATGCTTTTTTTACAGACGATGCCGCCCAGACTGAGTACGGCGATGTCCGTCGTCCCGCCGCCGATATCCACGACCAGACTGCCCTGCGGTCCCATAATGTCCAGCCCGGCCCCGAGAGCGGCCGCGTAAGGCTCCTCCACCACGACTACGTCGCCGGCGCCGGCTTTGTAGGCGGCCTGCTTGACGGCCCGTTCCTCCACCTCGGTCACGCCGGATGGGATGCAGACCACGACCTTGTTTTTGATAAAAGGCCACGTTTTTACGCCGACCCGTTTCAGAAAATACTTCAGCATGATTTCCGTCGTGGCGTAATCCGCGATCACTCCGTCCCGCATCGGCCGGATGGCCAAAATGTGGCCCGGCGCTTTGCCTATCATCTCGCGCGCTTCCTGGCCCACCGCGATACGCCGTTTTGTGTGTTTCTCGATTGCCACCACCGACGGTTCGCTCAGCACAACACCCTGGCCCCTGACATAAACCAGCACGCTGGCTGTGCCAAGGTCGATGCCTATCTCGGAAGCAAACATAATTTATTACCTCTTTCAGCCGCGCCGGGCGCGGGGATATCGTTTTCCGGCTGCGCTGCGGCCGGGACGCGTCTGATGTCCGCGCCCAGTCCCCGCAGCTTCGCTTCCATGCCTTCATAACCGCGGTCGATATGATAGATATTCCTGATTTCCGAGACGCCCTCCGCGGTCAGCGCCGCCAGCACCAGCGCCGCGCCCGCCCGCAGGTCGCTGGCCGTCACGGTGGCGGCGCTCAGATTTTCCTGTCCGCGCAGGATGGCGCTGCGCCCGTCGACGCGAATATCCGCTCCCATGCGGCGCAATTCCTCCACATGCATGAAGCGGTTTTCAAAAACGGTTTCCGTTATGACCGACGTTCCCTGCGCCCGCGTCAGCAAAGCCAGAGCCGGCGCCTGCAGATCGGTCGGAAAACCAGGATGGGTCTGGGTTTTGATATCGACGGCTCGTAAACGGCCCTCGCCCCACACCCGGATGCCGTCGTCTTTTTCACAAAAAGAGACGCCCATCTCTTGCAGCTTGGCCAGCAGCGGGCGCAAATGGGCCGGGATGACGTTGCGCACGAGGACGTCCCCCCCGCAGGCCGCCGCCATCAGGATAAAACTGCCCGCCTCGATGCGGTCGGGAATGATGCTGTGCGTCGCGCCGCGCAAAGAGCTGACGCCCTGGATCTGGACGACGTTCGTGCCGGCGCCGCGTATCCGGCCGCCCATTTCATTGAGAAAATTCGCCAGATCCACGATCTCCGGTTCCTGGGCCGCGTTTTCCAGCACGGTGGTCCCTTCGGCGCAAACAGCCGCCATCATGATATTTTCCGTGGCGCCGACGCTGGGAAAATCCAAATAGATCCGCGCGCCGCGCAAGCGTTCGGCTCTGGCGTCCAAAAACCCGTGATCCATGCTGATCCGCGCCCCCAGGGCTTCCAGCCCTTTCAAATGCCAGTTGATGGGGCGGGAGCCGATGGCGCAGCCTCCGGGGGGCGGAATGCGGATATACCCGGCCCGCCGCAGGATGGGACCCATAATGACGATGGAAGCCCGCATTTTGGTGATGAGGTCGTAGGGAGCTTCGGCGCTCGGCACGGCCGGCGCCTGGATGCGCAAAACGCTCCCGGTCCTGGTAATCCGCGCTCCCATGGTTTCCAGCACGCGGCGCATCGTCGTCACATCCAGCAGATCCGGAACGTCTTCCAAGACGACTTCGTCGCTCGTCAGCATAGCGGCGGCCATAATCGGCAGCACGGCGTTTTTCGCTCCGCTCACGTCCACGCTGCCTTCCAAGGCGCGCCCGCCGGTCAGGATAAATTTCAATATATGTCAACTCCGTTTTCTCGCCTGCTGAACCAGGCCGCCTGAGCCGCCTGATCTCCTAAACAATATTGTTTCGCCGCGGCAGCGGTATTTCCTGCCGCCCGGCGGATTTTTGCCATAGCGTTTCGGGCGGGAATATGCTATAATCGGAAAAAACAGCGGAACGGAGACTGATATGCCTTACAGTGAGACGAACGGTCTGAAACGGACTATCGTGGAGATAGGGCGGCGTCTTTATGCCCGGGGTTTGATCGCGGCTTACGACGGCAATATTTCCTGCCGCGCCGGCGCGAACGGCGGCACTGTTTTTTGGATCACGCCGTCCGGCGTCAGTAAAGGTTTTTTGACGGAAGATATGTTGATCGGTCTGGACGAAAACGGACGCGTCACGGAGGGAGAAGGACGCCCTTCTTCAGAATCCGGCCTGCATTTGCGCATATACCGGGAAAATCCCGCCGCGCGAGCCATTGTCCACGCTCACCCGCCGGCGGCTACGGCTCTGGCCTGCATGGGCCGCTCTCTGGAACGCCCGGTCCTGCCCGAAGTTCTTTTGACGCTGGGGCCTGTTCCTCTCGCCCCTTATGCCGCCCCCGGCTCGCCCGGCGTAGCCGAAAGCGCCGCCCCATACGCCGGAACGCACAACGGAGTGCTCTTGGCGAATCACGGCGCCGTGACCTGGGCCGGCGACTTATGGCAATCATACTATTACATGGAAAAACTGGAACATTTTGCCGATATCATGCTCCGGATCAGCGCCGCGGGCGGCCAAGCCAGGGAAATACTGCCTTAGGGAAGCACTGATTAATTTTCATCGGTCGGCGTGCCGCCCAGCACATACCCCGCCAAATTGACCGCGTGGTCGCCGATCCGCTCCAGATTGCTGAGGATATCCAGATAAACCGCGCCAGAATTGCCGTTGCATGTTCTGGCGTTCACGCGGGCGATATGCGCCTTGCGCAGCTCTTTTTCCATTTCGTCTATGATATCGTCTTTAATGACGATTTCGCGCGCCAGTGCCTTGTCCTCGGTTTCCAGCACCGTCAATGACAAACTGTAGATTTCCTGCACGAGGGCGCTCATCTCCTCCAGTCTCTCCCGCGCCATATCCGTAAAATCCAGGTCATGCTGATAGGCATACTCTGTCAGTTCTAATATTTTCTGACTGCGGTCACTCACGCGCTCAATATCATTGATGGATTGCTGGATCAGATGACTGTGCGCGGATGTGACCGTCGTAAGTGATTTCCCGAGTACCGCCCGGCTGACATAATCGTCTATCTCCCTTTGCAGCCGGTCGACAAGCACCTCGCATTTCATGAGCTTTTTTTTATGTTCATCCTGAGGGCGAAAGAAGTAATCGATCGCGATTTGCAGCGATTCTCCGGCGACAGAGCCCATATGCAGGACTTCCCGCTTTGCGTTGGCCAAAGCCACCGGCAGATTTTCCAATAAACGCGGCTCCAGGAATTTGGCTTCGGCCAGATCCTCGTCTTTGGACTTAATCAGTCTCGTCACGATAGCGGTCAAAACCGGGACAAAAGGCGCCAAAATAAGAGTGTTCAGGATATTGAATACGCCATGGACCTGCGCGATCTGCATTCGCGCGTTCATCGTCTCCCATGAACCGTCCAGCCCCGGCAGCAGATAAAGCAGGTTGGTCGCGTGCTCTACTATAAAGAGAAAAATACCACTCAGAAACAGCGGCAAGAAAATCAGCGTGCCGATGACGTTAAAAAGACAATGCGTAAGCGCCGCGCGCCGCGCGTTGACTCCGGCCCCGATCCCGGCTAACAGTGCCGTGACCGTCGTGCCGATATTTATGCCAAAAAGTATCGGCACCGCCTGATAGATATTTACGACCCCTTCGTCAGCCAAACCTTGCAGTATGCCGGTGGTCGCGGAACTGCTCTGCACGATGCCGGTAAAAACCGCGCCGATCAGCACTCCCAAAATCGGAACATTCTGCACGCTCGCCATCACGTCCGAAAACATGGCCGCTTCCCGCAGCGGACTCATCCCGGCGCTCATGACTTGCATCCCATAAAACAGAAGGCCAAAACCGAAGACGGTCTGGCCCACATTTATGATTTTATCCTTTTTCACAAAGAAAATTGTTATCGCCCCTATCGCGACAAACAAAAGGGAAATTTCCTGCAGATTTATGCCGATAAGATAGGCCGTGACCGTCGTGCCGATATTGGCGCCCATGATGACGCCTATCGCCTGTTTCAGCGAGAGAAAACCGGCGTTGACCAAACCTACCGTCAGAACAGTCGTGCCGCTGCTGCTCTGGATCAAAGCCGTGACTAACGTTCCGGACAGTATCCCCCGCCATAAAGAGCCGGTGCCCTGTTCTAGGATGACCCGCATGCGATCGCCGGCGAATGATTGCAAGCCTTCCGCCATAGCGTTGATGCCAAACAAAAACAATCCCAGACCGCCAAAAAATGAGAACAGGATTTCCATTATGCTCATTGCCGCGCTTCGCTCCCTTTAAGAAGTATTTTATGCGCTTTGTCAAAAAACAAACATCAAATAAACATCAAAAAAATGGAAAAGGCTCTCGGCTAAACGCTGAAAGCCTTGATTTGTCTGGTGCGCACATAGGGATTCGAACCCCAGACCTTCTGATTCGTAGTCAGACGCTCTATCCAGCTGAGCTATGTGCGCGATTATGGAGCGGGTGACGAGATTCGAACTCGCGACTTTCACCTTGGCAAGGTGACACTCTACCACTGAGTTACACCCGCATATTTGGTAGGCCATCGGAGGCTCGAACTCCGGACACCCTGATTAAGAGTCAGGTGCTCTACCAACTGAGCTAATGGCCCGCGACGTCCGCCAAGCAACGTCAAGGGAAAAATGGTGAGCCATCCGCGACTCGAACGCGGGACACCCTGATTAAAAGTCAGGTGCTCTACCAACTGAGCTAATGGCTCATGGCTGGGGTGGCTGGATTCGAACCAACGGATGCCAGAGTCAAAGTCTGGTGACTTACCACTTGTCTACACCCCAACAAGTTTCCGCGCCCCTCCACACTCATCATCTCACAATTGAGGACAGCGAGTCATTGTCCAGCCGAATCCTGTACAACAATGCTCAAAACTGGTGACCCGTACGGGACTCGAACCCGTGTTCCCGCCGTGAAAGGGCGATGTCTTAACCGCTTGACCAACGGGCCAGTTCAAAGACATTTGTTATCTTATCAAAATACAACAACGTTGTCAAGGCCTATTTTTATTTCAAATATTCTATTATTTCTTTTATTGTTTCTTCGCTCTTATATATATTTGAATGGGTAGTGTTTTTTATCTTCTTTATCTGGCAATTTTTTATCAATTCTGCCATTTTCAATAAATGTTCCTCTTTTATCATGTCGTTTTCTGCGTATAATATATACACGTTCGCTCTTATTTCTTTTAGTTCCTCGTCGGTTATCCCGATATCCTTTAACATTAATTCCCATCTCATGATGGTTTTTCGCATGGGAAGACGCAGTTTCTCCATAAATAAAAACAGCTTATGCATTCTGCGTAAAAATTTCAATGTTTTACTGGCCGTTCCGTCCACCAGATAATTTGGCGATAACGCTATTATGTTTTCGAATATTTCCGGGTTTTTCCTGGCTAAAAACAAACAGATATTTCCGCCGTCGCTAAATCCTATCACATAAGTCTTATTTATCCCCAATTTTTTACAAAAATTTATCGCGTCGTCGCTGTACTGATTTATAGAGTATTCACTGTCTTCGGAGACGCTTTGCCCGTGTCCCCGGCTGTCAAGAGCAAATGTATGAAAATTCTCAAAATATTTCAATTGATGTTCTTGGAAAATGCTTTTATTTTCAGAGTTACCGTGCAGTAACAACAAGTTATGCCCTGCCCCATGTTCAGAGTAGGCTATTTTTATATTATCCAGTTCTAAATATTTCGTTTCCACTTTGCTTCTCCATAGATCCCGGCGTCAGCTGATCACTTTATTTCCAAACAGCCCCTTCATATTTGTTGAAATCAACATCAATATCAAGATTTTCAGCCCAGCGGTAGATAAAAGCCGAACCCACATTGATATGGTGAAGCGTCGGATCGCCGCCTTCATGATCAAGGAACACGAGCTGCGGTTCGCCGTGCTTGTTCTTTTTATCCGGATGAAAAAACCAGCAGTCGGAATAATCCCAAATACAGCCTGTTAAGTCGCAGATGCTTTTTATGCCGTATTCGGCAAGATCGTCGTCTTGCAACCCGATATTGTCCACATATATTTCACTGCAAAGATCAAACATATAATCTTCCCAATGTATATGATTATGTTTTCGCAAGATCGCCTGAAACGTTTTAGGATATTCAGGGTTTATCCCGGCCAAAGGCGCGTAAGCGATTATTTCGTTATCGCCGTCAAAAATCATAACCAATGAATCGTCTTCTATCTTGACGTCGGTGCATTTATTCATGATTTGCCGCAGCAAATCAAGCAGCGTTTCCTCTTGTTCCGGCGTATCGGCAAGATACTTGAAATGCTCTGTCAAGGCTTGCGATCTGTCTGCGGCGTTGACGATTTTTTCCCACTCCTCAAGATATGAATCATCAGCAAAGTCCGCGTCCTTATCGCCAGATTCCTCACCTTGTTGCACATAGCCTTTTTTCGTCTTTTCGGCAATCAGCTTATCGGCTTCTTTCTGGCAAGCCGTCTCGTCGGCAAAGGACTTTTCCTTGGTTTGACCCGCTGCGCCAACCTTGCCAAATGTAACGGTGAAGCAATTACCTGCGGTTTCAATACTCCAAAATTTGTTTGATTTTTCATCACTGTAAACAAATGTTTGCTTCATTGATAAACCTCTTTTATTTTACTTTAGTTTTCAAGCAGGCCGCGCCCCTATTAGGGAAGCACTGATTAATTACTGTCACGGCTGTCGCCGGTCTTTTTTCCGTCAGGCTTCGTTGGTAGAACCCGCAAATACATCCAGTATTAGCGGAACCTGCCGCCTTGCCTGACGAAAAAAATCCTCGCCGGCAACCGCAACAAAATTAATCAGTACTTCCCTGGGCGCGGCCTGCTCTCGCGCGTACGCGGCCGTTATTCAGTCGATATCCATGATCACCTTGCGGCCGTCTTTTACGGCGGCCGCTTTGAGGACGGTGCGTATGGCGTTGGCTATACGGCCTTGTTTGCCTATGATCTTGCCTATTTCTTCCTCGGCGACTGTCAGTTTGATATGGATGGTTTTTTCAGTCGTTGTTTCTTCCGCTGTCACTTGATCCGGATTGTCCACCAGGGCTTTCGCCAGAATTTCGACCACTTCTTTCACAGACGTCACCTCATTCGCTGGCAGAGACTTCAGGCAATAACTCGTCTGAAGGTTTCTCATCGCTCTTTCCCCGGAATTTTTGCATAACTCCGGCTTGCCTAAACAAAGACTTCACGGTGTCGGACGGCTGCGCCCCTTCTTTCAGCCAATGCAGAGCGCGAGTTTCGTCAATTTTTACCTGCTGCGGGTCCCGCGTCGGATCATAATAGCCGATTTCCTCTATGGGTTTGCCGTCGCGCCGCCCGGCTGAATCGCATACCACCAGACGGTAAAAAGGGTTTTTCTTCGCTCCCATCCGCCGCATACGGATTTTTGTCGCCAAAACACATCACCTCCTTCCCATAGGAATTCACTTTTTCTTCTTCTTTTTGCGCTTCTTATGTTCGGACTCTTTGCCGGCGTTCATGCTGAACGGGCGCGTGTAGCCTGATTCCGGGACCAGCTCTTCCAACTGCTGCCGCGGCATGTTCTTGACTGCTTTGCCGGCTCCCTGGGCGCTGTTGAACTGCTTCATCATCTTCTTGGTTTCTTCGTATTGCTTGAGCAGGCGGCCCACGTCCTGCACCGACGAGCCGCTGCCGCGCGCGATACGCTTTTTGCGCGAATCTTTGATGATGGACGGTTTGCGTCTTTCTTCCGCCGTCATGGAAGAAATCATCGCTTCCACTTTAGTTATCTGGTTTTCGTCTATCTGCACGTCCTTCATCTGCCGGCCGACGCCCGGGATCATCTCCAGCAGAGAGGAAAGCGGCCCCATTTTGCGCAGCTGACGCACCTGAGCGACAAAATCGTCCAGCGTGAGTTCGGAGCGAAGGATTTTTTCCTCCATATCCTGCAGCTGTTTTTCGTCAAAGGCTTCCTGCGCTTTTTCTATCAGCGTCGTCACGTCGCCCATGCCTAAAATGCGAGACACCATGCGCTGGGGGTAAAAAACTTCAATGGCGTCCATTTTTTCGCCTATACCGGCGAATTTGATCGGGCAGCCGGTGACCGCTTTGATGGAAAGCGCCGCTCCGCCGCGCGTATCGCTGTCCAGTTTGGAGAGGATAACTCCGGTCAGCTCCAATTGAGCGTGGAATGATGCCGCGACGTTCACGGCGTCCTGCCCGGTCATCGCGTCCGCGACCAGCAGGATCTCCTGCGGCGGGGCGCATTCCTTGATAGCGGCCAGTTCCGCCATGAGTTCCTCGTTGATATGCAGGCGGCCGGCAGTATCGATGATGACGACGTCATTGCCGTGCTGGCGGGAGTGCAGGGCGGCGGCGCGGGCAATATCCACCGGATCGCTCTGTTCCTGACTGAAAACAGGCACGCCGATTTGTTCGCCCAGCACTTCCAGCTGCCGGACGGCGGCGGGGCGGTAGACGTCGCAGGCGACCAAGATAGGGCGCTTACCCTGCTTTTTCATCATCAGCGCCAGTTTAGCGGCATGCGTCGTTTTGCCGGCGCCCTGCAAACCGACGAGCATGAACACGGTAGGCGGACGGGAGGCGAAAATCAGTTTGCTTTCCGTTTGGCCGAGCAGATTGACCAATTCGTCCTGCACTATTTTAACGACATGCTGGCCGGGCGTGAGTGATTCGAGGACTTCCGCGCCCACGGCCCGTTCTTTCATCGTGGCGATGAGATTTTTTACCACTTGAAAACTCACGTCCGCTTCCAGCAGGGCGACGCGCACTTCCCGCATAGCTTCGCTGACGTCGGCCTCCGTCAGCCGCCCCTTGCTCCGCAGCCGCTTGAAAGTCGCCTGTAATTTCTCTCCTAATCCTTCAAAAAGAGCCACCGCGTCACCTCATTATATCAGCCAAAATGTCCTCTACGCCGGCCTGCGCGCGTTTATGCCTCATCCAGGCGGCCTCGGCCGCGAAATCCTCCGCGGCGGCTTCGCCAAGCAAGGCCAGCAAATCAAGGAGTTTTTCTTTTTCCGCGGCAAAACGGGCCACCAGACCCAGCTGCTCCTCATAAAGGCGCAGCCGCCGCTCCGTTCGGCGCAGCAAGTCGTGAACAGCCTGCCGGCTCATGTTTTCCTGCGCGGCGATCTCCGGCGGGGATAGATCCTCCTCGTAATGCGATTTCCAGACGTCCTGCTGGCGGCGCGTCAGGAGCGAACCGTAGAAATCAAAGAGATAGGCCAAGCGGGCGATTTTCATGCGCGGACTCCGTCAGTGCTTCGGCGCGTTCAAAGTTCGTAAAGTAATTTTACTTTACGACAAGTATACAATATCCTTCAAGCCTTGTCAAGGGAAGGCGACAAATTTGTAGGGCCCGTCATTCCGGCTTTATGCCGGAATCCATGCCTCAGGGTCAGGCGGTGCGTCGAGGACGCCGCACCCTACACCGGGAACATTCCGGCTTTATGCCGGAATCTCCTTCATGAAACATGGATTCTGGGACAAGCCCAGAATGACGGGAGGATGTGGATTCCGGGGAAGATCGGAGAAGCAGGACGGACAAGCCCGGAATGACAGGCCTGCAAACTTGCGTTATACGATCCAGCTTATTTTGCTCATGTCCGGCTCGTGAGGCTTGCCGCCGGGGTTTTCGGCATAGCCCAGCAGCACGGCGATGCCGATTTCATAGCCCGCGGGGAAACCGAGCCGGGCATGGAATTCCGCTTTCTTGTCTCCGGCGAAGGCAAAGGCGGCGAGTCCGCAAATCAGGCTGTTTATACCCAGCGCGGCCGCGGAAAGCGCGATGTTCTGGGCGACGATTCCGCAATCGAAAAGCTCGGCGCCGGCCGGTTCGGCTTTAGCGATCGGCACGACCATCATGCAGGGAGCGTTGTAGTAGAGTTTACCGCCGCGGGACATAATGTGCTCATAGAGTCCTTTATTGGGATGGGCCGCGAGGTTTTTCATCCCTTCCGCTTCCAATTCGGCGAGCAGATCCTTGTTCTTCAGCACTATTACCCGCCAGAGCTGGCGGTTCATACCGCTGGGCGCCGCGACGGCGGCCTGAGCGATGGTGTTCAGATGCTCGTCCGGCGGGGTTTGGCCGCTGAAAGCGCGGCAGGAAAAACGAGTGCTGATCGCTTCGATCGTATCCAAAATCATGATGCTTTCTCCTCGTATGACGAATTTGAGTATTTGGATGCCCCAATAAACAATATTATATTAACATTATTCAAACAGAATGACAACGCCTATTTTGTTACGCCACCTCATCCTCCGCCGGCGCGTCCTGACCGGGGTCGCCGGGCCAAGCGGCGAGAATGAGCGTCGCTTTGAACAGATCGCCGTCCACGCTCACCTGGCAGCAGCCGTTTTGCAACTTGGCGAGATCCTGGGCAATAGCCAGACCCAGCCCGCTGCCTTCCGTCGTTCTCGATTCGTCGCCGCGCTGAAAACGCTCCATCAGTTCGTCCGCCGGCATATTGAGGGGCGCCCGGGAAATATTCTTCATTTCCATTATGGTTTCGCGCCGGCCGGATTCCCGCTCCGTGACGTCGATATACACCCGCGAACCCTCAAAGGCGTATTTTTGCACATTGCTCATGAGATTTTCCACGATCCGCCAGAGAAGCTGTCCGTCGGCGTTGACCCAGTATTTTTCCTCTTTGGCCTTGAGTATCACCTCCAGGCGCGCCGCGGCGAAACCGGCGTCCATCTCCCCCAGACCCTGCCTGATCAAAGACAATAGATCCACGCGGGCGAAACGCACGGGAATCGCGCCGCTGGAAGCTTTGGCGGCGTCGAACAGGTCCTCGGTGAGTTTTTGCAGGCGCCGGCTTTTCTGCTCCAGCACGCCGAGATATTCGGGCGCGGCGGGACTCGTAAGCCCCTCGCGCCTGAGCAGGTCGACATAGGTGATGATGGAAGTCAGCGGCGTTTTGAGGTCGTGCGAAACATTAGATATCAGATCTGTTTTCAGCCTTTGGTTTTTCAACTCGTTTTGGATAGCGATGCCGGAAGCGCCGGCGATTTCATTGACGCCGCGGGCCAGTTCGTCAAACTCGCTGTGCGCGTCCTCCGGCACGGGGATCCGCCAGGAAAAATTGCCGCGCCGCGCTTCTTCCACCCCTTTTTTCACCGCGGCGTATTTTTTCAGCCACCTGGGCGCGAATACCAGCGTGAGTACCAGCATTACGGGCGCGAGGACTACGGTGGCGGATAAGAGGATCAGGGCCAGGGCTAGGGCGACCAGTTTGGTCATCGGGTTTTGCCGGTCAAAAACCTGGTGCAGGCCTCGGTAGATCCGGCAGCATATTTGCCAAATAATTCCGCAAATTATCCAGATAATGGTATTTCGAAAGAACAAACCGGCTTTCAGGTTGCGGACACAGGAGAGCACAAACCAAAGGCCCGCGGCCGCGAGCGCCGCCACCGGCAGAGCCAGTAAAACGATATCCGCCCAACTCCCGAAAGAACCCCATTCGTAGGTCGTGTTCCCCATCACAGCCGTAACCAGGACGTAGTATCCGCCGACCAAAGCGAGGATCACCACGGCGATTTGAATTTCGGTGAATACGCGGTCAAAGGGATGCGTAAGCGCTTTGGCCCCGTCTTTGCGTCCCGTGACCGCGAGCAGATATATCAGCGCGGCCAGGGCCAGCAGGCAGCCGCCGACGATGATCGGGGTCAGAACTTGCAGCTGTGATTTAACGCGGCCAAATATCGCGGCCCGGTCGGCGATATAGGAATCGTCAAAGGCAAGGCAGATGGTGAACGCGGCGGCCGGACCCTCGGCCGAATCGTCGTAGAACGCGGCCGGACCCTCGTAGAAGGCGGAATCCGTGAACAAACTGTTTTCCAGCTCCGCGGCGATATGCCTGTACCGGGCGGACGGCGAGGGAGATTGCGTCAGGCCGCCGTCGTCCTCGTAGATCAACCATGCCGCTTTGCTGCGGAAAGCGGTCATATCCACGGAACCGCCCTCCTCTATGCTTTGATTCGTCAGGATATGCTCGCCGTCGCTTATATAAAAATCAAACCCCTTTATCTGTTCCAACTGCCTGACGTACTGCCTGAAATCTCTGAGCTGCTGCCGGACGACGGTCTGTCTGATCCTTTCTTCGTTCTGGGCGGCAAATTCCGCCAGCGCGACGTCATGATCATACTCCGAGACAAGCGCCGGTCTGGGCGGCTGATCAAGCGCGGACGCGGGTTCATCAGGCAGCAGGAAATCCCCGGATTCCCGGTAACGCCATATTTCATTCTCAAATAAATTGCGCGCGGCGTCTTCAAACTCACGGGTGTAAACCGCCCCGCCCGCCTCTATATACTCCTCGTTTCTGTAATGATTGAACTCGCGGGCCAGCCGGTCCGCCCTGAGCGCGAGATCAAGTTGCAGTGCCTGGCTTTCCTCATAACTTCGGTCAATAAAGAAATTGCGCAAATCGCCGTAGCGCAGATCGCCGTAGTCGATTTTCAGCGCGCTCACCAAGGCGAGAGCCGAGGCGGTGAAAAACAGCACGCAGAGGAAAAAAGCGATAACGCGTGTACTGAACCGATCACTTGATTTTTTCGATTTTATATCCAATTCCCCACACCACCTTCAAATATTTCGGATTTTTGGGATCGAACTCGATCTTTTCCCGTATCCGCCTGATATGCACCGCCACCGTATTTTCCGGGCTGTAAGCCGGTTCGTTCCACACCCGCTCATAAATCTGTTCTATGGAAAAGACCTTGCCGGCGTTTTCCGTCAAAAATTTGAGGATACCGTATTCTATCGGCGTTACCGCCACCTGCTCCCCGTCGAGCGTGACGTTTTTCGCCTCGTCGTCGACCGTCAGACCGCCGCTGCTGAATACCCCGCTTTTAGCGGGAGCAATGCTGCCGAGATCCGTGTACCGGCGCAGCTGCGACTTGACCCGCGCCATGAGTTCCAGCGGGTTGAAAGGCTTGGTCACATAGTCGTCCGCACCCGCGTTCAGCCCCGTGATCTTGTCGTGATCCTCGGATTTCGCCGACAGGATTATGATCGGGATGTTCCTGTCTTCCCGGATCTTCATGGTCGCCCTCATGCCGTCCAGGCGCGGCATCATCACATCCATGATGATGAGGTGGATATCCTCGCGCTCCACCGCGCCCAGCGCTTCCAGCCCGTCGGCGGCGAGAAACACCCCGTAGCCTTCGCTTTTCAGGTAGACTTCAACAGCGCCCGCTATATCAGCATCGTCGTCGCAAATCAGCACATTCATAGATAGAACTCCATTCCCATATTGTTGCTGCAACACTATTATTATAATATATTTATTATCTTACGAAAAGACCGGTCTGTTTCTTACGATTTTATTAAAACCGGCGAGTGTGCGGCTTGACTATTGCGGTATACGCGCTACAATATAACATATGCAACATCTATACAGCCGTCAATTCCGCTATGGTGGAGGCGTATTGGGACATTGGGCGGCAAATTGAAGAAAGCATCGGGGACCGGGCCGAATACGGAAAGCGATTGTTGCAATATCTTTCAATCGGCTTGACGGAGGAATTTGGGAAAGGCTTTACAGTTGCCAATCTGCGAAACATGCGGCAATTCTACCATTTATTCCCAAATCGCTACGCACTGCGTAGCGATTTGAGTTGGACTCACTATCGTCTGTTAATGCGAATAGACGATAGCAACCGCCGCGATTTTTATCTCCGCGAGAGCGTTGAATCTGCGTGGACGGCGCGGCAATTAGAGCGTCAGATCAATTCGTTCTTTTACGAACGGTTGCTTGCCACACAAAAAAGCGGGCGTGAGAGCGTAAAAAACGAAATTCAAACACTCGAACCTAAAACCGCCCCTGACTATGTCCTCAAAGACCCGTACATTTTAGAATTCTCATTCGTGGCGCAGCAAAAACGGATTACTACCGAAAGCGGAGAGCACTACTACATTGATCTCACATTTTACAATTTTATCCTGAAATGTTTTGTCGTCATTGACCTTAAGACAGGAAAGCTGAGCTACCAGGATATTGGGCAAATTGATTTTTATGTTCGCTTGTTCGACGACAAGATAAAGCAAGCGGACGACAATCCAACAATTGGCATTGTTCTGTGCGCCGACGGGGATGAAACGATTGCAAAATACTCCGTGCTTGCCGATAAAGAGAATCTATTCGCCTCGAAATACAAACTCTACCTGCCCACGGAGGAGGAATTGAAGCGCGAACTGGAGCGCGAACAGGAGATTATTGAACGTCGGCAACTGCTTGACGGGGCGACGAAATAATGCCAATCCAATCACCCGCGTCCGCGGCTGCCGTCGCAATCACGGCAATAGCCGTATATTTCTATGTTATGTCCCGTCACGCGAAAATCCGTTTCCGCTATGTTCGGAATGAAATTTTCCATCGGGCAGTTATCCACCGATATTATCCGGCGGCAAATCACGCAGACCGCGTAATGCTTATGGCGGAAGCTGTTCAGTTCGTACAGGACTCTCTCGCTCCCCGCTACCTCCGCCTTGGTCACGACATCTTTTTTCTCCATATATTCCAAAATTCTGTATATGGTGGACAGGGAAATTTCCCGCCCCGCCGCCGCCGCGCCCGCAAACAGATCCGCGGCGCTGAGGGGGGCTTCCGCTTGCTCCAGGAGCGTCAGCACCGTTTGCCTTTGCCGGGTTTTTTTCACCCCGGCCGGCCAGTCACGCGTCTTCGTTTTCATAAGGCCTCCTTTGCCGTTCGCTCAGTTTTTCCCAGATCCTTTTGCCGCCGATGATCACCACCAGACAGAGTACGCCGGCCAGGACTATCGTCGCCCCCGGCTTCAGGCGGGCGTAATAGGAAAACGCCAGTCCGAACAGGGTAAAAACGACGGCGAAGGCGACAGAGAAAACGACCGTTTGTTTGTAACTCCGGGATAACTGCATGGCGCAGGCCACGGGCACCACCATCATGGACGAGACGATCAGCGCCCCCACCGCGCGCGCCGCGACAGATACCGTGACCGCAGTCAGGAGCGTAAAAATAAAATTGACCGCCCCGACCGGAACGCCGGCGATACGCGCCGCCCGTTCGTCCAGCGCGATGAAAAACAGCTCTTTGTACAACAAAACAAAAGCGATTAGCACCGCCGCGCTGACAAAAATCACCAAATACATCTCGAAATTACTGATGGCCACGATACTGCCGAACAGAAAACTGTTGAAATTGGCCCCGCCGCGCACAAAACCCGACAGGACGCCGGCCAGCCCTATGCCCGCCGACATGACGACGGCGATAGACATCTCGGAATAGCGGGGGATCTTTTTGCGGACGGCCTCAATGGCCAGCGCGGCGGCCATACAGGCGGCGCCGGCCCCGAGGATAGGGTTGACGCCCATGATGAGCCCGGCGGCGACGCCGGCCAGCGACGAGTGGGAAAGCGCGTCCCCGATCATGGAAAGCCGCTTGAGCACCACAATAACGCCGACACAGGGTATGATCACCGCCAAAAGCACCCCGACGATCAAAGCGCGCCGCATAAAATCATATTGCAAAACAGCCATCATCCGTCTCCCGCTTCCCCATTCTCCCGTCATCCCAGATTCATTCCAGAATCCACTCATCATTCCCGCTTTATGCCGGAATCCACTCACCTTCTCCCGTCATTCCGGCTTTATGCCGGAATCCATCCTTGCCCCACTGCTCTTTTGGATTCCGGGACGAGCCCGGAATGACGGAGAAAAGTGAACTCGTCAGGAAATAAGCTCCAAGACTGGCGCCGGATGCTTGTGCTTATGCCGCAGTTCCTCATCCAGCTGGGCTTTGTCCAGTTCCAACAGCGACCCGTTTTCCAGGCACAAGACCCGCGAAACATGCGCCGCCGCCCGCTCCGTGTCATGGGTCGCCATCATGACGGTGAGTCCGGTTTCCCGGTTCAGACGGGTCAGCAGAGCGAACAGCGCCGCCGCCGCCGCCTCGTCCACCCCGGTCGTCGGTTCGTCCAGCAGCAGAAACTCCGGTTCCGCCACCAGCACCTGGGCCAGCATGACCCGCTGGCGCTGACCGCCGGAGAGACGGCTAATCAATCTTTTGGAATATTTTCCCATATCGACCAAACGCAGGGCCTCTCGCACCCGCGCCTTGTGCTTTGGGCGGGGAAACCGCAACAGGCCTATGCTGGCAAACAGATTAGCCATCACTATTTCTTCAGCGGTGGCGGGAAAATTCTCGCCGGCGGTCGGCGCGCTTTGCGGCAGGAACCCGACTTTGGGCCAGTCGCGAAAACGCCGGGCCTCACAGCCAAACAGCCGGATACTGCCCGCGGCCGGGGCCAGCTCCCCGAGCATCAGCCGGAGCAGCGTGCTTTTGCCGGCCCCGTTTGCCCCGATCACCGCGGCAAAATCGCCCGGGGCCAGGGAAAAATCGACGCGGGAAAAAACCGGTTCGTCCCCGTAACGAAAACCGAGGTTTTCGGCTTGAACGACGGCGGTCATCCGCTTATCGCAGCGCGGCCGTCAAGGCGATTAGGTTTTGCCGCATGACGGAAAAATAATCGGCCCCGGCCGCCGTTTCCTCATCGCTCAGCCCCTCCAGCGGATTCAGCGCGTCCGTGCGGGCGCCGATGGCTTCCGCGATGGTTTCCGCCACTTTCGGGCTGACTAATTCCTCGAAAAAGATGACTTCCACATCGCGCTCTTTCGCGAATTCGATGATTTCCGCCATCCGCGCCGGATCCGGCTCCGAATCGGCGGACAACCCCTCGATCGGAATTTGCGTCAGTCCGTAGGCCGCGCACAGATAGCCGAAAGCCTGATGGGCCACGACGACATCTTTACGGGGCAAAGGGCTGAGCGTTTCCTGAAACTCGCGGTCCAAAGCATCCAGCTCCGCGGCGTATCTGCTGTAGTTCGCCTCGTAATAATCCCTGTTGGCCGGATCGGCGGCGGCAAAACCTTCCTTGATGTTTTCCATCTCCAGTTTGGCGCCCTGCGGACTCAGCCAGACATGGGGGTCATATTCTCCTTCTCCTTCATGCTCCCCGCCTTCATCCTCGCCGTCCTCCAGCGCTCCTTCCAGCAAAACCGCTCCCCGCGCGGCCTCCACGACGACAAGCCCCTCATTTCCCAGCGCCGCCAGCGCGCTGTCCGCCCAATGCTCCATGCCCGCCCCGTTGTAAATGAAAAGATCCGCTTCCTCCAAACCGGCTATATCGGCGGCCGCCGGTTCCCAGTCATGCGGCTCTATCCCGGCCGGGACCATGTTGACGACTTCCGCCTTGTCTCCGCCGATTTTCAGGGCAAAATCATACATCGGGTAAAAGCTGGCGCAAACGCTTATTTTCGCTTGCGGCTCGGCTGATTGCGACTCGTTTTCATTTGTGCCTCCCGCCTGTGGATCGGCCGGGGCCGGAGCCGCCGAGCATCCCGCCAGCAAAACCAGCGCTGCGCAAAGAGTAAGTACGACGCGGAATCTTTTTTTCATCATTTTTCCTCCTGATGATCCCAATATTAAACGCGTATCATTCGCATTACGCTCAGTGTATAAAATAATCGCCCGCTTGTCAAGTCAAAATCGGTCAAAAAATATTTGACCTTTATTGACCTTTGCTGTATAATCATTAAAAAGACCCCAGTGCCTGTAACCTCCAAGCTTGTCAGTAAGCGGCGAGAATTTTTTCCGTCAGACAAGGCGGAGGAAGAAGGCACTAGAAAAACGGAGGATACTGCCATGAGTTACCTGGTTCCAATGGTCGTCGAACAGACAAATCGCGGCGAGCGCTCTTACGACATCTACTCGCGCCTGCTGAAAGACCGCATCATATTTCTTGGCGGCTCCATTTCGGACGACGTCGCCAATCTCATCGTCGCTCAACTGCTCTTCCTGGAATCGGAAGATCCGGAAAAAGACATCGCGCTGTACATCAACAGCCCCGGCGGCAGCATTTCCGCCGGCATGGCCATTTACGACACCATGCAGCACGTCCGCCCCGACATCCAAACCATCTGCGTCGGCAGCGCGGCCAGCATGGGCGCTTTCCTGCTCGCGGCCGGCGCCCGCGGCAAACGGACGGCGCTGCCCAACTCGGAGATCCTGATCCATCAGCCCCTCATCGGCGGGGGCGGTCTGTCCGGTCAGGCGACAGAGATAGAGATCCACACGCGGCAGTTGCTGAAAATCAAGGAAAAAATGAACCGCATCCTCGCGGAACGCACAGGGCAGCCCTTGGAGCGCGTCACGCAGGACACTGACCGCGACCACTACATGACCGCGGAAGAAGCAAAAGATTACGGTATCGTGGATCAGGTGATGGAAAAAAAAGTTAAATGAAGAAGTCTACGCCCTCCGGGGCGTTTTTTTATATATCAGTGCAGCGGGTGTTCGGCGACCCGCCCGGCATAATACTCGTACAGCGGCACCAGCAAGGAGTCATATTCTTTTTTCGCGCGTATCCAGTAAGAAATCAATTGTTTGATATTGCCGACCCGGTAATAGTTCGGCAGATCGTTCAGGATGAAAGCGCTGATGTCTCCCACGCAGCGCTCGCATTGACAGGTGGGGGAACTGTCGGCCATATCTTTGATGATAGTCGCCACGACTCGCTCCATCACGTTTTCAATGAAGATCTCTTCGCGGGGGGGCGGCGCGTCCGGCTTGTGCCAGGGCGCGTTTTTCACCACGGCGCAGGCTAAAAGCATGGCGCTGGTGATTTCGGCAAAGTTTTTCTTGTAGTAAAAATCTTCCAGCGCCAGGGCCGGAGAAAAAACAGACACATATTTGGAGTTGATTTTGTTCAGTGTGATGGCGGCCGCTTCCATGCGGCAGCGCGCGCAGTGGCAGATGCCATAGTCGCGCAGCGTATCGCCGACGTGCTCCATGACGATATTATACATCAGGTTGACGGGTTGGCGGTAGTTTTCCGTAAAATCGCGCTGAACATTACTTGCGGGCGTCAGGGGGACGCGATTGTCCGTATCGTGAGGCAGATTCAAGCGGCGAGGCGGCGGAGCGGGACTCGCCGGCGGCGCCGCCGGTTTGGGCGCGGCTGCCGGCTGCGGGGCGGCCGCCGGTTGCGGCGGTTGCGGAACAACAATTTCGGGCGGATCCGTTTTCACGGCTTCCGGCGCCGCGCCGGCCTCGCTGCCGCCGGTCGGGATGATTTTTTCAAAAAGCCGCTCACTTTTTAAAGCTGATTTTTTCTTGCCTGCCATAGTATACCTCTTTTCGTACCCAGTTATTTCCAAAAAAATCAATTAATTTGTCCAAAGCCCTATAATCCTCTCTCTATTAATTCCTGTACCAGTTTTTTATAATCACGCACCGCGTTGTTGCGCGGCATATATTTGAACATATTGACCTGCATGGACTGCGCTTCCGCGATGACCACGCTCGCGCGGACAGCGGCGTTCAGCAGGGGGAGGTTCAGCTCGTCGGCGATCATCTGAGCCGTGGCGCGGATTTCCCGGCTCAGAACAGTGCGGGCGTTATAGCGCGTGAGAACGATGCCGAGCATCCGCAGGGCGGGGTTGCTGTATTCACGCACGCGAACCACCGTATCGTTCAGGCGGGCCAGCCCCTGGAGACTGAAGATGTCGGCCAGAATCGGGACGAGCAGCCCGTCCGCCGCCGTGAAAGCGTTGATCGTCAGCACGCTCAAAGCCGGCGGCGTGTCGACGATGATATAATCATAGACGGAGCGCACTTCACTTAAAGCGTTGCGCAGGATAAACTCCCAATTATTCTGCGCGGCGTCGATCTGGACGCTGCTCAACATTATGTTGCCGGCTATGACGTCGGCCAGCGGAGTTTTCTGGATCGCCTCGCCGGCGCCGCATTCTTTCGCCAGCACGTGATAGGCGGCGCGAACGTTTTCCGTCGCCGCTCCGAGGCTGAAACTCAAATTACCTTGCGGGTCAAGGTCGACAGCCAGAACTTTATTCCGGCCGCGCTTGAGACCCAAAGCCAAGGCGTTGGCCGTGGTGGTTTTTCCCACGCCGCCTTTTTGGTTAGCGACCGCGATCACGATGCCCATGCCAGTGTCCTCCTGATACAGACTGCCAAATCCGGTTTTTTACTCAATAATAACGGCGTCTCCCGATTTCAACTCGGCGCTGAAAGGCGCTTCCCGACCGTTCAGCCGGCAGCGCAGCCCCAGCGCCCGTCTTTCCAATATGTCTTTTTCCACATAGTTGAACAAATCCAGCAGAAGATACGCGCTCCCGTCCGCTTTCGGCGTCAGGCGAACAGCCTTGTCATTCAGCTCCAGCAGGATCGTCTCGCGCCGCCCTTCCGCTTCCCGCGCGGGGTCAAACGAGGTCAGCAGATCGCCCGGGTTCAGCAGATCGCCGGCCGCGGCCGGAACACCGTTCAGCCAGTAGGATTCCTGCTGCGGGTCCAGATGGATCAACTGCGCGAAATCCCCGAACCTGAGTATCTCCACCGTGCGGACCTCGTCCCCGTCGGCTATTTCATCGTTCTCGCGGGCGAACTGCCCGTTCCGCAAAACCCATACGCCGGCGTAGTATTCCCGCTCATCGACCATGACCATAAAACGGCGATAGGCCGGCGCCGCTTCTTTCACGCTCCGCCGGGCGTCCACGCCGCTCACCGCCGGGATGAAACCGATCTCATCCCCTTCGCTCACCTGAGCGTCCAGAGAAGCCGCCTCCCCGTTCAGCCTGATTTGCGCGGGCCGCGCCAGTTCGCCGCTTATAGTCGTCAGGCGCCCGTCCATGTAAAAACGCAGCGGCTTTCCCATATGGCCGACTAATTGCTCATACTTGTAATACCCGCTTAAAATGAGGATGTCCGAGACTTTGACGCCCTCGTAGCTGTACTGCCGGATTTTTTTCCCGTTCACCGTGACCGTCCCAAAGGAATGGCCGCCCTCTTGCAAAGCCGTCCAGGCTATGCCTAGCGGCGTGATATACTCCGGACTTTCCAGTCCCGCCGACTCGGGAGTCCCGTGCAGCACCCGCTGGATATGCGTGGCGCCGCCTACGGCGACTCGGTGTTCGTCCATACCGAGTTTTTGGGCGAACGCGGCAGTCAGCTCCGGGTATTGACTGCCGCCGCCCACAAGGAAAAGCGCGGTAGGCGCGGTTTCGTTGATAGCCAGTATTTTTTCCGTCACCTCGCTCACGAGCAGATCAACAGCGGAGCGGGCCGCGGCCATTATCTCCGTGTTCGGCGCCGTCTGAGTCAGGCCCAGGATATCGACGAATACCACTTCTTCGCGTTCGGTCAAGTTTTGTTTTATTTTTTCCGCCGTGGTAAAATCAACCAGCATAGCCTGCATAATAGCCTCGGTGATCTCGTCGCCGGCCACCGTGACCATATCGTAGCCGATGACGGCGCCGGCGCGGGAAACCGCGATATCCGAGGTGCCGGCTCCTATGTCCACGAGCGCCAGATTCAACATGCGCAGCTCCGGCGGTATCACGACGTTCATGGCCGCGATCGGCTCCAGCGTCAGACTGCCGACTTCCAGACCGCTGCCGTCCATAGCGGCGTACAGACCTTCCACGACTATTTTAGGCAAAAAAGCTGTTATCAAAGTCATCTCAAACTCTGCGCCTTTGTGCCCGGCCGCGGTGCTTAACTCATAGCCGTCCAGCACTTGGCGGCTGACGGTATGGCCGACGCAGTAAAAAGCGGCGCGTTCGCCGCTTTCCTTGTTCAGCTCCGCCTGAGCCAGCGCTACCGCTTCCATTTCCAAGTTGCGCAGCATCTCGGTCGTGAGTACCTCGCCCTCGCCCAGCAGACGGCGCAAAGTCACCATCCGCGTGCGCAAAGCCCGCCCGGCGGCGGCGATCGCCACATCAGGCAGTTTTATGTTCAGCTTTTGTTCTAAAGAGGTCTTAACCTTGCCGACACAGGCGCTGACATGGGCGATATCGTCCACTTGCCCGTCTATCATCGCCCGTTTGCCGTGTTCTATGATCTCCGCGCCCAAAAGCCGCATTTTTCCGTCCGCCAAATGGCAGACCAAACCGATAACGGTACGGGTCCCGATGTCGAGAGCGAATACCGCGCGTTCCGCCGAATCCATTTTTCCCTCCCCGAAATATCAATTGGCGGGACTCATCAGGTCTCCCCAAGTTTGGGACACGTTTTTCACACATTGCAGATAGGATTCGATGACCGATTCCTCCGGCAGACCGAGTTCCGCGGCCAAGCTCGTCACTTCCCGCCAATCAGCCTGCTCGTGCGCCAAGATCAAACGATAGAGCAGTCCCATCGAGCCCTTCTTCTCCAGCAGCGCCTCGTTGACCTCGTCGCTCAGCGGCAGTTCCGCCAGAATGGTCGCGAGGTTGTTTTCCAGCAGCTGGTCCAGCACCGAAAACATGCCGACCAGATAACAATCCGCGTGCTTTTGCTGTAATTTCGCTATCTGCATGGCCAAAGTCTGCGCTATCTCGCCTCGCTGAAAAGCCAGCCGGATCAAAACGTCGGAACCCGCGCGGCTGGTCGCGCCAAAGCTCAAAAGATATACCCAGTCCAGCAGCTGGCGCATCCCGACGATGACCACCGCCTGCTTGATATTGGCGATGCGCGTCCGCAAGGCGAAATAAGCGGAGTTCACCAGACGGAGCAATTGATAGCTCATGGTCACGTCGCTGGTTATAATGGACGCTATTTCATCCACATTAGGCTCCGGCAACACGAGCTGGCTCATGAGCCGCAGGAAATTTATCTGATTATGCTCAATTTTCTTGCCTTCAACGGCCACGGGTTCGGCAAAGAAATGGCCTTGCACCTGATGAAATCCGAAAGAGCGCGCCCGCTCAAAATCCGCCTGCGTGTTCACGTTCGTGGCCATCAGCTTTTTGTTCAGGCCGAGACAAACGCGCACGATATGGGTCAGAGACGTTTCCGTTGTTTTTTCAATGTCCAGGCTGATGATATCGACGAGATCCAACAGATTGAAATACCGCTGGGCGAACATGAAATCATTGAAAACAAAGGAATAGCCGTCTTCACGTAATTTATACAATTCCTGCAGCAAAGGCGTATTTACCGAGGCGCTGTCGTCGATCTGGATGACAAGTTTATCTTTGTGAAATAATTTGCTGACATTTTCCCGGATCAACTGACTCGTAAACGTCAGATACAGTGGCATATCATCTGTAAAAAGCTGGGAGTCAGCGGACGAGAAAATCTCCCCGATCACTTTCGCCGCGCTCTCGCTGGAAACAGGCTCGTCATTCAGCATCGGGCCGTCACTGTCACTGTACATCAGGGCGTAAGCGCAGATCTTCTCCGTCTCCACACTGATAATCGGCTGTCTGACTATTGAAGCAGGCACGTCCATTCCCTCCTTGGTCTTGTCACGGCTGACGCCGGTTTTTTTTCCTAATGAGCGGAGCCTTCTTCCGGCGAGGCTTCCCCGGATTCCGGCGTCACAGCGGTCACGGGCGTCACATTTTCCACCGGTCCAAAAATCGTCCCCGTCAGCACGCAAAGCAATTGCTCGTTGTCGGTCAGCAGATTCGAAAGCTGCCAGTCTCGCCCGACCCTGTCCATATGGACCGACACTACCGCTGTTTTTTTGTCCGGCGCGGCAGCCAGTTCCCGTTCGATCAACGCGATCATGGACTGTTCCAGTTCTTCGCTGGTGGACTGCTGCGTCACAAACGGGCCGTAATTCTCCCGCCAGTATTTACTGGGGATTTGTTCCATGACGGATGCCAGATCATAATATTGAAAACTGACGCTGACCGCGGCGGTGCGGCCTTCGATCTCGGCGCCCGCTACCGAATAGGAAAAGTCGCCTAATTTGGCGATGAGCGCCTCTTTGGCCGGAGCGTAAGCCTCCCGCGTAAATATCCGCTCAAAAACAGGCCCTTGAAAAAACTCCGGCTGCGTAATAGCCGTCATGCCGAATACTTTTTGCTGCGTCAGCCATAAATCAACCGCCGGCTCCGGCGGCGAAACTTCAAGAAAAATCTTGTAGGCCGCGAACCCGCCTCCAGCCAAAAGCCCCAGCGCCACAACGCCGATGATGAGAATCAGGAGTTTGCCGGCAAGGAATCCTTCACTCACTTTGACTCCCTGCGCCCGCGCCGCCTGACGCCGCTCTATTTCCGCTATCTGCCGCCGCGCCTTGTCCGAACGTTTTTGCTCCTTGCGTTCCCGCGCTTCCTGACGGGCTCGCTCTTTGCGTTCTTTTTCCTGTTCTCCCCATATAGGGTCTTTTTTTTGCCGGCTGTTGTTTTCTTTTTCTTCCCGCTTTTTCGCGGCGGCTTCTTTTTTTCTGTCTCGTTCCGCTTTCTTCTGTTCCGCCGAACGCGCTTTCTGCTCCTCCTTTTTTTGCTTGGCTTCTGCTTTATTCTGCGCCTTGGCGGCTTTCTCCTGCAATTTGTTCTCGTTTTCCAGCCGTTTCCGCTCTAATTGCTCCTCGCGCCACTGAGGATCCAGCTTTTGCCGCCGTTTTTCCTCCCGTTCCTGCAGTTTTTGCTTTTTTTGCTCGTCCCTGCGCTCCCGCTCCTTCTCCCGCCGCATGGCCGCCATCTGTTCCTTGGCCGTTTTTTTCTGCCGCGCCTGCTCTTTCGCTTTTGCTTTAAGTTCGTCCTGTTCCCGCCGCCATTCCGGATCCAGACGCATCTCTTTCTGCAGCAATTTCGTTTTGCGGCGCTGCTCGGCCGTCGCTTTTTTGCGCAGCGCCGCCAGCGCTTTATTGTTTTTGCTCAGCAGCTTGCGTTTTTGCCTGTCCAGTTTGCCCAAAACCTTCTCGGCCTTGCGCTCGACGACAAAAGGCGGATCTTTCATGTTCATGGACAGCTTGCGCACAGCCTGCTTTTTTTTCATTTCAATGCTGTTGAGCGCGACTTTCTGTTTCATCTCGATGCCGCGCCGCTTCATTTCTTCTCTGCGCCTGGCGGCCGCTTCCATCTGCCTGTCCTGCTGTTCGCGCCTTTTTTTCATTTGTTCCGCCGTCGCGTCCCGAATAGCCTGGGCTTCGGCGCTGACAACCGCGTTTTTTCTTGCCGCCATGCGTCAATTCCTCACATCTGTGATACGTCTAAAGCCGCTACTTCTTCCTCGTTCAGCAAACGCTGACTGTCCAGCAAAAGAATCATTTTACCCAGCCGTTTGCCTACTCCGATGATAAACCGATGGGCGTAAGAGCCGGTCAATCTCGGCGCCGGTTCCACATCGCCCTGATCGATATCCACCACTTCCTGCACTTCGTCCACGATAAAACCGATATCCAGTTCATTGATATTCGTGATGATGATGCAGGTGCGGCTGTCATAGGGTTTTTCCGGCATATGGAAACGAAGCCGCACATCGACGACCGGGATGATCCGGCCGCGCAGATTGATGATCCCTTTGGCGTAGCCCGAAAACTGGGGCACCTGGGCTATCGGGCATAAACTGATTATCTCCACGACATCGCTGATAGAAATGCCAAAAGACTGCTCGTCGATCGCAAATGTTAAATATTGATTGAGAGCGACCACTGTTTCCTGTTCCTGCAGTTCCGCCTGCTGTAGCCAATCCATCCCTTTTCCTCCTTCACCGTATGACGCCGCCGCCCGGCGTGTTCGCTCGCCGGGCGGCGCGCTACTGCCGGCGGCGCAAATACTGCAGCACTTCGCTGGCAATGAGGTCCAGTCCTGTTTCCTTGCAGACGGCGCCTTTTTTGAAAGCCACCATCGGCATGCCGTACACAACACAACTGTCCTTATCCTGGCCTAACGTGTAAGCGCCGGCCTTGCGCAGCAAAAGCAGCCCGTCGGCGCCGTCCCCGCCCATGCCGGTCATGATTACGCCGACCGCGTCGCTTTTGGCGACCCGCGCCACGGAAGTAAACAGATAGTCCACGGAAGGGCAATGCCCGCTCACTTTCTCTCCGGCGGCCACCTTGACCGCGTAGCCGAAAGGAGCTGTTTCCAAGCCCATCTGGAAGCCGCCGGGCGCTATCAGGATACACCCCGTCATCACCGGATCGTGATTTTCCGCTTCCTTGACCCGCATAGCGCAGATCTTATCCAGCCTTTCCGCGAACATCCGGGTAAATCCGGCCGGCATATGCTGGGTGACGACGATACCGGGCGTGTCGGCCGGAAAACGCCGCAGCACCTCGGCCAGAGCGTCCGTTCCTCCGGTCGAGGCGCCGAAAGCCAGTATGGTTTTGGCCGAACTCTTAGCGGCCGGGGCGGGGCGCAGTGCGGCAAGGGGCGCGGGCGCCGCCGGAGCCGGAGCAGGAACCGGAGCGGGAGCCGCCGCTCCGTCGGAAGCGGCGGCGCGGCGGCCGAACCGGAGATGGGCTACCGACGCGATCTGGATCTTTGCCGACAAGTCGGCAAAGAACGTGTCCAGGGCTTCCTTCCCGCCTTTGGGTTTGGGGACAAAATCCACGGCGCCGGCCGCCAGGATGTCGAAAACCCGCGCGTCCAGAGAACTGACCATCACCACGGGCAAAGGTTTGGCGCTCATGAGTTTTTTCAAAAAATCAATGCCGTTCATGCCGGGCATTTCCACATCAAGCGTCAGCACATCCGGCCTGAGCTCGCGGATCTTGTTTTCCGCGTCCTGGGCGTCCGCCGCCGTCCCCACCACCTCGATTCGGTCGTCCTGCCTCAGCCCGTTTGTGAGGACGCCGCGAAAAAAGTGAGAATCGTCAACTATCAGGACGCGTATTTTCTTTTTGACCACCATATCTGCACCTCGTTTCCGCGGCTAACGCGAAGGTTTGCGATAAACGGCCGGTTGGATGAACTGGAACGGCGTGGCGTCTCTGGTTATGGTTTCCGAGTGGCCGATAAAAAGGTAGCCGCCCGGTTCCAGCCGTTCGTAATATTTATTCACCAACTGCTTGCGGGTTTCCTGATCAAAATAAATCATCACATTGCGGCAGAAAATGAGATTGAACAAGTAGGGAAAATGGAAATCATCCATCAGGTTCAGCACTTTGAACTCCACATTCTGGCGAATGGCCGGCACGACCTGATACTCGTCCTTCTTATTTTCAGCCGGTTTAAAATATTTCACCCGCCAGTTAAGGGGGATATCCTTCAGCAAATCGGCTTTATACGTCGCTTCTTTCGCCCCGGTCAGCACGGATTGCGAAATATCGGTCGCCAGCACCGGCGTGCGCCAGAGCGATTTTTTCACGCCGAAATAATCGTTTATCGTCATCAAAGTGGTATAAGCTTCCGCCCCCAGTGAACAGCCGGCGCTCCATATCCGGTAAATCTTGCGCGTGTTTGTTTTTTCCTGTTCCGGTAAAATTTTATCTTTCAGATACTCAAAATGTTTCGGTTCCCGCATGAAAAACGTCAGGTTCGTCGTGATTTTATTTAAAAACGTCGTTATTTCTTCACCACTGGTATCTTTGCGCAATAAAAGAATATAGTCTGAGAAAGTTTTGCAGCCTTTAGCCTGCAAAGTCGAGTTCAGACGCCCTTCTATCAGCACGCGCTTACTTTCCAGATTGATACCGTATCTGGTTTTGACGTAAGTGTACATTTCTTTGAATTCTTTATCCGTCAGTTTAATCATTTTTTCTCCATCGGCGCCAAAAATCGGGGACGTCAACCGTCGCGCAATATACGCCGGCAATCAAGCAGGAGCCTGACCTTGCCTTTGTCCTGGGCCACGCCTTTCATAAAATTGCCGGAATAATCATTCGCCGCGCCGGGCGGCGCCGATATATTGTCGTCGGCAATATCCACCACTTCGTCTATCGAGTCCACCACCAGCCCCACCACGTCCTCATCCACTTCCACGACTACGATGCATGTTTTGGCGTCATATTCCCGGAGCGCTTTTCGAAAACGGAGACGCATGTCGATGATCGGAATGACCTTGCCGCGCAGATTCATGATACCGATGATATAGGGGGGAATTTTCGGCACCCGCGTCATGTTCTGCACGCCAATGATCTCCAGGATATATTCTATATCCAGGCCGAAGCATTGTTCATCCAGTAAAAATGTCAGATATTTACCGCGCAGAGTGTTTTCGGTTTCCTGGATTTCCTGAGCCACAATTTCATTCATCTGAATTCCTCTTTCCGCTGGTTGGAGATCCGCAGGCAATAGCTTTAATGGAGCAGGCTCGACATTTCCAGTATCAGGCTGATGCTGCCGTCGCCGAGGATCGTGCAGCCCACAATGCCGTCGTCCCGCAGATCATACGAAGAAAGGTAGGACGGCAGGGGTTTTACGACCACCTGATACTGGCCGAGCAGTTCGTCGGCGAAAACACAGGCCGCGCTGCCGCCGGCCTCGACGAGGATCAGAATGCCCTCCTCGATATCCGTCACCTCAGTCTCCATATCCAACGCTTCATACAAGCGGATGATCGGATAGCATTCGTTACGGATCAGCACCATCTGCGTGCCGTTCGCGTCCTCTATGATATTCTGCGCTGTGCATTTAAACGTCTGGTTGATGACATTTATGGGGATAGTCAGGATGGACTTTCCGACAGCCACTTTCATCGCGTCAATGATGGCCAGCGTGAGCGGTATTTTGAATATGGACGCCATGCCGAGGCCTTTCCGGCTCTCGATCGTCACTGTGCCGCCGATTTTTTCGATGTTTTTCTTCACCACGTCCATTCCGACGCCGCGGCCGGAAAATTCCGTCACTTCACTTTTGGTGGAAAACCCCGGCAACAGGAGCAGGAGGAACGCTTCTTTCTCCGAGTATTCGGCAGGGCTTTTGGTCAAGAGGCCTTTCTCCGCCGCCTTGTTCAGCAATACTTCGCGGTCCAGACCTTTGCCGTCGTCTTGGACGGTGATGAGGATCTCCCCGGCGGAATTCTGCGCCGACAAAACGATCTTGCCTTTTTCCGGCTTGCCGCCCGCCAGACGGTCCGCCCGGCTTTCAATGCCGTGATCCATCGAATTGCGCACAAGATGCATGAGCGGATCGGCGATGCTGTCCACGATCGTTTTATCTACTTCGGTTTCCTCGCCGACGAGGATGAGTTCCACGTCTTTATCCAGTTTTTTATTCATATCGCGCACTATACGGAACATTTTCTGAAACGCTCCGGACACGGAAACCATGCGCAGCGACATGGAAATATCCTGCAATTCCCCCGTCAACTTGCGGAGCTGGCGGGCCGATTTGGTAAAATTTTCCAATTCAAGGTCTTGCAGATCCGGGCTGGAGGTGACCATCGACTCTGTGATGACAATTTCCCCCACCAGCTCCATCAGCGCGTCTAGCTTATTCAGGCTTACGCTGATCAGGTTCTGTTTGACCACCCGGCCGCTTTCCGGAGCAGGTGCCGGGGAAACCGCCGGTTGCGGCTTCACGGCCACAGCCGCCGCCGGCCCGGATTGTTCCTCTTTCGCTATAGAGACCGGCACTGGCGCCGCCGGCGCCTCGTCCGCGGCTGTCTCCTCCCAGTTTTCCGTCGCGTAAGACTTCACATGCAGACCTTGCTCCACGACGCCGAGGACGTCGCCGACCCGCCCGTCGTCGCTCACGATCAGGAGAAAACCCTCATGGATGACCTGCTGCGTCGCTTCTTCGTTATTGATAAGCTGTTCCGGGACGGAACGAATGTCCGGATAAACTTCCAGCACCTGATTCAAAAGCTGAAAAGCCCGCATGTTTTCCATACCGCAGCCGTCTTCAAAAAAGACGCGGATGGCGCTCGCTTCTTTTTTGCGCGCCAGCTTATATTCACGCCCGCCCGCGGTAAAAGAAGCTATATTCAGCGAGTTGTTCAGCAGATCCGTCACTTTGCCCACATCAGCGGCATCTTCTAAAACAACGCGAAATCCGCGCGTGATGATCTCCTGGACAGCCGCTTCGCTGTTTTCCAGTCTTTCCGGCACAGAGACGCATTGTACGCCGATTTCCCGCATTTTGTTCAAAATAATCATGGCGCGGACGTTTTCCATTTGGCAGCCTTCATCAAAACGAACCAGCACCTCACGGGAATCATCCGTCGTCGCCGCCGGCGGTTCGGCGGCTGACGGCGAGGGGATGCTGCGGCCAGGCGGAGGCGGAGGCGCCGGGGTTTCGCCTTTCAGCACGCCGAGAAAATTCAGGATGCGTTCTTCCAGAAAAGCGATGTCCGAGTTCAGCGGTTCCCCGTTTTCCACTTTCTCGATTTCTTCTTTCAAAAAATCGTTGGCCTGAAAGACCAGGTTGCACAAATCCTCGTTCATTTCCCGGTCAACGCCGTTATTCCGGATATAGGAAAAGAGGTCCTCGACCTTATGGGCGACTTTCGCTATTTCATTAAATTCCATCATGGCGGAAGATCCTTTGATCGTGTGCATGATGCGGAAAATAGAGTTGATTTCCTCTTCGCTGAACTCGTTGCTCTTTTCAGCGCCGAGCAAGATCTGATCTAATTGCTCCAGCAGGGAATTTGTTTCATACAGGTACATTTCCGCCATGGAATCATTGATGGTAATATCTGCCATTATTCATCACCCGCATCTCATAAAAATACTATCAGCTTTGCGCCTGTTCAGCGATGGCCACTCGTACTCGCATACTATATTAATTATTTCGTCCCTCAAACAAAAAAATGAAGGAAATATATACCATTTAATAAAATTCTCCGCTGTTTATCCGAAATAATTAGTGGATACCTCTAAATACTCAGAGTGTCCAGCAGGTAAGCAAATGCCGATCGGAGTAAACGATGCCTGATCAACTGTCAATTCCCTCTTTGCCGGCCGCCAGAGATCCCGTGACCAGAGTGGACGGCCCGCTTGGCTCGCAAGGACCGAACCAATCCCCGAATATCGCCGATACCGCGCGCGTTATTCGTCCGTCCGACCGGGAAACGCTCCAGCAAAAACGGCCTGACGCCCCTCTGGAATTTAATTTTCGCTCCCTGAGCGCCCGCACCCTTCGGCTACTGTCCGATTCGGAGACCGCTACGCAGGCTTTGCGGCGCATATTATTCAGCCCGGAAGCGGCGCAATTGCTGAAAGCCGGCTCGGCGGAGAGCGCTATGCTCATGCAGTTTTTGGAGTCTTTTTTTCTGCCGCCGGAAGAGTTGGGGGCTTACCTCAAAGCGAATATGGAGAACCTCTCGGTTTTCCGCGGGGAGTTTTTCGATGTCCTGCGCCAGATTTTAGCGCAAAACAGCCATTCTCCCCAAATCCAGGACGCTCTGGCGAATTTTCTCAAAGGTCTGGAGCTTTTCCAGCACCGGCAGAACTCCGCCGCGCTCGTCATGCACAACTTAACGAATATTTTACCGCATCTGTCCGCCGACGGACAGGAGGTCATCCGTTCCGCCCTGCTGGCGCTGGGCCGCTCGCTGGCCGACGAGAGCGCCGTCAGCGGAGCGATGAAAGACGTCATGCTGGTCCTCCGGAACGCGGCCGGCCTGCATAAAGACTCGCCCCTGCGCAATATGGTCATGCAGGCCATGCATAACCTGACGCGGCTGGAAGGCGGCGGTCAAACCGACCTTCTGCGGCTGTACAACACTTTCAGCGCCACGGTCCAGCAATTCGGCCGCCTCAGCCCGGAGCAGAAGGAGTTCTTGCAGGAAGCCCTGCTGGCCAAACTGCATGCCGCCGCCGGCAGCGCGGCGACCGAACAGGTTTTTTCCGCCCTGGACAAGGGCCTGGCCGCGGACAACCCGCTGCCGATCCAACTCGCCTCCAGTCACACCCTGTCAGCCATACTCCTGAATAACAGTATTCTTTTGCCGCTGGTCTACATGTTCATTCCCTTAAAACTCGGCGACACCTTCCTTTTCTCTGAGTTATGGGGCCAAGTGGAAAACGGGAGCGAGAGCGGCGGGAGCGAGGCGGCCGAACGCGGCGCGCGCCTGTTTTTCACATTGCAGAGCTCTGTTTTTGGCTATTTCCAAGGCACGCTGCAGACGAAAGGCCCGTCGCTCTCTGTCGAGCTTGAAGCGCCGGAATCAGCCATGGAGGCGATGGCCGGCCTGGAGGACTATCTGGCGCCCCTTACCGGCGCCTATGGATATGAATTGCGCACTGTCTCCGTCACCCCTCTCGCGCGGCAGAAAAAAATCTTTGACGTTTTCGACCCCCGCATACTGAAGGAGGCTTATCTGAATGTCCGGGTTTAAGTCGCGTCTGGAACAGCAAATGGCTATCGCTTTGAAGTACAATCCCGACAAGGACAACGCCCCTGTAGTCGTGGCGGCCGGCAGCGGTTTTCTGGCCCAAAAGATCATCGAGATCGCCAATAAAAACAATGTGCCGGTTTATCAGGACAATTCCGCCGCTTCCATGCTTTCAGCTTTTGACGTCGGGATGGAAGTGCCGCCCGAACTCTATCAGGTGATCGCCGACATATACGTCTATATCCTCAAAGCGGGTTACGAGCTTCATATGTCGTAAATCTTGTTGAACGCCGTTTTTATCTGCAGGACGCCGGTTTCAACATTGAAAAATATCGACCGGCCGAAATCCTTGCCGGTATCTTCCGCGAAAATACGGATCTTTTCCGCCTGCAGCGCCGACTTGACCGATTCGACGTTGCGCTGGCCGATATTGCCTAAGGCGCTGTCCGTCTTGCCGACGTTGAACATTTGAGCGCCGCCGGCGATCTTGGCCCTAAGGCGCAGGCGGTGGGCGCCCAACCGTTCCAGTTTCTGCACGAGCAGCGGTATTGCGGAGTCGGCGAATTTCATCAGGTTATCATTATTGTTCCGTTTGGGCAGCAAGATATGAGACAGGCCTCCGACATGAGCGATATTGTCAAAAAGACATATGCCGACGCAGGAACCCAGCGCGTAAGTCGCCACAACGGCCGGCGCTTTCGCCGCCGCCAAATCTGAAATTCCCACAATAATCGCTTTTTCCATCAGGCCACGCCCAATCTTCCCATCAGCAAAGCCAGCGACGCCTCTTCCAGGATCAAAATCAATTTGGTCTTTATATCGGCTTTGTCCTCCCGGCCGGTGAAAGCCCCTTCGATCAGCAAAACCTCGTCCCCGATATCGCCGTATTTTATCGCCGGCACGCTCAAAATCGCTCCGACCATATCCACGCAGATCGCCGGCACGGATATGCTTATTCTCAGATCCGTGAGCGAAGCTATGGCGTTCAGGTAAGAAGCGGACAAAATATTGCCTATCTCCTGGATCACGGACAGATCCATTTCGCTCAAGGCGCTGAAATCACGGGTTTCCGCGCCGAGTAAAGCGTTAAACACCTCGTGGGTGAATTCTTGCTGCAGGAGAAACATCATCGTTCCGCGCAAATCGTCCGTGACGTCGATCATAATGCCGACGATGAGGTTTTCCACTCCGCCCAGCGCCTCGGCCAAATCGCCGTAACGCATCATATCCACCTTAGGCACAGTCATGTCGATGGTCTTCCCGATCATCTGCGCCAGCGACGAAGCCGCGTTGCCGGAACCGATATTGCCTATTTCCTTCAAAACGTCCAACTGAATGTCATTAAATTTTCCATATTCTATCATGATGACCGGCTCCTCTAAATAGCCCGCGTCAACCGCGGTCCTGTATTAATTCCTGAGTGAGTTGAGCTGCTGTTCCATTTCATCGCTGAGGGACACCAACCGGGCGCTCATCTGGAAAGCCCTCTGCGTCTCGATCACCCGCGCCATCTCCGTCGCGACGTCCACATTGGAGCGTTCCAGATATCCCTGCCGCAAGTCAGGCGCGGGCGCGATTTCGGCCTGCCGCGAATCCTCCGTCGCCGCGTAGAGATTATTCCCTATTTTCATCAGCCCGTAAGGATTGGCAAAACGGTAAACGCCGACGCGCAGCTGCTCCTGCCCCGGCGACGCCGGCCAATCATCGGCAAAACGGATCGGCTCGCCCGCGCTGTTGAGCACAAGAGCGCCGGCCGCCGTCGTCAGGTAAAACCCATCCGGGTGCAAAGATTTGCGGAAACTGCCGTCCCGCGTGTAAGACGTCTCGCCGCTCACCGGGTCGCGCACCGCGAAAAAACCCTCGCCGGTCAGCGCGAAATCCAGCTCGCGCTCGCTTTGCGCCATCGCCCCCTGAGCGAAACTGACCGCCACCTGCACGGGCCGGACGCCGGCGCCGGCCCGCGCCCGGTCTTCCTCGCCTTCCGCCCTGTTCATATTGCCGTACAGCAGATCGGCAAAACCCATCGCTTCGCTCTTGTAACCGGAAGTGTTCACATTGCTCAGGTTGTTGGCAATGACGCTCATGGCCTGTTCCTGAGCCAGCACCCCGCTGCGCGCGTTATAAAAAGAACTGATCATGGCCGTACCCTCCTCTCTCGCTTTCCTAAACCGGCCGGCCGATTTCGCTCACGGTCTGGCCGGTCGTTTCGTCTATCATTTTCATGATGCGCGAATAAGTCTGAAATTCCCGCGCGCTGACGATGGCCAGCGACATCTCTTTGGTCATGTTCGTGTTAGACTGTTCCAGTGATTGCCAGACGACGGACTGGGCAAACTGCGGAGCGGCGTCTTCCGGCGCGATGAAAAACCCGTCGTCCGCCTTGACGAGCGCCGTGAGATCCTCGGTGGAAAACAAGCCTATCTGCGCCGCCAATTGCCCGTTTTCGTAGAGGCCGCCTTCGCTGTCGGCTGTGAATCCGGTCCCGTTAAGCCGGATCGGCGCGCCGCCTGTGTCGAGGATATTGCCGCCGCGGGCGTGGACCAGATTGCCGTCCACATCGAGGGCAAACTCCCCGTTTCGCGTCCACAGCACGCTGCCGTCCTCTCGCTCCACGGCGAAAAACCCGTCGCCGCGCACGGCGAAATCCAGCGCCCGCTCCGTCGGCAGGAACCCACCCTGCGTGAAATCCGTATAGGTTTCCTCCACCCGCCGCCCGAACACCGCCTGCCCCACCGAGCCGGAATCAGCCATCGCCAGCCGGGTCAGCAGTTTGGTCGCGAAAGTCGTATCCAGCGGCACGTCCCGCTTAAAGCCGGCGGTTTGCGTATTGACCATATTGTTGGCCAAAACGCTCAGGTTCTTGTTTTCGGTGATAGCCCCCGCCGTCGCGGTAAAATAACTGCGGATCATGCTTCTCCCTCCCCATATAAATAACTTTGCAGTTTTTTCTTCATTTTTTTCAAGGCGCCGTTATGCATCTGGCAAATTCTGGAAGGCGACACGCCGAGAATATAGGCAATGTCCTTTTTTTTCAACTCTTCATAATAATGCAAAGTCATAACCAATTTCTCCCTCTCGGTCAGCTCGTCCAGCGATTCGGTGATCACGGCGCGCAGTTCTTTTTCTTCCACGGAAAACCCGGGCTGCTGCTCCGCGTTTTGGGCCACGTTTTCCCGAAAACCCTTCGTGCCGTATAGTCCCACGTCCACCAGTTCCTCGTAGGAGAGCAGATGAAACATATGCTCCTCGCCGATGATTTTTTCCACCGCCGGCACGTCCATGTTCAGATGGGCGGCGATTTCCTCCGTCGTGGGCATCCGCCCCAATTGGGCGCTCAAGACGTCCGTCGCGCCGCTGAGAAGCACCGCTTCTTTTTTCAGCCGCTTGGTCACCCAGTCCTGATTGCGGACAAAATCGATGATGGCGCCGCGCACGCGGATGGAAGCGTATGATTTGAACTGGCTTTTTTTCTCCGGATCATAGTTTTCAATGGCCTCCAGCAAAACGACAAAACCCTGGTTGATCATGTCCTCCATTTCCGCGAAGTTTTTGTAGGTGCCGCGCATCTGGTAGGCGTAAAGCCGGACGATATACATATATTCCAGCGCCAGCTCGTTGCGCAGCTCCATATCCCGCGTCCGCCAGTATTCTTCCCATACGGCCTGTTCCGCTTCCCGGCCCGGCGAGGCGTTACTGAGCATCACCGTCACCGCCTTTCACCCGCCGCGCCCGGCTGAGACCCGCCCGCGAGGGTCAGGGCGCCGATCGACTGTATCTGCACGGTGCTGTCGATTTCGTTAAATGAAAGGACGGCGACGCTGGGGCAGAATTGCTCCGTTATGCGGTGAAAATACATGCGGACGCCCGGCGAGGTGACGACGATCGGCGTGGCGATAACGTCTTTTAAGCGGTTCATATGCTCCATCAGATTATGCACGATCGCCTGGATGCTTTCCGGCGGGATGGATAAATAAGTCGAATGTTCGCTCTGTTTGACGCCGGCGATGATCAGGTTTTCGATCTCCGCGTCCAGAGTCAGCACCCGGATCAGCCCGTGTTCGGCGTAACGGCGGGTGATGGTGCGTTTCAGCCGCTGGCGCACGTACTCGGTCAGGAGATCAACGTCGCGCACAGTGCCGGCGTAGTCCGCCACGGTCTCAAGGATGGTCTCCACATCCCGGATGGGGATCCCCTCCCGCAGAAGATTGGAGAGCATCTTCTGCAGATTGCCGTAACTCAGGAGCGACGGCGTCACTTCATCCACGAGCGGAGCGTTATATTGCCGGACGTTATCGAGCAGGCTCAGAAGATCCTGGCGGCTGAACAGTTCGGCCGAGTGAGCTTTGATCACTTCGGACAGATGCGTGACCATGACGGAAAGAGAATCAATGACCGTATAACCGTAAATCTCCGCCAGTTCTCTCTTATCGGGGGTGATCCAGCGGCTCGGTATGCCATAAGCCGGCTCGATCGTCTCTATCCCGTCCACCTCCTGCTCCAGATTGCCCGGATCCAGCGCCAGATAATAATCCACGAGGATCTCTCCCCGCGCCACTTCCTCTCCTTTCAGCTTGATCACATACTGATTGGGATTGAGCTGCCCGTTGTCCCGCAGACGCACGGCCGGCACGACCATGCCCATATCGAGAGCGAACTGCCGGCGAAACAGTACGACCCGGTCGATGAATCCGCCGCTTTTTTCTTCCACCAGCGGGATCAGGCTGTAGCCGAATTCCATCTCTATCGTCTCCACCGGCAAAATAGAGTAAATATTGTCAATATTGCGATAAAACTCCGTCTCGCTGACTTCCGGACGCGCGTCCGCCGGCGCCCCGGCCAGCGCCGGCTGCAGGCGGGTCTGGTCGCGTAAAAGGCGAACGCCGAAGAAGATATAGACAGCGGCCAGAAGGATAAGCTGCGGCTTGGGCATCCCGGGCACGAGACAAAAACAGACCAGGACGCCGCCGGCGATCAGCAAAGCCGTCGGCTGAGAGAGAAACTGCCTGCCCGCCTCCATGCTCAGGTCGCCTTCGGAAGCGGCCCGCGTCACTACCATGGCCGTGGAGATGGAAATGACCAGAGCCGGGATCTGCGAGACCAGGCCGTCGCCGACGGTGGCGATGGAGTAGATCTGCACGACCTCGCCGAACGTTCCCCCGCCCTGCACCATGCCGATGATGATCCCGCCGACCAGATTGATGACGGCGATGATGATAGAGGCGATGGCGTCCCCTTTCACCAGCTTCGTCGCGCCGTCCATCGCGCCGTAAAAATCGGATTCGCGCTGGATTTTTTCGCGCCGGCCTCTGGCTTCCGTCTCGTTGATGAGACCGGAATTCAAATCGGCGTCGATAGCCATCTGTTTGCCGGGCATGGCGTCCAAAGTGAAGCGGGCCGCCACTTCCGCGATGCGCTCCGCCCCTTTGGTGATGACGAGATACTGGACGATGATGATGATGGTGAAAATCACGAGTCCCACCACGATGTTGCCGCGCAGCACGAATTCCCCGAAAGTCTTGATCACCTGACCGGCCTGCCCGCTTTCGGTGAGGATGAGGCGGGTGGAGGAAATATTCAGCGCGATGCGCAAGAGGGTGGTCACGAGCAGGACGGAAGGGAAAATCGAAAATTCCAGCGGACCCCGAATATACATGGTCATGAGCAAAATGACGACGGAAATCGATATGCTGAAAATGAACATGAGGTCGAGGAGAAAGGTCGGCAGCGGCACAATGATGAGCGCGATAATCGCTATCACGAACACGGCGATCAGATTATTGCCCAGAAAATTCAGAAACCATCTCATTGCGCGATTTTCCCCCGATTAAGGCGATAGAGCCAGGCGAATACTTCCGCGGCCGCCTGATAATACTCGGGCAATATCTCCTGCCCGAGTTCCACATGCCGGTAAATGCCGCGGGCGAGCGGCGGGTTTTCCACAAAGGGGATCCCGCAGGACTCGGCGATCTCATTTATTTTCAGCGCCACAAAATCCTGGCCTTTCGCCAAGAGGACCGGCGCGGAGTTTTCGGTTTCATTGTAACGGAGCGCCACGGAAAAATGGGCGGGGTTACGGATGACCACGTCCGCTTTCGTCACATCCTGCATCATGCGGGCCCGGCTGATTTTCAGCTGCTCCTGCCGGCGATGGGACTTGATGAGCGGATCCCCTTCCAACTGCTTGTACTCCTGTTTCACTTCATGCTTGGTCATGCGCAGTCTCTTTTCAAAATCCCAGCGCTGATAACGGTAATCCAGAAAAGCGATGGCGGCGAAAACCAGGCCGATCTTCCACACGAGAGAAAACACTCTGTCCCCAGCGTACGCGAGGACGGCGACCACTTCCATGTCAAAAAGCCGGGGCAGATCGTAAAAAGTCTGGCTGATGCTCATGTAGACCAAGACGCCGATGACGACGATCTTCAAAAGGTTTTTGACCAGTTCGACGAGTGAGCGCAGAGAAAACATGCGTTTCAGCCCGTTGATCGGGTTGAGGTTGGAAAATTTGAATTTGAGTTTTTCCGTGGTAAAAAGCATCCGGGTCTGAAACATCGATACCGCCACGTTGACAAACACCGCCGTCAGGAGCAAAGGCATGACGATGAACAGCATCCCGGCGATCCAGCCGCGCATGAGCCCGGTCGCGTCGCTCACCCCCAAATCAGTGATTTGGGCGCCGGCCTGAAAGAAGTAAGAAAAATTCAGGGCGATGCGTTCGTACATATACGAGATCAGCAGATAAAAAGCGAAGAAAATGACGAAAATGAATATCGCGGTCGTCACGTCCCTGCTCTGCAGCACATTGCCTTTCTGACGCTCGTCCCGCCTTTTCTTAGCTGTAGCCTGTTCGGTTTTTTCTTCTTCCGCCAATTCCTCACCACCTTTACAGCTTTTTCCAGTTTATTACACCTGAAACATCCCCAGCACGCCGTCCAGATTCCGCAGCATCATGACGAGAACCTCATCCAAAAATCCGCTGTAACTCGGCGTCAGCACGAATATGACGATATAGCCGACGATCATTTTCATCTCGATATTCAGGACGAAAACGTTGATTTGCGGGATGGCCTTCATGATGATGCCGATCGCCACTTCCGTCATAAGATGAATGACGATGAGCGGGAGAGCCATCTTGGCCGCCAGCGTGAGAATAGACCCGAAGAAGGTCACGGCGTACAGCGGCAACTCAGCGCTGAAAGTCCAGACCCCGACCGGCACGGCCCGGAAGGAGGAAATCACGATCTGCAAAAAAGTCAGATGCGCGTTGGATATGAAAAACAGGAGCAGAAACATCGCGTTGAACACGCTGCCAACGATCGGCATATTGACGTTGCTCGCCGGGTCGTACATCTTGGCCATCGCTATCCCCATCTGCAGATCCACCAACTCGCCGGCCAGCATCAGCAAAGACATGACCGCGTTGATAAAATAACCGAGCGTAAAGCCGATCAGGAACTCGCGCCCCAGAGCCAGAGCGACGGACACCCACGTCATGTAGGCCATCCGCGGCACGGGCAGCGCTGTCGCCGCCAGAACGGTGAGAACGACGACGAGACCGGCGCGGAACATAGCCGGGATATTGACGCGGCCGAATATGCTGTTGAACAGCACCATCCCCGAAAGACGGGCCATGATGAAAATCCAGAAGAGGAGTTCGTCCAGCGTCACTTCCATGCATCATACCGAAAGGATCATCAGGGCGAAGACCCGCCGGGTAAACTCCATCAGGGTCTGCAGCATCCAAGAGCCGAAAATCATGAGCGCGGCGGTGATGACCAGCAGTTTCGGCACGAAGGTCAGCGTCTGTTCGTTGATCTGCGTAGCCGACTGAAAAATGGAAATAATGAGTCCGACCATCAGGCTCAGACCCAGAAGCGGCAGCACCAGTTTCAGCGCCGTGAATATCGCGTCCTGCATGAGAGCGCTCAAATCGATTATTTCCGAACCCATAATAACCTCCCTTCCCCGTCAGTGAAAACTGCGCACCAGCGTGTCCACGGTCAGCGCCCAGCCATCCACCAGCACGAACAGCAGTAACTTAAACGGCATGGAAATCATCACCGGCGGCAGCATGATCATACCCATCGACATCAGCGTGCTGGCCACCACCATATCAATGACGATGAACGGCAGATAGATGAGAAACCCCATGATGAAAGCCTGCCGCAGCTCGCTGGTCATAAAAGAGGGCACCACGACCGTCATGCTCAGGTCGAGCGGGTTTTCCGGCATTTCCGCCTCCGCGAAACCGAGGAAGATATTCAGATCGCTGGGCTTGGTCTGCCGCAGCATGAACTCTTTCAGCGGCAGCTGCATATTCGTGACCGCCGTTTCCCCGTCTATCTCTCCCGCCTCATAAGGCAGATAGGCGTCGGTGTATATGGCGCCGACCACCGGCTGCATGATAAACAGACTGAGAAAAAGCGCGATGCCGACCAGCACCTGATTGGGCGGCGATTGCTGCATCCCAAGCGCGTTGCGCAGAAACGAAAGTACGATGATGATGCGCGTGAAACTCGTCATCATGACGATTATAGACGGCAGCAGCGTTACCACGGAAAGAAGGAACAGTATTTCCAGCGTATTGGTCTGGCCGCTCAAGAGGCCCTCCAGATCAACCATCGGTTTTGCCGCTTTCTTTCCCGGCCGGCCCGCGCCGGATCAATCCGCGCCAAATCGCCGCGAACGGCAATTCCGGCTGCTCCGTCTCCGCCGCCGCAAAATCATCCGTCCATGTTTCCAGGACCGAGACGTTTTCGCCCACCCCGAGAAAAAACACTTTTCCGCTCACCGCGACCAGGAGCAAATATTTGTCCTTGCCCGCCGGCGCCCGATCAAGTATTTTTATCTGACCGCCGCTGACAAAACCGCTTTTGCCGGACAAACGCCGCGTCAGAGCGTAAGTGAGAAATATGGCTCCGATCACGACCGCCAGGGCCACTAAAACTGTAAAAACCTGGGCCAGGATCAGGCCGCCTTCCCCCACGTCCAACACACCTCGCTACTTCAGCAAATCGCGCACGGTTTTCAGTATCCGGTCAGCCTTGAACGGCTTCACAATAAAATCACGCGCGCCCAGTTTGATCGCCTCCACCACCATCGCTTCCTGACCCATGGCGGAACACATGACGATCAGGGCCTCCGGATGTTTGCTCTTGATTTCCTTCAGCGCCTCCAGCCCGTCCTTGTTCGGCATCGTTATATCCATGATGGTCAGATCCGGCTTGCTGGCCTCGTACTGCTGCACGGCCTGCTCTCCGTCCGCCGCTTCCACGATGTCGCCCAGGCCGTCTTTAGTCAGCGTATCTTTGATCATCATGCGCATGAACGCCGCGTCGTCAACTACCATTATTTTTTTTGCCATTTCTTCAACACCCCAATATTATAAATTCAAAAGGTCTTGCCGTTTTAAGATTTCAGTTATCCTGACCCCGAAATTATCCCCTATCACTACCACATCCCCTTTGGCTATCGGCTGCCCGTTCACGATGATGTCCACCTGCGCTCCGGCCTGCTTATCCAGCTCCAATACGGTCCCCTGCGTGAACTCCAGTATTTCCTTGACCTTGCGCACAGCCTTCCCGATCTCCACCGTGACTTCCAGCGGCACCGAACGGAGCAGATCCAGATTTTCCGGCACGTCGGAGGCGGCGAAACCCGGTTCGTCGTCAAAATTCTGCAGCTGCACCGGTCTGGCCTGGCTGTACTCGCCCGCGCCCTGGATCACCCGGTTGGGCGCGGCTTGATACTGCGGTCCGCTCTGATACTGCGGCGCCGCGCTCTGATACGGCGGCGGGCTTTGATAGGCCGGCGGCGCGGCGGCCGGCGGCATTCCGTAAGTTTCCGGCGGCGGACTCTGATAAACCTGCTGCGCCGGCGCCGGCGGCGGAGCCTGCCGAGGAACGGCGGGCGGCGCCTGCTCCCGCGGAGCTTGCGGCGGCGCCTCTCCCCGCGGCTGGACCTGCGGCGGCGGCGCCTCTTCCTGCGACGCTTCCTCCACGCTGCCGAACAGGATCCCCAGCATCTCTCTGACGAGCTGTTCCGTCATCACGCAGAGGAATTTGCTCTCCATGACGCCTTCCACGTCCAGCAGAAAAGACACGGTGATCACTTCTTCGTCCGGCAGGCTGCTCGGCATGATGGTGTGTCCCCGCTCCACCGTCACCGGCACCGGAGTGGATATATTGATGGTCCGCCCAAAAAAATCGGAAAGCGCCGTAGCGGATGAACCCATCATCTGGTTCATCACTTCGCAGATCACGCTCGTACTCATCTCATCCATCGGCGCGTCCGGCGTCTGCCCCATCATCCCCGCCGTCATGATATTGACTATGGCGTTGACGTCTTCCAGTTTAAGCACCAGAATATTATTGCCGCTGATACCTTCCACATAAGTTATCGCCACGCCCACGGCCGGTTCAAACTCATCAATGATTATATTCCCCGCTAAAGCCTGTTCCACCTGGGGCGTCGTAATAGTGACCTTCTTCTCCAGCATCGTCGAGATGGCGGTAGCTGCCGAACCCATGCTAATATTCATTATTTCCCCGATGGCGTCTACGTCCATGGCTGAAAAAAGTTTAGTATCCGGTTCCATCACAGCTTCCCTCTCTTTTCATAGTAATCCAATATTTTAACAGCTTTTCGCTGTTTTCTCACTCCCAGCGCGCCGTAGAACCATGGTTTTTTCCCCTCCATCAGAACGACCGGAGAACTGACGCTTTTGTCCAGTTCTATCACGTCCCCCACTCGCAGATGCAGTATATCGGCAAAATGGATCCGCGCCTCGCCTAGGACGGCCGTCAGCTCCAGAGAGCCCTCCTCCACCGACTTGAAAATGCTCTTGGCCCCGAGTTCGTCAGCCTGATCCCGGCGCGGCTCCCTGATCTCGCGCTCGCCCATCGCTTTGAGCAGTTCCGCCAGACTGGCCCCGGACATGCAGATGTTCATCAACCCCTCGATATGCTGCATCTTTATGTTGACGACGATGATGAGTACCGTTTCGTCCGCGTTCATGGACTGACCCAGCCGGGCGTTCGTATCTATCTTTTTCAGGGCCGGCTCAATGACAAAATAACTGGCCCAGGGCGCCTTGAGCATCGGCCCCATCTGCGTGAGCAGGTTCTCCAGAATAGTCAGTTCTATTTCCGTGTAGTCCCGCATATAGTTATATCCTTCGCCGCTCCCCCCCAACATGCGGTCAATGATGGAAAACGAGACCGTTTTCGACAATTCCACGAGCAGCAGCTGGTCCTCAATTTGTTCGTCTTCCGGATAATTGACGTTGAAATTACCGATGAGAACGGAATCCGCCAGCGCGTTGCTGTATTCGTAATACTTCTGTTCTTCTATCTGCAAAACCTCGGCCTCACAGTATACGCGCAGCACCCCGGACAGATAGGAAGCGAAGCGGCGGGAAAAATTTTGGTAAATACTGTCAATAATTTTCAACTGTTCGCGGGTGAATCGCTTGGGGCTGCGAAAATCGTACTCCTTGATCCTTTTCTTGCTGTCTTCTTCCCCCACCGAAGCGTCGCCGGAACTCAAATTCTTGAGCAGTTCATCTATCTGACTTTGTGACAAAATTTCCGCCATCCGTTATCCTCGCCCCCTTTCCGCACGGCGGCAGCCGTAAGTCACCGCGCTCTAACCAATAGTGATCCGCCGGCGGAAGTCGATTACCCGCTGCACAACGGCGCGCGGCGACTCCTTCACGGCTATTTTTTTGCCGGTGGTGAGCGCGATAACCGTATCCGGCGACTGTTCCACTGTTTCGATCAGATCGCAATTCAGAATAAATTCGTCGTCATTCAGCTTGGTCAGCGTAATCACTTCACACCCGGCCTTTCCGCAATACCTGTTTTATCGTTTTAGATTTACAACTTCTTCCAGCATGCCGTCCACCACGTTGATGATCCGGGCGTTGGCCTGAAAACCCCGCTGCGTCATGATCATATCGGCGAACTCCTGAGAAATATCCGTGCCGGACATCTCCAGACCGCCGGTCCGGAGGCTGCCCATATTATTGGTCCCCGTCTGATAGTACAGCGGTTCGCCCGTATTGCCGGAAGTCGTGTAATAGCTGTTGCCCACCATCTCCAGCCCTGCCGGGTTCGGCACCTGGGCCAGAGCGATCGCCATAAACCCGTCAGTCGCGGGGGTCGTGCCGCTGATCGCCACAATATCGCCGGTGTCGGTAAAAGCATAAGTGATGCCGTCCGCGCCGACCGCGCTCACGACGCCGTCCGAGCCGATCTTGATATTGTTCAGCGGCATGGCGGGATTACCATTCAGCGTCGCATAATCTATACGAATCGGCCGCAGCTCGGCATGCGTAAACGAGTTGTTGGCGCCGCTGCCGCCGCTGCCGGCGCTCGGAGTCGGAATACCGCAGACGAGTTGCCCGGTGATATCGACGAGCCAGCCCGCTTCGTCGAACTCAAACATGCCGACGCGCGAGTAATAGACCTGCCCTATATCCGTGGTGGAACCGGCCTGCAAAGAGCCGACGATAAAATAGCCCGTCCCGTTGATATAGCAGTCGCTGCCGATATTAGTCGTCGCGTAGCCGGTATTGGCGTGGTTGGTGTCGACGCTGGCCACGGCGGCGCCGTAGCCGACCTGATAGGGGTTGATGCCGCCCAGACCGCCGGCCGCCGCGTTGGAGCCGCCGCCGGCGCTGATATTCTGGTAGAAAACGTCACGGAAAGTGGCCCGGCTGGTTTTATAGCCGTAAGTGTTCACATTGGCGATGTTATTGGCGATGACATCCATCTTGGTCTGGTGAGCCTTCAGTCCGGAAACCGAAGTATATAACGCCCTTGACATTTGATTTTACCTCACTTTCATCCGCCGCTCACGGCGCGGTTGTTTCTTCTTCCGGCTCCGGTTCCGGCGCCATACCGGAAGCGAAAACCTCCATGATTTGTTCCACGCCGTAAGCTTTGCCGTCCACATAGACCTGCGGCGCTCCGTTATAGAGGACCACTTTTTCCACGGCGCCCCTGGTGTTCACGAGCTGGCCGCTCGCGTCAAAATCGCTGACGATGACGTCTTTGCCCATAAAACCGAAAGCGTAAGAAGTCATGGTCATCGCGTTCATCTGATCCATAGCCTGGATCAAAGCCATTTGCGCCATCTGGTTCAAAAACTGGGTATCGTCTACCGGATTCATCATATCCTGATTTTGCAATTGCGTCGCAAAAAGATAATAAAAATCATCCAGATCGAATGAACCCGTTGTTCCGGTATTCTGGGCCCGCGCGTTTGAAGCGCTTACGCTGTCAAGATCTACGGCGGTCGTAAACTCCATTGGCTCCACCTCCGTCAAATACTGTAATCCAAGGCTCCGGCGGCCAGAACTTCTTCCGCGTCCGCTTCGTCGTCCGCTGCGCTAAGGCTCCCCGGCAGGCCGTTTTTTCCCTCCGGCTGCCGCTCGTCCCGATTTTGCCTTGATTCGCCGCCGCTGTAGGCGACGTGGACATGTTCGGGCTGCAGTCCGTTTTGCGTCAGTATTTCCTTTAGTTCCGCCGTTTGGCTGGTGATGATTTGATGCGCGAGCGGATTGGCCGTTTCGATGCGCACGGCGGCGCGTCCCGCCTCAATAGTCAGTTTGACGGTCACGACGCCGAGATTTTCCGGCTGCAAAGTCATTTCAAACTGACGGATCCCTTCTTCCGCCATGACCGTGATCCTCTCCGCCGTCTGCTGAGCCAGGCGCGGACGGATCAAAGCCGCGGGGTCGCTGACCGTGACGGTTTCCGCCCCGGGGAGCGGCGCCGGCGGCCCGGCCTGATGCCCGGCCGGCGCCTCCCGAGGCGCCGGTTGCTCGAGCGGGAGCGGCGCCTGTTTTACCGCCGCCTCCGGCGGCGGTTCCCCGACCGGGCGGCCGGCGGCCGGTTCGGGGCCGGCGTCCGTCCGAGCCGTCAAAACAGGCGGCGCGGGTTTGGCTTCCGCGGGCGCCGGCTGCGCCGGAGCGAGCGCCACAGGCGGGGTGTCCGGCAGAGCCGCCGCGAGCGGCGCGGCCACCGGGGCGCTGCCCGGCGGCGAGCTGCCCTCCGCCGCCGGAGCCGTCGCCGCCGCTGTTTCCGGCAGCGCCGGCAGGGCCGCCGCCATCTCTGGCAGGCCAGGATTCGCGACCGGCTCCGCCAGCGCGGCGGGCTGGGCCGCCGTCAATTCCGGCGGCGCCGCCAGATTGACCGGCGGCAAAACGATAATCGGGACCGGTCGCACGGCGACCACTTGAACGTTTTCCGCCGGCGGCGATTGGCCGTCCGCCGGCGCGCCGTCCTCTTCGGACTTGTCGGCGCTGCCCGCCCTGTCGGTCGGGCGCCCGACCGGCTCGCGCGCTTTCTCCGCCCGGTTGCCCAATAACTCCGCGAAAGATTTTTCCGGTTTATTGCGCTCCGTGACCGCTCTGGGAGCCGCTGCCTGAGTCCCCGCGCTTTCTGTCGCTTGGGTGATCATCTGTTTCATTGTCCCCCTTTCCTGGATCTTCACTGGATTCAGATACCTCCCGCAACGCGCCGAAACCCGATAAATTCTTCTACGGCGCGTTCCTCTTCCTTGCGGCTTTCCGCCTGATAAGCCAGCCACTCGTTTTCCCGCAATTTCTCCAATGCGGCTATCTCCACTTTCAGTTCGACGATTTTTTCTATCACATCATCCCTGTCTTTAAACAGAGCCATTTTCCTCTTTTGGATCTCTTGCAGCTGCCGGTATAACTGCCCGCGGTAATCGGCGTAACAGACCATCAGCCGCGGGTCGATCCCCTTAGCCTGTTCCTCGGCGTATTTACGGTCATTGGCCGCGCTGTGCCGGCGGTTTTCCTCCTCCGCCTCCTCCTGCCGGGCGATGGCGTCGTTCAGGCGGGCCAGTTCCGTCTGCGCGACGGACAAAAACTGCTCTTTCACCCGCAATACGGATTCCAGCGAAAAACTGAATTTTTTCATCGCTCCCTACCCTTCATGCTCATCCCTCCAGCGCCTCGGCCATGAGCGCGAGAGTCTCATCATAGGTGAAACTCGCTTCTATCTCCTGCCGCAGGAAAGCGTTGAGTCGGTCGATGTAGCGCAAGGCCCTGTCCACACGCGGGTTGCTGCCTTTTTTGTAAGCGCCGATGGCGATGATGTCATAATTGGCGTAATACACCGCCAGAAGTTCGCGCATTTTCTGCGCCATGTCCAGCTGGTCCGCCGCCACGATATCGTTCATCAGGCGGGAAATGCTCATGCCGATGTCGATCGGGGGATAATGATTGCGCTGCGCCAGCGCGCGGGAAAGGATGATATGGCCGTCCAGGATGCCGCGCACCGTGTCGCTGATGGGTTCGTTCGTATCGTCCCCCTCGACGAGAACGGTGTAGATCCCCGTGATCGAGCCGCTGGTAAAATTTCCGCTGCGCTCCAAGAGTTTCGGCAGATCCGCGTAAATGGAGGGCGGATATCCGCGCGACACCGGCGGTTCTCCGACCGCGAGCCCTATTTCCCTCTGCGCCATGGCAAAGCGCGTCAGCGAATCCATCATCAGCAGCACATCCCGGCCTTCCTCCTGGAAATATTCGGCAATAGCCGTGGCCACCACCGCGCATTTGGAGCGCATCATGGCCGGCTGATCCGAGGTCGCCACTACGAGGACCGATTTGCGCATACCGTCCTCGCCCAAGTCTTTGCCGATAAAATCCAGCACTTCCCGGCCCCGCTCGCCTACCAGGGCGATGACGTTGACGTCGGCGGAAATATTGCGGGCGATCATCCCCATCAGCGTACTCTTGCCGATGCCGCTGCCGGAAAAAATCCCCATCCTCTGTCCCTTGCCTATCGTGAGCAAACTGTCGATAGCCTTGACGCCAAAAGTCAGCTTATCCGTGATGCGCGGCCGCGCCAGCGGATTGGCGTAATGACGCTCCGCTGGCTGCATATGAAATTCCCCGGCCAACGGCCCCTTGCCGTCGATCACCTGGCCCACCCCGTTCACGATCCGGCCTTTCAGACCTTCCCCCACCGGGATCCGCAGCTTGCCGCCCAGATTTTCCACACTGCTGCCCAGCCCGATCCCTTTCACATCGTCATAAGGCATGAGCAAGATCCGGTTTTCCTGGATCCCGACCACCTCGGCCATCACGCCTTCTTCCTCGCCCAGAACACGCAAACGGCACACGTCGCCCATGCGCGCTTCCGGTCCGATGGACTGGATCAACAGGCCGGCGACCCGATCCACCACTCCCATGTATTTGAACGAGTCGTAATTTTTCAGTTTTTGCCGGTAACGCGGCAAGGTGCTGGTCGCCATCATGACACCTGCTCTTCCAGTAATCGGGATATTTGCTGTAATTGCACGCCGGGAGTGACGTCTACCGCCCCGGCGTTCGTTTCCACGATACAGGCCGCGGGCGGCAATTCCTTCAGCAGACGGATCTTGACAAACTTATTGCCCGCCGTAACGCGCTCCGCCAGCTTTTTTTCCACCCGCGCCGCCAATTCCTCGTCCTCGGCCGAGAAACAGACGTCGACCCAGTCATAATCGCGGAAAGCGCGCAGGGCTTCGTCTATCATGCCAAAATAAATATCGCGGTCGACGGCGATCTCACGGCCGACGATCTTCTCCGCCACTTCCAGCGCCAGATATTTCAAATCATCGAGACTTTCGCTCAAATGCCGCTCCCATTCGTTTTCCAGCGCGGAAAAAGCTTCCGTCAGCGCCGTCGCGATTTCCCGCTGCGACTCGCGCGCCTCTTTATATCCTTTGGCGTAGCCCGCGTCATACCCTTCGGCGTAGCCCCGCTCCCGCGCGGATTTTTCCGCTTCGGCCAAAAGCCGTTCGCGCTCCTGCGCCGCCGCCGCCAAGGTCTTATGGGCGGAATCCATCGCTTCCTGCTTGATCCGCCCGGCCTGCTGGCGAGCCTCCATGATCAGCTGGCGGGAAAAAGCCATCGCTTCTGTTTCTCTTTCGTCCGTCTCCGCGATTTCTAAACTGGGCTTAAATATTTCCGGGTCCAGCTCGTAGCTCTCACCCAGGTTTACATAACCGGATTTAATGACATTAGCCAACAATATCATCTCCCCCGCCCTTGGCGATGGTAATTTGTCCCTGCTCTTCCAATTGACGGAATATGGCGACGATCTTCTGCTGCGCCTCTTCCATTTCTCTCATGCGCACGACCGTGTCTTCCATATCGGAACGCACCGTCTCGCTCATACGCTTGGACAGATTCGAGAAGAATACTTCCTGCACCTCCGGCGAAGCCCCTTTGAGCGCGCGGGACAGATCGGCGGCGTCGATTTCGCGCAGTGCCCGCTGAATATCACGCGGCTGCAAATTGATGATATCCTCGAACACAAACATGCGCTTGCGGATCTCTTCCGTCAGTTTGGCGTCTTTTTTGGCCAGTTCGTCGAAAATGTATTTCTCGCTGCCCCGGTCCATATCGTTCATGATCTCCGCGATATAATCCACGCCGCCCAACTCGGTGAAATCAGTGGAGACGATAGATGAGAATTTGCGTTCCAGCGTTTTTTCCACTTCTTTGATCACTTCCGGCGAAGTGCGGTCCATTTTGGCGATGCGTTCCACCACTTCGATCTTGGTCGTGTTGGGCAGCTCGGCTAGGATGGTGGAAGCCTGATCGGAACGCGCGTAGGAAAGTATGAGGGCGATCGTCTGCGGATGCTCGTTCTGAATGATGGCCATGAGGTTTTTGTAATCCGCTTTGCGGATAAATTCAAAAGCTTTGGTATGCAATGATTTCGTCACCTTTTCCAAAAACTGCGTGGCCATCGGCGCGCCGAAAGCTTTTTCCAAGACCTCCCGCGCGTAGTCCAGTCCGCCTTCGGCGATGATCTGCTGGGCAAGGCAAATGCCGTAAAAATCCTGCAAAATATTTTCAAATGTCTCGGCGGAAAGGTTTTTCAACCGGGCGATCTCATAGGTGACCTGTTCCACCTCGTTTTCCCGCAGGTTTTTATAAATGCTCGACGCCGTTTCCGCGCCAAGGGAGATCATGACGGCCGCGGCTTTTTGCGAGCCGGAAAGTCCCATATATTCTTTATTCATGACCGCCATGTCACTCGTCTCCTTTCATCCAGCTCCGGATAAGCTGAGCCGCGATTTCCGGATGTTCGTCGGCAAAACTCTTGATTTGCCGCGAAAGTTTCTGCTGCTGGCTTTCTTCCGGAATCGGGATCTCCGTCTCGGCGCGCGTCCGGGCCGCTTCTTCTTCCTGCGCCGCCCGTTCGAATTCTTCCATAGTCCGGCGCTGTCTCCGCCTGATGATGAGGATGGCGATAATAACGGCGACTATGAGGAAAGCGGCTGCGGCTGCGGCGGCGATCCACCAGTTAGTGCGCAGATATTCCACCGCGGATGGCGCCGGCGGCGGCGTCGAGTATTCCCGCATCATGATGAACACGTCGTCTTCCGGCACGTTCGCCGTGCGGGCGACCAAAGATGTGAGTTCCACCCGGTCGATCTCGGTCAGCACGTCTGAGAAAATGACCACGCTGACGCCGATGCTCTCGATCACCACGTCGGAACGTTCTACCTGCTCCTTGCGCTCATTGACATAATAGTCATAGTCGTATTTATTGACGAAATAGCCGCCTTCTTCCCCATTCATCAATTCCTCATAGGTAGGCACATCCGCGTTCGTCTCCGCGCCCGGCGCGCCGGAGGCCAGTATCTCTTGGTTCCGGCCTTCCAGATAATGTTCCTCGCCGGCAGTCACGCCGGTGGTGCTGTCTTCGTTCATCGGCGTATAAGTAACGGACTGCACGACGCCGGCGTCGGTGCTGACGCGCGAAGTAGCCACTACTGTGGCATATCCCTCGCCGAGCAAAGGCCGGAGGATATCGCGCACTTTAGTTTCAATTGTCGTGTCGATCTGTTTTTCTATTTCCATTTTATCCGTAGCCCGGCCGCTGACGCTGTCGGCGCTGGCGCCCATCTCGTTGCCGCTGACGCTGTTGATCACGGCGACATCCTCTTTACTCATGCCCTGCACGCCTTTGGCCACCAACTGCTTGATGCCGTTCACCTGAGCGGCCGTCAGATCCTCGCTTCCCAGCATGGTCACGAGTACGCTGGCGGAAGCCGGGGTCTGCGAACTCGTCAAAACGGACGAGCCGGCCGTATTTTCCGATATAGTCACAACCGCGTCCGTCACGCCGCTGATCGTGCGCACAGCCTGCTGCATCCGCTCCTGCAGCTGAAAAAGCCGGTAGGCGCGCCGATCGGAATCCGTGGTCATCGCTCCGACATTATTGATATAAATATCATAACTGAACCCGCTCTTAGGATAACCTTCCGTCGCCAGGCTCATTTTAAGGGCTGCTTCTTGATTTTTCGGAACGAGGATCGCGCCGCCGGATTCCATTTTGGCGCTGACGCCCATTTCCTGCAGGCGCGACAATATCTCCGACGATTCGGCCGAGCTTAAGTTTGTGAATAAATTAACATAAGGCTGGTAATTCAGGAAAATCACCAAGGCGACGACGAGGGCCATAAAGATACCGGCCGCGATCAGGAGGCGCCGGCGGCGTTTGCTTTCCAGTGCCTGCCACCAAGAGAGTACGGGTTGCAAGTATTTGTCTCTCAGGTTTTTGAAATTCATGCTCTCTCCAATCAGGTACCCATCCGCATGATCTCGGAATAAGCGTCATGGGCTTTATTGCGGAGCTGGACAAACAATTGCAAAGCCAGATCTGCCTTGACTGACGCTATGGTCAGCGCGTGCAGCTGATCAGCGTCGCCGCTCGCGGCGGCCAGCGCCGCCGCTTCCTCAATGGCGTTCGTCGTGTCAACAGCCTCGACCAATCCCCGAAAAATATCGGCAAAGGGCGTCTGCCCCTCCGCGCCCGCGGCGGACGTCCGCCGGTCCGGTGCCGCGCCGGCAAACTGTTCCAGAGGGTTGATGAAATTTTGACTCAAAAAAACTTCATTCATACATTCATCCTCGTTTCAGCCGCGGGTTCGCCGCGTTATTTGCCTATTTGCAGGGCCTGGGAAGCCATGGTTTTGATGATGTTGACCGCGGTGATATCCGCCTGATAAGCCCGCGTCGCCGAGAGCATGTCGCTCATTTCCTTCACTTTGTCCACATTGGGCATCCAGACATAGCCGTTTTCATCCGCGTCCGGATGCTCCGGGTCAAAAACCGGTTTGAGCGGGCGCTCATCCTCGATCACCGCCGCCACCTTCACGCCGGGCGTCGATTCCCCCAAGGCCCGGCCCAGATAAGAGCCGAAATGCCCGCCTCGTTTTTCCTGAAAAATCGTTATTTTGCGCCTATAAGGCGTGCCGGCTTCTGTGCGGGTGATTTCCGCGTTGACCAAATTTTGCGTCAATACGTCGATACGGGTTTTCTGCGCGGTCAGTCCGGATCCGGCGATGTCCAGAGAACTCAAAAAAGCCACTCTTTATCCTCTCCCTTCCGTAATGGCGTAACGCAGCCGGGCCATGCCGTCGCTGAGCAAACGCTGTAAATACTGATACTGCGTCAGCGTATCCGTCATCTCCAGAAACTCCTGGTCAAGCTCCACATTGTTACCGTCCACATTCACATTGGTGGTCTTGTCCTCATATACGCGCGGCTGCAGTTCGCTTATAGCCAGCATCTTGTCTCCGCGCGAATCCGCCGCGCTCATGGCGCTGACATGCCGCCGCAGCTCCTCCTCGAAATCGACCACCTTCCGCTTGTAGCCCGGCGTCGTAGCGTTAGCGATATTTTCCGACTGTACGCGCGCCCGCTGCCACAGAGCATCCATGGTTTTTTCCATCACTAAATGAGACGGATTGTCCAAAAAATTCATGTGCGCCCACTGCCTTTCCGTAATTGTTATTATTTAGGACATAATATGAATTTTATATTTTTTGAATCCATTCCCCGCCTATCGCTTCATTTCACCTGCAAAAATACGATGTATATAAGGCAGATGTATTGATCCCCGAATCGTATATATTATAAAGCTTAAGAATTTATTCGCCTTATTCTAAGATAAGGTGTGTTGCTAAAGTGTTGCCGCTTCGCTACCAAAGTGGTAATGCGGTGCTTTTTTTATTATTAATTATAAAAAAAGCGCTATTTTTTTGCTTATTCGCCCTCAGCCGATCTCGGTCTCAATCGCTTCGGCGTTCCGAGCGTCCGCCGCTCAAGAACAGTATAATATAGAAACACGAATGTCCATAGCAAATTATGCTTGCAGGAATGGACGGCGGCCAAAGCGAAATTGAATAATACTAAAAAATATCCGCGCCTATCCGCGGGTAAAGGGTGGACAAACAGGGCGGAGTCAGGTATGATAATAAGAGAGAAGAATCCCCGGAGAAGAGGAGGACGGTTATGGCAAATGTGACACAACTGGCTGAAGGCGCGGTGGTGGTCGGCGGTTTAGCGCTGGAGATCTGCGGTTTCGCGGCAAAAGCGCTGGGAGAGAAAGCGCTGCGGTTTATGGACGATCCGAAGAAAAACGCGGAGTCTCTGGTCGGTCAATGCGCGGAATCCGCCGGCAAAGCGAAAGAATGGGTATGTACCCATCCGGCGGTGGCGGGCGGGATTACTTTCGGTTTGGGGCTGTTGTGCGCGGGCCACTGCCGCAGCCGGGCCCGCAAAAATCGCCGGAAAAAATAACCGAGACCCCGACTGACGATTCCAGTAAAGATCTTCCTCGCCGGAAGGTCTTTTTCCGTGGGGAGTTTGCATGAGTATATACAGAGAATTGCGTCAAAACATACACGAGCGTTTCACCGAAGCGCTGCTGGCCGCTCGGGCGGCGGGAGAACTGGATTTCGCGGCGCCGCCGTCTTTTGCTCTGGAAGAACCGCGCGAACGCGCTCACGGCGATCTGGCTGTGAACGCGGCCATGCTGCTGGCCAAAGAGACGCGCAAAGCGCCGCGGACCGTCGCGGAGATCATATTGCGCTATTTGCGTCCGGAAGGCGCCTGGATAGCGGAAACGAGGGTCGCCGGCCCCGGTTTTATCAATCTGCGCCTTGATCCGGCGTGGCTGACCGGCGTTTTACCGGAAATCTTCGCGGCCGGGCCGCGTTACGGCGCTTCCGATATGGGCCGCGGGCAAAAAGTGCAGGTGGAATTCGTCAGCGCGAATCCGACCGGGCTGCTGCATATGGGTAACGCGCGCGGCGCGGCTTTGGGCGACAGTTTGGCCGCGCTGCTCTCTTTCGCCGGCTATGAGGCGGAGCGGGAATTTTATATCAATGATACGGGAAACCAGATCCACAATCTGGCGCTGTCTCTCGAAGCCAGATATTTCCAGCTGATGGGCCGCGAGGGGCAGGTCCCGGAAAACGGCTATCACGGCGAGGACATCACGGAGACGGTGCGGGATATCATCGCCCGGGACGGCGAAATTTACCTGGATATGGACGCGGCTGACCGGCGTGAGGCGCTGACCGCCTATGCCCTGACAGAAAAAATCGCCGCTATGCGGCGGGATCTGTCTGATTTCGGCGTGAACTACGACGTGTGGTTCAGCGAGAAATCTCTGCATACCTCCGGTTATGTGCGGGATACTCTGGCGGCGCTGACGGAAGGCGGGCACACCGCCCGGCGGGAAGGAGCGCTCTGGCTTAAAGGCGCGGCTCTGGGCGAGGAGAAAGACGAAGTCATGATCCGCTCGGATGGCACTCCCACGTATTTTGCCGCCGACATCGCCTACCACCGCCATAAATTCGCCCGCGGCTTTACGCGGCTGATAAACGTCTGGGGCGCCGACCATCACGGCCACGTGGCGCGGATGCGGGCGGCGCTCGGCGCTTTGGGTCTGGAGCCCGGCGCTTTCCAAGTCATTCTCATGCAGTTAGTCCGCCTGATCGAAGACGGCGAAGTGGTTAAAATGTCTAAACGCTCCGGCCGGTACGTCACTTTACGGGAACTCGTCGCCGAGGTGGGCCGCGACGCCGCCCGTTTCTTTTTCCTCATGCGGGCCCCCGATTCCACGGTCGATTTTGACATTGATCTGGCCAAAAAAGAGTCGGCGGACAATCCTGTTTTCTATGTGCAATACGCCCACGCCCGCCTGTGCAGCATCATCCGCCGCGCTCTGGCTCTCGGTCTGGCGACGGAACAGGCGCCGCCGCCCGCCGTTCTCGCCCTGCTGTCCAATCAGTGGGAAACGGATCTGTTGCGGCAGCTGGCGCTGTGGCCGGAAGTGGTCGCTGTCGCCGCCGAGCGGACGGAACCGCACCGCTTGACGGGTTATCTCATCGAACTGGCGGGCCTGTACCACAGTTTTAACAACAGCTGCCGCGTGCTGCAGGCGGAAAACGAAGATTTACGGGCGGCGCGCCTGGCGCTGGTTTGGGGCGCACGCCGGGTAATCGCCAACGCGCTGGCGATATTGGGCGTGACAGCCCCGGAAAGCATGTAAGGTAGGAAAATGGCTAAATTTATCTTTGTGACCGGCGGAGTGGTCAGTTCGCTCGGCAAAGGCATTACAGCGGCTTCTCTGGGTTGTTTGCTGAAAAACAGGGGACTGAGCGTGGCTATCCAAAAATTTGACCCCTATATCAACGTCGATCCGGGCACGATGAGCCCGTATCAGCACGGCGAGGTTTTTGTCACGGACGACGGCGCGGAAACCGACCTCGATCTCGGCCACTACGAGCGTTTTATCGATGTGCCGCTGACGAAAAACAGCAGCGTGACCACCGGAAAAATTTACTGGTCGGTCATCACCAAAGAGCGGCGCGGCGACTATCTCGGCGGCACGGTGCAAGTCATCCCTCACATCACCAACGAGATCAAGGATAATATTTACCGGCTGGCGGAACAGCACCAGCCGGACATTGTGATCACGGAGATCGGCGGCACCGTCGGCGACATTGAGTCACAGCCTTTTCTGGAAGCTATCCGGCAGGTGCGCGGCGACCGCGGCCGGGACAACGTCTGCTATATCCACGTCACCCTTTTGCCGGGCCTTTCCGCGACAGGCGAGGTCAAAACCAAACCGACTCAGCATTCCGTGAAGGAACTGCGCGGTATCGGCATCCAGCCCGACGTGCTCGTCTGCCGGGCGGAACTCCCCATTGCCGCGGATTTGAAAGAAAAAATGGCCTTGCTCTGCGATTTGGAGCAGGAAGCCATCATCAGCCTGCCCACCGCCGAAACCATTTACGAGGTGCCGCTGATTATTCAAAAAGAAAATATGGACGACCATGTCCTGCGCCGCCTGGGCCTTACGGCGCCGGGAGCCGACCTCTCGGAATGGGCCCGCATGGTAGAGAAGATAAAAAAACCCTGCCGTGAGACGCAAATCGCGGTCGTCGGTAAATATGTCTCTTTGCCGGACGCCTATCTGAGCGTGGCGGAGGCTCTGCGCCACGCCGGCACGCGGCTCGGGCTGGGCGCGCGCGTCCGCTGGGTGGACGCGGAGGAACTGGAAGCGCCGGGAGTGGATCTGGGCGAAATATTCCGCCGGGTAAACGGCATCCTCGTGCCGGGCGGGTTCGGCAACCGGGGGATCGAAGGCAAACTGAAAGCTATCCGCTATGCCAGAGAGAATAAGGTCCCCTACCTCGGCATTTGTCTCGGTATGCAGTGCGCCCTGATCGAGTTCGCCCGCAATGTCTGCGGTTTGCCGGAGGCGAACAGCACGGAGTTTGACGCCGGGACGCCGTATCCGGTCATCGATTTGCTGCCGGAGCAAAAAGGAATGGCCAACCTCGGCGGCACCATGCGGCTGGGCGCCTCGCCTGTCCGGCTTGTGCCGGATACGCGCGCGGCGGAGCTCTACGAGAACCGGGAGCTGATTTTGGAGCGTCACCGCCACCGCTATGAGATGAACAACGATTTTCGCAAATTGTTTGAAAGCAAAGGGCTGCGGTACGCCGGCACGACGCCTGACACGCGGCTGATTGAAATAATCGAGCTGCCGGAACATCCGTTTTTTGTGGCCTCTCAGTTTCACCCGGAATTCAAGTCCCGGCCGGATCGGCCGCATCCGCTGTTTCACGCCTTTGTCCGAGCGATATTGGAGGCGACGGACGCCGAGACGGAAAAACAATTAAATTTTGAGGATCAGTAATTGCCATACACGATAAAATGGCTGACCGACGAAACTGACAAGGCGGGATTCAACGCTTTTGTCTGCGCGCATCCCCAAGGACACGCCATGCAGCTTTGGGAGTGGGGCGAGATCAAAAGCCGCACCGGCTGGCGTCCCTGGCGGCTCACCTTGTCGCGAGCGGGCGAAACTGCGGCGGCGGCTACCGTGCTGGAACGGCGCTTGCCGGTCGTCGGCTCTCCGATTTTTTACTGCCCGCGCGGCCCGGTAGCCGATCCGCGCGACGAAGCCCTGCTTGGGGAGCTGTTGGAGGCTGTCGGGCGTTTAGCCCGTGACCGCGGCGCGATCTTGCTGAAGATCGACCCGGACATCCCGGCCCGGGACGAGGATTTCGAGCGTTTTCTTCGCGCCGGCGGTTTTCACCGGCTTGACAAAGGAAAAAATTTCGAGGGTGTCCAGCCCAAATTTGTTTTCCGTCTGGACATCCGGCCGACAGAAGAAGAGTTGCTGGCCGCCATGCGGCAAAAAACGCGCTACAATATCCGTCTGGCCGTGAAAAAAGGGGTGGTGATCACGCGCGGCACGCGGGAGGAACTGCCGGATTTTTACGCCGTGCTGCGGGAAACGACGGAGCGGGATAATTTTCTGGTGCGCGATTTCAGCTATTTTGCCGACTTATACGACACTCTCGTGCCGGCCGGGTACGGAGAACTTTTTCTCGCCCGTTACGACGGCCGGGTCGTCGCGGGAACTTTCGCTTTCCGCGCCGGCGCCAAAGCCTGGTATGTATACGGCGCTTCCGCCGGAGTCTGGCGCGATGTGATGCCGAATTACCTGATCCAGTGGGAGATGATCCGCTGGGCCCGCTCTCTCGGTTGCACGCTGTATGATTTTCGCGGCGTCTCGGGCGATCTGTCGGAGGATAACCCGCTCTACGGGCTGTATCGCTTCAAAAAAGGCTGGGGCGGCGTCTTCACGGAATTCACCGGCGAGTGGGATTTGGTATACCGGCCCGGAGCATACCGCCTTTGGCGGCTGGCGGAAAATATTTATTCCGGGAAATTGAAAAAATTGCTGGCGCGCGGGCGTTAGCCAGAGTGCCGCGCGAAAAAGCCGCCAGAGAATTGCGCTCCGGCGGCATATTTCTGACGGCCTATTACCCTTAGCTAGCCGTGGTTCCATTTGTCCATCCTGCCATTTTTTTGGATTCTAGGACGAGCCCAGAATGACGGGAGAGAATGGAACTGGTAGATTATAAATAATTTATAACAAACGGTTTGTTTGTAATGAAAATGAACTCCACGTCCTCGTTTTCACTCGCGCCGTGCCACATGACCTCCCCTTCGGGAAACCAGATGAATGAACCCGGCTTAAAATCGCCCTGCGAAGTGCGAAGCGTCCCTTTGAGTACATACATGCCATGCGCATGCGGATGATCATGCTTGGGATTGGTAAAACCCGCCGGATACTTAGTCACGCGAACCATCATGCCTGTGTCGTCGTCTTTCACCAACTCTTTTTTAAACATGCTGCGCCCCACTTTGGCGTTTGGCGCTTCTTCCCATTCCATCTCGTCCACATTAACGCTCACAAAAACCTTACTCATTTTCCTTTTTCCCTCTCTTTTTGATCATTTTTCAATCATCAGGCGTCGGTTATCACTGCCGAAAGGAGTCTCCGTTCCATCAAGCGCTTGTGTTTCCCATTATAAAGGCCTTTCCCGCCAAAGTCCAATATCAAATATCGATAAGGCTTATTCATAGCAGGCATAAATAAGGAGACACTGATTAGCCGGAACGCGGCGCGATAACGGTCCGGAAAAAATCCAGAAAAGAGGAAACGGCGTGAGAAAGGTAGCGGTCTTTACGCCATGTCAGCGCTAATTCCAGATAGAGCGGCTCGTCACTCAGCGGTCTGCTCAGAAAACCTTCCAATCCGCCGCTGATTTTGGCCGGCAGCAGCGCAACCCCCAGACCGGCTCGGACAAACTGTTTCATCATCTCCAGCTGCGCGGTCTCCAAAACGATCTCCGGAACGGCGCCGGCCAGACGGCAGCGTTCCAAAATGGCGTCATGCAGTTTGTATTCGGCGGTATAGATCAGAAGCGGCTGTTCGTGTAAATCGCGGAATCCGACCGCCCTATGGGCGGCCAGCGGATGTCCCGGCGCCATGATCAGGTGATGAGGGTCTTTTTCAAACCAGAGCCAGTCAAAAACCGACTCATTTTCCGGCGTGAAAATGCCCAGATCCAGCAGGCCTTCCGCTAGAGCCGTCTCAATGCGCTTGGGCCCGTATTCGTACAGATGGATGCGTATCTTCGGGCGAAGAGCGTGAAAATCGCCGAGAGAGCGCGCAAAAGCGGTGACAGCCGTGATAGGGGGCAATCCGATGTGGATAGCTCCCGTCCGCAAAGATTCCAGGCCTTCCATCTCCGCGTGGATATCATGGAAAGCGGCGACTATCCGCCGCGCTTCCGTCAGGAGCGATTCTCCCGCGTCTGTCAGTTGGATCCGCCGCGTGGAGCGATAAAACAGTGTTTTCCCCAGTTCTTCTTCCAGATCCCTGACCGCTTTGCTGATCGAAGGCTGCGAGATATGCAGCATAGCGGCCGCTTTGCTGAAACTGCGGTATCGGGCCACCTCCAGAAACCACTCCAGATGTTTGATCTCCATGAACCCGCCTCCCTCCAATTGCGTCCGCGCTTTGAGAAGCACTGATTTTCTGTTGCGGCAAATCCGGCGGATGTGCTATACTGAAAGCGTGATCCCATTCATCAGGAGGGCCGGCGATATGACTGTTGCGTGGAAATTGATCCTTTTTATCGTGGGGATAAATATCCTGTATGTGGCGGCGACGACCATCCGCATGATTCTTATGATAAAAGGCATGCGAAAACGGGCGGCCTTATTGTCCGTAGTGGAAGTTTTCATCTACATTTCCGGGTTGAGCGTTATTTTGAGCAATCTGAACAGCCCCTGGAATCTCATAGCTTACTGCGGCGGTTATGGAGCGGGAGTTTATATCGGGTGTTTCATCGAGGAAAAAATGGCGCTGGGATACGTCACGGCGCATGTGATCATAAATTCGGCGGAATCAGAATTAACAAATCTGCTGCGGCAGCACCGTTTTGGCGTGACAAGCTGGATCGGAGAAGGCCGCGACGGGCCCCGCCTCATTATGATGGTTCTGGCGAAACGCTCGCGTCAGAAAGAATTGGAGCGCCTGATCGATTCCTCCTGTCCCCACGCCTTCGTGTTTTTTGATGAGCCGAAAAATATGCGCGGCGGTTTCTGGTCGGCGAAACTGCGCTGAAAGCCGTCAGTCCAGCGAAGTCTCCCGCAGTTTAAACCGCGCGACGACGTCGTTGAGCAGCGACGCCTGCGAAGACATTTCCTGAGCCGAGGCCGCCGTCTGTTCCGATGTGGCTGAATTGGACTGCACCACGCCGGAAAGCTGAGTTATCGCCACTGTCACTTCCGCCATCGCGTCGCTTTGCCGGCGGGAGGAATTGTATAAAGTTTCAATGGAGGAGGAATTTTTGATGGAGATTTCCCCAACCGCCCTCAGACTGCCGTTCACTTTTTCCACGATATTGTTGCCCATCTCCACGCTCTGCGAGCTGCTTTCGATCAAAGCCGCCGTTTCCTTGGCCGCGTCGGCTGATTTGGACGCGAGACTGCGGACTTCATCAGCCACGACCGCGAAGCCTTTGCCGTGCTGCCCGGCCCGGGCCGCCTCCACCGCGGCGTTCAGCGCCAGAATATTAGTCTGGAAAGCGATATCGTCGATCACTTTGATTACGCGGGAAATGCTTTGCGATTTTTCATCTATATCCTGCATGGCGCGCAGCATGTTGTCCATTTCCGCCGTGCATTCGTCCATCAGCCGACCGGCGTCCTGCACGTCGCTCAGCGTGGCCGTCGATGTTTTGGTGTTTTCGTCCGCCATGCCCTGAATCTCGGTCACGGTGGCGGAAAATTCCTCGATGGTCGCGGCCTGCTCGCTGGCGCCGATTGCGAGATTTTGCGAAGCCTGCGCCACCTGTTCCGCGCCGGAGGATACTTGAGAAGCCGATATATTGACTTCACCGAAACTGTCATTCAAGTTATTCAACATTTGCCTGAGCGCTTCGCCGCAAGTGTCTTTTTCACTCAGAACATTGACCTTAACGGTCATATCGCGCGCCGCGACAGTGGCAAGGCATTGGCCGTAATAAACAAATTGTTCGAGCATTTTAACAAAGGCCGCGAGCGACATGCCGATTTCGTCCTTGTAAACCATCGCCGCGCGCATTTCGCGCCATTCTTTCTCTGTAAATTCCAGGTTGCCGCTCTCTCCCACCTGCTGCAGGAAACTCATCATCAGTTTCAGCGGCCTGCTGATAATCCTGGCGATGTAGACGGCCAGCGTCACAGCCACGACAAGCCCCAACACGATAATAACACATTGAGCCAAGAGCAGTTTGCCGGTCAGATCATCTGTCTGGACATTTCTATCCGCGGCGTTGTCCCGCGCCGTGTCATTGGCTTCTCTGCCCGCCGCTATCAAATCGTCCACCAAATTTTTCATCTCGGACAGTTCCGTGTAAATAAGATCGTTGTTCTGCCCGCGCAGCGCCGCGTAGTAGTCAGGCAGGTTCTGTTTATAATTGCTCCAGATCGCGGCGTACTTATTCACCGCGTCCTGATTGCCGGAGACCAGTTTTTCCCGCCAGTCGGCGACGCCTTGTTCCACGTCGTCCGCCGCCGTCTGGATGCCTGAGACGCTCTCCTCAATGGTGGAAGCGTCGCCGTAAAGATAAGCGGAGCGGTAGACCTCGGCGCGCAAAGTCTGATAATTGGCCCGCGTCAGAGCGATCGCGTCCATAACCTGCAAGTCGTTTTTATACATAGCGTCTATTTCGCTGTTCAACTTAGTCATGCCTACGATGCCAAAAACACCCACGACGAGCCCCAATAGGGCAATCAGCGAAAATGTAGTGATAAGCCGGGGTGAAACCTTCATATTTCTCATTTTTTTCCAACCTTTCTTCTGTTCAGCGATAGCCATGTTTAGAAACACGATTGTTCAACGTGTCCTTATGCTTATTGTACGAAAAGTCGCGCAAAAAAACAAGAGATAAAGAAAAAAAAAGCCACTTAACGTGACTTTTTGACTTTTTAGTTTTTTTCAGCGAAAAATCCGATTCAGTGACTATGGAACTGTTTGAAAATAAAGCAGCCATTTGACTTGATCTTTCGCGCCCTGACTGCGTTGCCAGGTTCCGCGAATACCACCAGTATTAACGAAACCTGGCGTCTTCCCAGGACGCGAAATTCCGTCGTCAACTGACCACTTTATTTCCAAACAGTCCCTATTTAATTTCCGCGGTCGCCCCGGCTTCTTCTAATTTGGCTTTGATCGCTTCGGCCTCGTCGCGGGTGACTTTCTCTTTCACCGCTTTTGGCGAGTTGTCCACGAGCTCTTTCGCTTCCTTGAGCCCTATGCCGGCGATATCTTTTACCGCCTTGATAACATTGATCTTAGCCTGACCGATGTTCGTCAGCACCACGTCAAACTCAGTCTGTTCTTCCTCGGCGGCGGGGCCGGCCGCGGCGGCGGGAGCGGCGGCTACGGCTACGGCGGGAGCGGCCGCGCTTACGCCGAACTCTTCCTCAAACGCCTTGACAAGTTCCGCCAGTTCCAATACTGTCATTCCTTTGACGATTTCCAATACATCCGTTATTTTCGACATGGGTAGTCCTCCTGAATTTTATTATTAATAAAGAAATCCGGTACACATCCGGCATTATGCCGCTGATTCTTTTGTTTTGCGCAAATCTTCCAACGCGTAGGCCAACTGCCGGAGCGGGGCCTGCAAAACATTGACCATACCCTGCAGCGGCGCGCTGATCCCGCCCAGTGTCCGCGCGAGCAGGACTTCCCGCGACGGCAGTTCCGCCAGACGGCGCACTCCTTCCGCGTCGATCACCTGGTTTTCCAGGACGCCGGCTTTGACGTCAAAAGCTTTGATCTTGCGGCTGTATTCGACTAAAATTTTGGCCGGCGCCACCGGGTCAGCCGCGAAAGCCACGGCAGTAGGCCCTTCCAGATAAGGATCCATGCCTTCCAGTTCAATTTCCTGAGCCGCGCGCCGGATCATCGTGTTTTTCAGGACCCGGTACTCAATCCCGGCCGCGCGAAGCTGATTGCGAAGTTCCGTGACCTCGGCCACCGTCAGACCGCGATAATCAGCCAGCACGACGCCCTTGGCTGCTCTGAGCTTCCCCTTTATTTCTTCGACGACCTTCTGTTTTTCCGTGTAATCAGGCACAATATTACCTCCTTTCCAAGGTAATGACAAAGCCTTTGCTGCGACGCAAAGGCTTTAGGCGATCATATATGCCAACAGCCCAGCCTCGGCAGGATATTAAGCAAAACGCTCCTGCTGTCTACAGCGGCTTAGTATTATTCCTTTTTTAATTAAAGGGCGATTGTAATCAAATCCGCCGTTAGCCCAGCGTTTTCAACGGATTGATTTTTACGCCCGGGCTCATGGAGGAACTCACCGTTACGCTCTGAATATACTGTCCCTTGGCCGCCGGCGGTTTGGCCTTCACCACCACTTCCGCGATAGTGCGGTAGTTCTCGATGAGTTTTTCTTCCGCAAAAGAGACCTTGCCCAGCGGCACATGGATGATGCCGGCTTTGTCCGCCCGGTATTCCACTTTGCCGGCCTTGACTTCGCCCACGGCCCGCGTCACGTCAAAGGTCACGGTTCCGGTCTTGGGGTTGGGCATCAGACCTTTCGGCCCGAGCAAGCGGCCTAGTTTACCGACCATGCCCATCATATCCGGCGTCGCGATGGCCACGTCAAAATCAAACCATCCGCCCTGAATTTTTTCGGCCATATCTTCGGCACCCACAAATTCCGCGCCGGCCGCTTCCGCTTCCTTCGCTTTTTCGCCTTTGGCGAACACGAGTACGGATCTGGTTTTGCCCGTTCCGTTCGGCAGGACGACAGCGCCGCGAATTTGCTGATCGGCGTGTCTTGTGTCGATACCGAGACGGAAAGCGACTTCTACTGTCTCGTCAAATTTGGCCTTGGCGTTATTTTTCACCGTCGCAAACGCTTCCGCCGGTTCATGCAAGGCCTGGGCGTCATAAGATTTGATCGTATCCTGGTATTTTTTTCCTCTTTTAGGCATGTTTACCTCCCTGTGGTCAGCGAATATTCATTCTCCCACTCGGTCTTTCAAGCTGTGATCTCGATCCCCATACTGCGGGCGGTCCCTTCGATCATGCGCGCGGCTGCTTCCAAACTCGCCGCGTTCATATCTTTCATTTTCAGTTCCGCGATTTCCCGTACTTTCTCCGCGCTCACACTGCCCGCTTTTTCTTTATTCGGCACGGCCGACCCGGATTCCACGCCGGCGGCTTTTTTCAGGAGTATGGGCGCCGGAGGCGTTTTGGTGATAAATGTGTACGATCTGTCTTCATAAATCGTGATCACCACCGGAATGACCAGGCCCACCTGATCTTTGGTCCGCTCGTTATATTCCTTGCAAAACCCCATGATATTCACGCTGTGCTGGCCGAGAGCCGGGCCGATCGGCGGGGCCGGATTCGCTTTGCCCGCCTGAATGGCCAACTTCACCATGCCGATAACTTTTTTCGCCAATGCTTTCACCTCCTTTCACGCCGGTCGCGTCAGTCATGTCAGTCCAGTTTTTCCACCTGACCAAATTCCAGTTCTACCGGAGTTTCCCGCCCGAACATGGAAACGGCCACCCTTATTTTTTGTTTTTCTTCGATTATATCCTGGACGACGCCGACAAATTCGCGAAACGGGCCTGATATCACCCGCACGGCCTGACCGATTTTCACATTGATCCGGGCCTTGGGTTTTTCAATGCCCATCTGATGCAATATAGATTCCACTTCTTCATGCAAAAGCGGGATCGGCTTGTTTCCGCTGCCGACAAACCCGGTGACGCCGGGCGTGTTGCGCACTACATACCACGAATCGTCAGTCATATTCATCTCTACCAATACGTAGCCGGGAAAGATTTTACGCTTGGTCATCTTTTTCTTGCCGTCGCGAATCTCTATCTCGTCTTCCATTGGCACGAGAACGCGAAAAATCTTTTCCTCCATGTTCATGGACTCGACTCTTTTTTCCAGATTGGCTTTGACTTTATTCTCGTATCCGGAGTAAGTATGGATGACAAACCAATTTTTTCCCATGGTCATCTCCCAAGCAGTTCGATCAGCACATACGACAAGCCGCTGTCCACCACCCAGGTGAGGACGGCCAGTATTCCTACCGAGGCCAGAACCACTCCCGTGTAAGTCAGCAGTTCGTGACGCGTCGGCCAATGCACTTTTTTCAGTTCGCCGGCCACTTCCTTAAAATATTGACCGATCCGCTGAAAAAGCCCTTTTTTATTCTGTTTCTGCGCTTTTGCCGGTTTGGCCTTGACGGTCTTGGCAGGAACTTTAGCCGAGTCGGCCGCCTTTTTCAAAGGGATTTTTCTGTTTTTGTCAACAGCGACTGCGGCGCCCGCGGGTTTTTCCGTCTCGCTCGCCGCGTCCGCCGCTTTGTTCATTGCCATTGTTTCACATCCTAATTTCCAAAATAACGGAGCGTGTTTGACGCTCCGCAGCCGCGACAGCAGGATTTACTTTGTTTCCTTGTGTACAGTGTGGGTCCGGCAAGTTTTACAAAACTTTTTGATTTCCAGACGATCCGGGTCGTTTTTCTTATTTTTCATCGACTGATAATTTCTATTCTTGCACTCCGTACAAGCGAGCGTAATCGCTACGCGCACTGTCAACACCTCCCGTTTATACTGATGAAGACATATCTCAATAAGCTGCACTGTTGCACAGCTAAATTTACCACAAACAAAAGCGGCTTGTCAAGAAAATTTGCCAAAAAGCGAGGAAAATTGTCGGCGGAAAGATGTCAGGGAGGGATGATTTTAGAAAACGCACAGTATACATGCTAAACTATATTGACAAGACTTTGTTTAGCGTGTATACTAAATGGCGTCAATAATGTTCGCCGTTCGGATGAAGGAATTGATGCAGGCAATGATTGCTTTTTCTGACCGCCGAAGATAAGGAGGGCAAATTCTAACGGTACTCTGGGCTCAATAAGTAAGCGTATGCTAATAAGGAGGATCCTCAGTGCAAGTAAAATTATTGCGTAAAACACTGTTCATGTTCGTTGCTCTGGCCGTTATTCTTGCTTTCTCGTTTACGGCGGCTGTCGCTGCGGAGACGGACACGGGAGGCGTGCTCGGCTCGTATGACGGCCTGATCTACGGCGACTTGGGGGATGAAAAAGCGGTCGTCATTGGCATTGACGGAAGCAATCCGCCGTCAGGCCTGCTTATGATCCCCGACACGGTAGATTTTGACGGCGCCGCTTACACCGTCGCCGAAATCGGCGAAGGGGCATTCGCCGCCATGGCCATGGGAAAAAGCGAAAGCGCCAACCGAGTGTCTCATTGACAGCGTCGTTTAGCCGCTATATAATTGTTAATTATAAGCGGGGGGCGGATAAATGAATCGAAAAGCGGCGCTCATGCTCGCGGAAAAGCTGAATAAAACGGTGACTGTACTCAATGCCGAGAAGAAAGAGGCGCGGGATTATGGCATCGGTTTTCCGCTGTATCATTCGGAGGTCCATCTTCTGGACACAATTCATCTGCATGAGGGGAACAACGGGCAGGAACTCGCGAAACGGCTGGGGATAACAAAGGGCGCGGTGGCGCAAATCGCCAAGAAACTGATTGATAAGGCGTTAATTGAGAGTTACCAATTGCCCGGCAACAAGAAAGAAGTGTATTTTCGGCTGACGGAGCTTGGCGAGCGAGCCGTCGCCGGACACAAGCGCCATCATGAGCGCATGAGCGCCGGCGTAATAGAATATATTGACAAACTCGGAGAAAAAGACATCCAAACCATCCTGCGCTTTTTGGATACCATGATGAACGGCGTGACGAACAGCGAATCTTCTTAATTAAAGGGTTCTCGGGCGACCACTGCAAAATTTCATCCCTCGGCGCCTCGTTATCGTATTATAGTATAGTTGCTATACTATAATAGAGCGCTGCCGCGCCATAGCGGAGGGAGGTTCACATGATTGAGCTGACACCGGCGAAAGAAAATTACATCAAGGCCGTCTACACATTGAGCCGGCAGGGAGACGGCGTGCGATCATTGGACGTCGCCGCCGCGTTGGGTGTTTCCAAGCCTAGCGTAAGCCGCATGATCAAAGAGTTACAGCAAAAAAATCTCGTGGAAAGAACCGAAAACATGCAAGTGCGCTTAACCCCGGAGGGCCGTCGCCGGGCGGCCGAGATTGATCTCCGCTTTTACGCCGTCAAGAATTTATTAACGGAAACGCTCGGCGTTGACGAACGGACCGCCATCGTTGACGCGAGCTTTCTTGAGCATATTATCAGCCCGGAGACTCTCTCCTGTATTATCAAACACACAAAAGAAAAGGAAGGCAATCGTAAATGAACGATGAAAAACAAAAAACACAAAAAACAGGGTTTGCGCGTCTTTTGGAACTGGCGGGCGGATACAAAAATCAGCTTATCGCGGCGGCTATACTCTCCGTACTCGCGGCCGCGGCGAGGCTCGCTCCGTTTTTTACAATTTACGGCGTGATACACGAAGTTGTGCGCCATATCGGAAACCTTGGCGAAATCGACGCCGGCCGGATATACGCGCTGACCGCCGCCACTTTCGCGGCCGCGCTGATCAACGCGGGAGGACGGCCTCTATGCCCGCATGTGGCGCGAGCAGCAGAAAGCCGGGGTGTGGAGTTTGACTTAATTTGAACGACGGCATTCAGTTCAACGGCGTTAGAGCCCTTATAGCAGGGCCGGAAGCAACCCGTCCTTTATCCGCCAAAAATCGTGATAAAGCGCGTCCGCCACCGGATGGCAATTTGTCGCCTGCTCAAAAGTTATCCCGCTGGCGCGCATCCCCTCCGGTTTTTTTGCAAGGACAAGCCAGGGCGGGTTGAAAAAAATCATCTCCGACGATGTGGAAAGCATCGAGGGCTTCATCGCCCACCACGTCGCGGACGCGGCGGAGGCGATCTCGCTACCGCTTCTGACGCTCCTGTATCTTTTCATCATGGATTGGCGCTTGGCGC